>NZ_OY776576.1 GCF_963675815.1 uncultured Desulfuromusa sp.
ATTTAGAACCGCTGACAGAGCAATCTCCTGTTTTCAGCACCCTGTTAATAGCGGACGAAGATTAGTTATTCATCAAGCTTAATTTTTCCAGCGAGAAGATTTCTCTCTTCTCATGGGGCAGGACCATTTGATCTCATTGATAACAACGTCTACACCAGGAGAAGGTTTCGATGCTTAAGAAGTCAATCTGTCTGACTCTATTTATGTGTTGTTTGGCGCTGCCCGCGGCAGCAGCAAATCAATCAGGAGCTCTTTCCCTTTCACTTTTGCAGGGCAAACATCTCTTTGAGGGAAACCAATCCCTGGAAACTTCCAGATTCAGGGGTGTTGGTCTCGGCTACAATTTTACTGAAAACTGGTCGATTGAAGGTATCTATACCAAAGCTGTTGCAGATACAGATGATCCACCAACACCGGATACCAAGGTTGAAACTTATCGGCTGGATGTCCTTTACCACTTTCGACCGGACAAAAAATTTATCCCTTACGTCGCTGCTGGTATGGGTGCCATCTACTCATCCCCGGATGTTGGCGCCGACCGTGACCACTTGCTTGTCAATTACGGTGTCGGCTTTAAGTATTTCATCCTTGACAACCTGATTGCGCTCCGTGCTGATATCCGCCATTTAGTTGACATTCCAGAACCAGACAACAACCTCCAGTATACCCTCGGATTAACCTTTCAGCTTGGAAAAGCCATTCCGGCATCAGAGCCTGCCACCATGGCTGAATAACGCCATCTGCCTATGTTGCGACAGCGACGCATTTATAATGCGATACGGGAAATGTTCAGAGGATTCGTGAATGGTGACATGACAGGAGAGCGTAGCGACAAGGGACCTTGCAACTCGCGATCTTGCCACGTTTATTCAAATGTTTTCAATGCCTACAGGAGTAATTCCTTAACCTGCAACCCCGTAGCATTTTTGACCGGATACATAAAAATGAGAACAGTTCGGCCCGGGTAATCATGGAGATGGTAGAACACCGCAGCAAAATATTGAACCTTTCCTTTCCGATTCAGGTTCTCCCATTCCTGCCTAACCCGCACTCGTGCCGCTTTGCTTTCGTCCTCAGACAGCTCAGTATTAAAAAAAGCAGGAGCTGAACCGGCCACCACCCGCTGGTGATGTGCATAATCCCGCCCGAGGAGCTCGTGATACGCCAATAACTCATCATCACGGAAGCATTCCTGCAAATAACGATCAAAAGCCAGACACTGCCCCGTCAGAGACAGACTCTGCGAATAAAGGTCATTCTGCCGCCAGAATCTGTCCAAATCCTCCAGCAACAGGGACAGACGGGTAAAATGTGCGCTGAGTTTCTGCAGTAAAAACGAAAACCGACCGCTATTGACGAACAGATCCAACAAGCGTCCAATTCCACGTAACCGCTCCAGATCATCAAATCCAAGCTGCTTAGATTTCAGAATTGTATAAGGGGGGCTGGGATCATATTCAATTCCCCACGACTGCGCCTGCAATCTCAATGGTGCGCCCGGTAGCAATTTCACCGGTTCAATCTGTAGGTGATGAGCGCTCAAAGCAGAAACCCAATCAATCGATTGTAAAAATTGCGGATAATCCTCTCCCGGTAATCCCGCAATCAGATCCAGATGAAGATGGATATTGGTTCTCGTTCTTAGAAAATGGACATTGTCTGCCAACCGTTGTAGCGAGGCTTGACGACCGACATTCTGCAACGTTTCCGGAAGGGTCGATTGCACCCCGATTTCAAACTGAAACATCTCTTCTGGAACCTGTTCCAACAGCTCCAGCGTCTCCTCATCCAGTAAATGAGCCCCAATCTCAAAATGAAAATGGCTGCAATGATTATGCTGCAGAATAAAGTCAAAGATTTCCCGGGTACGTTGCTTATTGTAATTGAAGGTCCGGTCGACAAATTTAATTTTAGCCACCCGGTTGTCCATCAGTATTTTCAGATCAGCCTTTATTCTCTCAGGGGAAAAAGATCTGACCCTTTCATCCAACGCACTCATACAGAAACTGCAGGTATAGGGGCAACCACGGCTACTTTCGTAATAAACCAGCCCGCGGGTCAGATCGACCAGTCCAGCAGCAAACGGTGAAGGGATATCATCAAGGGATTCGAGTAAATTCAACCCTGTAAGTTCAGGGTGTGCAGGGGTCATTAGGCCGGCAATAGGCGGTAAATCCTGCCCTTGCTGCCAGGCGATCAATAACGCCCGTAAAGGAGTCTCTCCTTCACCGCAGATCAAGGCATCGACAGGATAATGTTGAAAAAAGTGCTTGGATTCAAAAGAAACTTCGGGGCCGCCAAGGACTATTTTAATGTGCGGGTTAATCCGTTTTAGACAGGAAACCAGTTCTAAAGTCGCGACCCGATTCCACAGGTAAACCGAAAAACAGATCACATCAGCATCACAGGCAACGATCTGCGCCAGCAAAATTTCTTTAGGTTCGTTCACGGAATATTCGCGAATCAGAATTTCCCCGCTCTCCTCTCCACAGTACGCTGCCAAACAGGGCAATGCCAAACTGGCGTGAATATATTTGCTGTGTAAGGTCGTCAGTAAAGTTTGCATAACGGGGAGAGTATCCTATTCAAAGTACAGATCCAAGCAAAGTTTGCACGCTTAAGTTGATTCGCAGGATATTTTCACAACAACCAAAATAAAGAAGGAACCGGAGACAAAAAAATATTTACAGCGGAACTTTTGACACGCATCTCTTTGTCCGTTTACTATATCTGCACTCCTGTGAAGGAATCTATTGATACAGAAACTCTCTCTATTAAAAAGAAGAAAAAAGGACCAGGTCATGAGTGAAGAAGGAACGTTTAAAAAGGTAGAAAAAACGGCTGAAAAGATGTATGGACCCAAAGGACTTTTGGTCTGTGGCTATCCGGAACCGGAACAACACACTCTCCTTGCTCTCTTGGAAAAAAGCGAGTTGGCTGATTTTCCCGTCATTTTTGCGACAAATAATGACATAAAAAAAACCCTTAAAGAAGTTTTTGACTGCGATCACAAACATGGTCATGGCGAAACCTCCGAAATGAAAAGAGCCGCCATCATGTCCGGCTTCACCCATGAAGAATTGCATATTTTAATGGCCGACTATCGCAGCTCAGAACTTCCGACCCAGCACTGGGCTGCTCTGACCCCCATTTCAGAGAACTGGTCAGTCGGAGCCTTACTGAACGAACTTGCCGCAGAAGCCGCCGAAATCAAAAAAGAGATGCAGAAAAATAAGACCAAATAAATTCATTCGGACGATGACTTTGAGCAACTTTATATTGCCGGATGCAATCCAATACTTATTGCTCATTTTTTAAGATGAATGTGCTATCTTTTCCGCCGCGAAAGGAAAGGACCTGCAATGAGCAAACAAAAAACCATTCTGGCCGTTATTGCCGATGAAAATGGCGAAGTATTTGAGCATCCCGAACTGTTATTGGCGGGGATGAACGGGATGACCATTCGCCATCCTGATGCCGATGAATTAATACCATTACCGGAAGGGAGTCGCCTGTTTACCATTCCGGGAACGCCACCCATCGGCTTTGATCGGCATAGCGGCAAACAAATCACCGTTGATTCCCTTCCTGACAGTTGGGGGGGAGGACCAGCTCAAGCGGTTTCAGCTTTCACCAATCCCGCTTTCACCAGAACTCTGCTCCCGGCAGCGGCCTATGCTAAAAAGAATGTTGAACTCACCCTCTGGTCCTACACCGCTGTGGGCTGGTGTGTCGAAGAGGAGCGTTTTTATGTCGCCGCAGTACGGGTTGACCGAAACCAGCAATGGGAGCCCGAACATTTTGATGATCGCAAGCTCGAGCCTCTGGTACGCAAACGGGTCGCAGCACAACCCGACAATCGGCTGGTGAAACAATTATCCCGTTGTGCTCTTGATTATCATTGCTTTGCGGCAAAAAACCTTTTCTTCGGGCGCTGGGAAGCCCCTCTCCCCTGCTCTCCCGCGTGCAATGCCCGCTGCATTGGCTGTATTTCTCTGCAGGACGAGCCAACATCCTGTCAGTCAAGCCAGGATCGCTTAACCTTTGTACCAACAGTTGAAGAACTCTGTGAAGTTGCAGTGCCCCACCTGAAGACTGCAGAAAATGCGATTGTCTCGTTTGGTCAGGGGTGTGAAGGTGATCCGATTCTACAAGCCGACAGAATTGCAGATGCGGTCAAGGAAATGCGACGTCAAACATCGCGAGGAACAATCAATTTTAATTCCAATGCTTCCATTCCTGATGCCATTGACAAGCTTGCAGAAGCGGGCATCGATTCCATCCGTATTTCCCTGAACTCAGTCCAGGAGCGATTCTACAACGCTTACTACAGACCTGTTAAATACCGCTTTGATGATGTTATTGAGTCGGCTCACCGGGCAAAACAGCATGGGTTATTCACCATGTTCAATTATCTGGTCTTCCCCGGAATAACTGACCGTGAGGATGAAATTGAAAACCTGCTGCATCTGGTTGATGCCATCGGTATTGATCTGATCCAGATGCGTAACCTCAGTATTGACCCCCAACTCTATTGGAAATCCATGAGTGCGGATGGATCGGGAATCGGAATGAAAAAAATGCTCGATCGGGTGAAAAAAGAAATTCCACGGATTCAATACGGTTATTTCAATCGCACCAGAGAAAACTTCTATCCCCAAGGTTATGAAACGGATTGGCCGTTGCCCGCAATTCTTTAATTTTTGCATTTCTGTCGTAATGGCAATGATCTAAAAAGTCGCGGGGTCGCAACCCCGCTCGACGCCTTCCTTTCTTGTTATGTAACAAGAAAGGAAGCAAAGAAGCACACCCGAACTCCTTGCCCTTCGGGGTCCCTCCGTTTCACAACTACTTTCAGAAGCGGCAAAAACTCGCTTCGCTCAAACATTTCCCGCTCTGTTTCTCAAATCAGCTGTTCCTCTCCGGCGTCGTCACACGGGATAGCGGTCATCACAATTAGAACCTTACGAAGGCTCCTCATTTTCATCACCATCAAGATAAACAATTAAAGATTTAGTTCTTGACTACATTAATCATGTTAAACATAATAACTAACACCATAAAAAATATATTTATTTTTCCGATTCAAATAATCCGACAAAGGAGCCACTGATGAGCAACATTTACACTGATAATTCCCTGTCGATCGGCAATACCCCATTAGTTCGCCTGAATCGTGTCATTCCGACAAATGCTGTCAATGTATTTGCCAAAATTGAAGGGCGGAATCCGGGATACTCAGTCAAGTGTCGAATCGGTGCGTCAATGATCTGGGACGCACTGAAAAGCGGAGCTCTGAAACCGGGGATGGAACTTATCGAACCGACCAGCGGCAATACCGGGATTGCTTTGGCCTTTGTCGCTGCGGCTAAAGGAATTCCTCTCACCCTGACCATGCCGGATACCATGAGTAAAGAACGGCGTAAAGTTCTCAAGGCTCTAGGGGCTAAACTCATACTGACCCCCGGTGCCAAAGGGATGGCCGGCGCTATTCTTGAAGCCGAACAGATAGCGGACTCCAACCCTGAACTTTATGTCCTGCTGAACCAGTTTAAAAATCCGGCCAATCCGGAAATCCATGAACAAACCACCGGGCCGGAGATCTGGAATGACACGGATGGAAATATCGATGTGCTGATTTCAGGAGTAGGGACCGGTGGAACCATCAGTGGAATTTCCCGCTACATCAAAAAAAACAAAGGGAAACAGATTATCTCGGTTGCGGTAGAACCAGCAGACAGCCCGGTCATCAGCCAGCATCTGGCAGGAGAATCATTGCAGCCTGGACCGCATAAAATTCAGGGAATCGGAGCGGGATTTATTCCTGCCAACCTCGATTTATCGGTTGTTGACCGTGTTGAAAAAGTGACTAACGAAGAAGCCCTTGATTTCGCCAGGCGACTGGCCAAAGAGGAGGGTCTGCTTTCTGGGATATCCTGCGGAGCGGCTGTGGCTGTGGCAGCACGGCTGGCAGAAGAACCGGATTTTAAGGGTAAGAACATTGTCGTGATTCTGCCGGATTCAGGGGAGCGTTATCTGACCACCGTTCTGTTTGAGGAATCGGCATAAGACGGCTTATATAGAAGTAATCCGGGGAGTGTGGACATTCGGGGTTTATAGATGATGAGTCTTTAAGGTCGTGGGGTTGCGGCCCCACTCACCGCCTTCCTTTCTTGTTGTGTGACAAGAAAGGAAGCAAAGAAGCACACCCGAACTCCTTGCCCTTTGGGTTCCCTCTGTTCCGTTACGTTTTGCAGCTCAGAAAAAAACTCACCTGCGGCTCAGACATTTTTCTTCGAAACCCTGCAAAACTACTCTGCACTCCGGCTGCGTCACACGGGTTATGGAACTTCAAAACAAGATTAACGGATAATCGAAGACCTGCGGTGTTCATCCTCCGGGTAAACCCGACCTGACTCCAGGCAGGCAAAAATATGCTCAAACACCTTCCCCGGTTTTCCCTTTGTCTCTCCCGAGCGAAAATAGGTATGCCCTTTCGGCCTGTCATAGGTGTTATTGACATCATCACAATCGACCCGATAAACGTTGCGTGGCGTTTTATCCATGTTTTCCGGTCCGGTATGGCCCAGACGGCGCGAAGCAATGTTATTCTTAAGATTTGAGGCCTTGCTGGCCCTTAACGCTAGGTCATCCGAGGCGTGGTAGACAATCACATTGCGTGAAGCATGGCAGATATGTTCACCGCGCTCCCCTTCTTGCAGGGTTTCATTGACAACATCAGCAGCCACCAGAAAAGTATTTCGAAAGATCAGCGGCAACCCTTTAGGCAGATCATATTTATTCCAGGCGACCAGAGTTTCACGCAGCACTCGGTTGCCCATGGAATGGGCCAGAACATTGATCCGTTTCAGGCAGGGATCGTCTTGCGAATTGTATTTTTCCGAATTCCTCCAGGCGACAAACTTTTCCAGCACCCGAGAAAAAGAATAAGCACTCTGATCAGCCGCTTTCTGATCATCCCAGTAATCCTGAACAATCCCAAAATCGTTATCACAAGGCCAGATGATGGGAATCACCAGAATTTCATTTTGCTTCTTTGCATCACAAAGGGCTTGAAATTCATCAACGGCGGGAAAAACATCCTCCGGTAAATTGGAAAATCCGTGGATATAGATCAGAATCTGGCGGCAGTGGGTTGCTTTAATCCGGTTCAAAAAAGCAATACTGCCAATCTCCGTATGCTCCCCCTCCCCCGTGCGCTCACAAAAATAGACCGAATTACTGGCAGCATTATTGTTCAAATCAAAATCAAATTGACGCCCGATGCGGGTGCGGATGCTTTGTTTTGGAAAACGATTGGTGATGAATATCATGTTAGATTCCCCCTCCAAGGTTAGATTTATGATTTCGGTAAGAAACTTTAAATATTCGATATTTCAGACAAATCCTTAGGGTCACATCTTAAATATTAAGTGTTGGGTTTATAATGCTTAATATTTAAGATGTGACCCTGAATCTTTTTTTACCTCGATAAAAACGCTGACAAAAACTAAAGACAGATTTTACCCTTAAGTACTTTTCATACGATGCAATCTATTAAAAGTCTATAAGCAAACTCAGTGCTTGTATACGCTGCGTATTCCTGCCATTCATTATTTTTCTCTATATCTGCAAAATCACATACTGACTTAATTATCAAAGCTTCCGTTTTGTTTTTGCCGTTAGAGTATATCGTAGCGGCAAGTAACCCATATGCTTCCATCTCTACGCCAACTGTTTCCCTGTTTTGGCTAATAATTAATTTCAGGGTATCAGGGTCTTCAATAACTACTGCACCCGAAGCAATTGGGCCAACAAGAAGGTTTGGCTCAGCTTCCGGCTGTTTCCCTTTTTCTGCATCCCAATTGTGGTGAATTTCGTGTAAATAAGTCCTCGCAACGGACATTTCTTTTAACTGTGCACGAAGTCTAGTGTTTAATGGGATTTGATGTGGTGCACTCATGAACTTTGCCTTGCCATCCACAACGGTCATTTTGCCACTTCCCCAATCCCAACAAGGGTCGGCAATTAAGATATCGCCAATATCGCACTTGCCCTTTATTCCAGCTGCTATCCCGGTCATTAAAAATAATTTGGGCTTAAATTTAAGTAGCATTTTCATAGCTACCGCAGCTGATGAAGCAATCCCCATTCTTGGGCAACACGTGGTAATGATACTTTTCTTTTGACCTTCAGAGTTTTCAAATTCAGCTACATAATATTTGTTTGTGTCATCAAATTCGATTTTTTCCTTCCAATTCAAAGGTAAATTGAATACTGCTTCTTGCTCTATGTGGGGTAGGGCAGTCAATAAAGCAACATCGTAGTTTTCCGTATTTATAGAATGTTTACTCAACGCATGAATTATCTCATTTATAATCTCTTCATCGTTAATGTCTCTTAAAATTTTCCAGGGCTTTCTGTCGAAATATTCTTTAAACTCATCATATGAGTCATCGTAGGACGTTGCTGCAACCACGTGGACAGGTGTGAAGCACTTGTCGTCAATTTCTAAACGTTCGAGAAGGTTTACACCTCCTCTTTTGTTGATTTCATCTCCCAACCTTTCTGGGAGCTGAATATCGAGAATCATCAAATCATATTGATGTTGTGAACAGCTTTCTAGAGCTTGAAAGGATGATGTCACATGGGTGATGTCCTTGATTGAAGCCTCACTTAGACATCTGGCGAAGACTTTTACCTTTTCATATTGGTCGTCAACAATAAGGACTTTCATGGCTACCCTTTGATGTGATTGTCAATTAAGTCAGAAATCTCAACTTTCCAGCCATCAACTGCGGCATTGTAATACACAGAACCTAAATAGAAATCCTCAAAATCATTTGCGAATTCTGACTTAAGTTCATCAAGCGTAATCTTCCCTTCATCAAAAACAGCATACTGGGTCAAAACGACAACAGGAATTTTTATCCCGCGTAAACTCATCTGAGCCATAAGCTCTTTGCCAGCAAAGCTTTCTGGGGTCCCACCACCGGGCTCCTGCTTGTTAATGTCAAAATTGGGTAAACTCATATCAAGTATCACTAGGTCAATGTCGCTTGTTGATTGAAGTTTATGAAGAGCCGACCGAAGAGATTCAGAAACTATTACAGATATCTCCGCTCCATATTTCTCCTCAAGAAATTCATTGATTTTTTCAATCTTATCGTGGTCGTCTTCAACTATTAGTATTTTCATCCTCTATTACCTTGTCGAAGTTAAAAAATGTCAGTTCTACAGAAAAAGTTTTGGAGTCTTCGAAGCCTAATCTCAACGTATGTAGAAGTCCTAATCCATTGTGGATAATATTCCAGATTTTAAAGAAGCCAGAGCCTCCCTCTTGCTGAAGTTTGCTCATCTCTATCTTTGATTGACCATACTTTTCTCTATATCTATCGAGTGCAATATTTGATTGTTCAACATCTGATAGCGTCTGACATTTATTTGTGATTTTCAGTTTAACCTGGTTGTCTTCGCTCAAAATTAACAATTTGAGGTCTATCTCATCTTTGTTTATGTTTGATTTGGAGATTGCATTTTCAAAAAAGATATAAAGGCAATCTACGAAATTGGTTAGTGTGCTTCCTTTTAGCTTGTATCCCTTATCAATGCTCAAATCTACATTGACATTTGTTGACCTTCTTGCGATTTCGATAGCGGTTTCAATTTCGTAACTATCAATGCCACCTTCATCTGATCTCTCAAACCAAGAAGTGATATGTTCAACGTTTGCAGAAAGAGAGGCTTTTGCTCTGCCCACAGAATCATTGAATTCGGTGAGTTCCGCACCTTCGTTAACTACTGAGTTAATGTCTTTTTGTAGTTTGTTTAGCAATTCGGACAACTCTGTTCTCGCTTCGGTATTTATCTTGTCACGAACAGATTTAAGGTTAATGTCTGTCCTGCTCCAAAGCCAATTAACAACATGCTTAACAAACTCTGAATACTCTGTTTTTATCGGTATTTTTTGCTGGATAATATATGATTCTATATTGCTAATTGAATAATTAAACAGCCCCTCTGATTTTGCTTGTTGACTCACCAGGCTAGAAATTTTTTGGTCGAGAGTAAATATTTGAATCCACTTGTCATTTATTTCACTAATAACTTTTTCATATTCACTAGAGAATTCGGTAAAGATTCTGTCAGTTTTCTTTACCTCGCGTTCATCTCTATTTACCAACTTATTGAGCCAGTATTCGTTTTTTCTAAAAGCCTGAGACTTTGCAAGCCTTTTAGTCACCAACTTTTCATCGAGAACTGATTTGCGCAATGTCGTAGGTAGGTGCCCGTGACGTATCCTAGTGCTCAGATAATTGTTAAGACCTTTGTCGCCATAGCAAAATTCATCCCTCATAACACTAATTAAGTTCAAGAAACACTTGTTTTTCTCGTTTAAGGGAGTTTCAAGCATATGAATAAGATAAGCGTGCTTAATGATGTCTGTGTCTTTGATCTTGTTATACAAATCTTTTAGGGTGATTTCATCCTGCTTATCTGTGTAGTCATTTTCAGTTAAATCGAGATATTTTTGGTGAAGGTTTAATATGTTTTCGGTTGTGATTTCTGAGTGAAAAACTGAAGTGTCTGAATAGATCCTACTATTCTCAACATGCTTGGCCGCGTCAGTAATAACCAGCTTCTTAGTTCTTTCTTTAACTTCATAAATCAAGAGGTCTTTAGATACTTCTTTGTTGATTAGGTGGTTACAAATTTCTATTCTGCAATTCTCAATTTTTTTCGTACTGTCAAAATAATGGTAAAGTTTCATTACGTCAGGTGTGCAGACATACTCAAAGAAATAATCCACCAGTTTTTCATCGTATTTTTCATAAAGAACATTCCCCTGCAATGGTTCTTTAATTTTGTTTTTAGTCAAGAAGTTTTCAAAAGAAAACCTTAGAGCAGAATCGTAATTGTCATTTACAAAACGTGAATGGAGTGAAAATACGATGGGGATATTTATGCTGTCAGATTTTGTGATGATGCCCTTTAGAATGTCACATATTTTTTCTGAATTATAGTAGGGGATGAGATTTTTGTTGGTTAGGCATTTACTAACAAATTCTTCAGACGCTTTATCGTAGTTGTTAAGCTCTAGGTAAAGGTCAATGAGCATTTTAGATGCTTCATCCCTCAACAAAATATCATTTTTTCCCACAAGCTTTTCTAGTACGTCAATTGCATTTCCATAGTCTTTATTACTCAGATAATGTAAGGCGACGTATTTATCAAGTCGGCCTTTTTCAACTTCATCTAACACTTGGCCACTTGACACAAGAACATTATTTTTGTGCACCAATAAAGATAAAGTTAGTGAATCACCAATATTTTCTCGATATCCTCTGAGATAATTTTCGTGGGCTTCACCGCTTAAGATTTCCAGTTTTCTTGGTGAGTTCAGTCTTGATTGGAGAATAGATAATTCTCGGATATCTTTTTTTTGCTTTTCACTTAATTCTTTCGCTTCGTTTTCGACAAAAAGCCTTAACTGACCAAACCATCTCAATGGAGCGAAACAATGGCAAAGGCACAAAAGATAAGACAATGATTTTTCATAATCATCATCTTTAGTCATAAGACTCATCATTGTTTTAATTATTTGTCCCTTTAAGCCATTTAAGTCAGGGGTGCCAGCTCTAGTTGCAGCTTTGGCAGCAATTTCAATAAACTGGAAATCCTCTAGGAAGTAGTCGTCTTGTGAAAACAACTCAACAACCTTCCGATATTCTCCTTTTGTATATAGGTCTATATACTCATTATCTCTAGCTACAAAATCATAATTGTTGTCGAGTTCAAACTTATGAGATAAGTTCTGTAGTAAGGGTGTGCTTACGACGTTTGACATCCTTGAAATTGCATAAAGAGTTTGATTGTTTCCACGTTTGTAAAAAGACTCGATCAGGCTTGTCAGGCATATATACATGTCCAAAATTGTAGAATTCTTCTCAATGTTCAGTATGTGCTCGTAGTTGTATACAGCTAGTGGTTCTTTAAGAGTTAATTTGTATAGAATGAAGTGAAGGAGTTCACCGTCTAAATTTCTCAATATCTGATTACGGAAGGAATCTGAGTTAGACATAAAAACGCCACTGTCTTCATGTCTGCTGATGATGCTTTTTGCTATAGCCACGACAAAGTTGTTGTCTTTAGACTTCTCATCAATCTCTTTTGAAAGTTCATTTAAACTATCGCTGTCATCAATTATTGAAAAAATTCCTCCTCGTATGGCCATGCTTGCCATCGAGATGCCGATAACATCATCAATATTATCTAAATTTTCTAACGCCTCAGGAAATTTGCTATTCAGTATGTTGATGCATAATTTGCCTTCTATGTCTAGATAGTCACATAATTTATCTTTGTTGGTTTCCAAAACGCCTAAATACCAATATAGGCTCTTTATGAAATCTGTTTTTGGGTTTAACGGTATATAGAACTTGGAATAGTCCTCGTTTCTGCGAATATCAATTATTGATTTGAAAAATCTGTGCGTTTTGATTTTTACAATATTTGAGTTTATTTGTTCTGGAGTCAGGTCATTAAAGTATTTCTTCTTGACCTTCATCTCATCGTTTGATGAAAAAAGAATCCTCGCAATCTTGCTTATTTTTTTAGTTCTTTTCGACTTCTTCTTTGCCATGATTTTAAGTTCTCGCTTTAGTGCACTCTAGGAAGGAAAAGGGGACAGAAGGAAAAAGGGACAGGCTACTTTTTCATCTTCTTTGGTCTCCCTTTTGCTCTTATTGTCGATACAAGTCCAAATTTCTCGCACATCTTCTGCCGCCATTCCATGCTTCCGAACGGGGCCTGTCGGGTTATGCTCTCAGCAAACGTCTGCTGTTCCTTTTCCGACATCTCCGCATTAACGAATTCCTCCCAGTTTCCCGCGAAAGGCAGCGGCAATTCAGAGACGATTCTCTTGTCCGTCTCTCCCAATCTTTCAGCATGGGATGACCATGCCCATTCTATTGCACGACTGACCATCCCAGCAGTGACGGGATTTCGTTCAACATATCGAGTAACAGCCTGCAAATGCTCATCATTCTGAACCAGAAAGCTTTTATACCGCCCCTGCCAGATATGGCCACTACTGTTGTGATGTCGATGATATCTTCTTACGTGGCTGGTCATCAGCCACTGCATAGCCCGACTCAGGTCGTCACCGTTCTCAGGGCACAGCAACAGGTGAAAATGACGTTCCCTCGATACAGTGGACACCGAGTTAAGCTACAAGTTTGAAATATGTCGCCTCGAAGTTGGCCGGGCTTTTATAGCCCAGAGTCGAGTGGAGGCGACGGCGGTTATAAAATCGCTCGATGTACTCAAAGATACTCTGTCGAGCATGAAAACGGGTTGAGTATTTCTGATGAAATACCAGTTCCTGCTTCAAACTGCCAAAGAAACTTTCAACCGGAGCGTTGTCCCAGCAGTCGCCTTTGCGGCTCATGCTGCATCGCATTCCGTGTTTGGTCAGCAAGGATTGAAAATCAGCGCTGGCGTATTGTGAACCACGATCAGAATGAAAGATGACACCTGAGGGTGGCCTGCGTCTTTGTACCGCCATTGTCAGGGCGTCCATAACCAATTGCCGGGTCATGCGCTTATCCATGGCCCAGCCGACAACCGACCGGGAAAACAGGTCGATGACCACCGCCAGGTAAAGCCAGCCTTCGGTGGTCCAGATATAAGGGATGTCACCCGCATAAACTTGATTCGGTTCTGCAGGTGCAAAATCCCGATTCAGAAGATTCGGTGCGACTGGCAAATTATGCTTCGAGTCGGTGGTGACTTTAAAGCGTCGCTTCGTTTTAGCACGCAGGCCATCTTCTCGCATCAGGCGGGCAACGCGACTTTGACTACAGGGAACACCCTGCTCCTTGAGCGCCTGATAAATGCGGGGGCTGCCATAAGTCCTCCCGCTGTCGTGATGTATGCTACGGATCATCTCCAGCAGTTTGGCATTGGCCAGTTTTCGCTTGGAGGCCGGATTTTTCGCCCAAGCGTAGTAGCCGCTGCGAGAGACCGAGAACACGTCACACATGACCGCGATGGGAAATTCCGTCTTATGCTGCTGCATGAAGCGGAAAATCACTTCGGGTCGTTGGAGAAGATGACCATCGCTTTTTTTAAAGATGTCACGCTCCATCTTCAGGCGCTGATTTTCACGTCTGAGTTGACGAAGTTCTTCAGCTTCAGAGGCCTGATTTCCTTTTCCAGGGAAAGCCTCTTTAGGATTCTCACCGTATTGGTGAATCCATTTATAAAGCGTGTTGGGGTGGATTTCCAGATCTCTGGCCACCTCCGCCACGGAATGATCGCTGCCGGTTACTAAGCGAACCGTCTCGATCTTGAAATCACGGGAATAACGTTTTCTCTTCGAAACCATGCCAGTCCTCCTGGTGCTGTTGTAGCAGCTTTTCGGACTGTCCACAATTTCGAGGGAAGGTCATATAAAGTAGCCTGTCCCCTTTTCCCTTCCCCCGATTCTTTATAAAGACATTAGTTTGTTAGCGCTATGCTTCTTTCGTGATAGATGGGATGTTTGCACTGCTCGGCAGTATTGCCCCAGATTTATCATATCCAATAAAATTAAAATTAGTCTTCTTTTCAAGCCCCTTTAATTCATTTTCTACAGTTTCTTTCATTTCCTTCTGTACATTTGTATGTACTTTGAACATTTCATTATTTGCTTCATTTATCGTTTTTTCTAGGGCCTCCATTGCTGTACCTAACATTGGTATTTTTGAAAGCTCGGACCACATATAATTTTGAAGAAAAGAAATGAGGAATGACCACGCACTGTTGAGTGATAAATAGGAGCCATCTTTATTTTGTTTCAACGTAGCAATGACTTTCCCTAGGGATGTCATCATAGCTACACTGTCAACCTCACCACTTTCTTTTATTTCTTCTAGTATCCTAACAATTTCATCAAACAATTCTGAAAGACGGCTCTCTGATTTGTAATGATCAAAAATAGAATCGAAATTGAAAGCTTTTTCTTCAGGGTTTTCGAATACCCATTGGTGGTGACGGATGTCATCAAGAATGGGTATAAGGGCGTTAACTAGGTTTTGAGCTTTCCACTGTTTATTAATGAAGTAACCCAAGTACTCAATGAGCTTTCCTAGCCATTGTGGACAATCTGCCGCTGATATAGATGCTTTTAAGTCGTTAGATTTCTGGAGGGAAGCAGTAGCAAAATCTATTTTTTTATTTAAGTCTTCGTCAACTAGTTCATTAACTAGACGATTAATCGAAGTTATTAGCTCCTTGTGCTTTTCACTTACAAATCGCATGTGAAATTGGACACTTGCATTGGAAGTCAAAATTTCTCTCCTTAAAACGCTAATCGCATGGCTCACGGGGACTGACGCGCCAGCGGCAGGCTCCCGTGCAGCCAAATGTTATGTGTATTTATAACCAACACGCCGGAAAAACTAGGGACATTCCCCACATTAATTCCACTCAGGACAAAACAAATGCCACTAAACAGAAAAACGCCATATCCCTGAAATCCATTCAGAAATACGGCGTTAATTTTTCCATTAATTTTCTGTTATTCCGCATGGCCCCACCCTCCGGCTTAAAAACAGTTTATCATTAATAACGACGGAACAAATTTTTGTCAAATATTTCTATTGTTTAGCATCTTTTAAACATCAATAATTAATATTGAAGATCTAGCCCTGACTCAGAATCATTAAAAAATGGTTCAGGATCGACACTTTTCCCTGCGGCATAAATTGATAAATGCAAATGCGCTCCAGTGGCACGACCAGTGGCTCCGGAAAGTCCAATTTTCTGCCCAGAATTGACAATATCCCCTTCTTGCACCAACACTTGAGACATATGACAATAAAAAGAGACCAATCCATTTCCGTGATCAATGAAGGCACAATTCCCGGCAAAATAAAAATGACCAACAAGAATCACTTTACCAGCTGCAATAGAGTGAATCGGCGTTCCCTGCCACGCACGAAAGTCAAGACCGGTATGTCGACCTTTGGTTTTCCCGTTAAACATTCGGTACAGCCCAAATCGACTTAGCATTTTACCTTTGACGGGGCGTGAAAATGGAAAATCCCAATAACGATGATTAGAAATCGTATTAATCGCTGCTAGGATCAACTTTCGTTCACTTGCAATCCGTTTTTTAACCGTCTCAGGTGGCTTCACGAGCTTGGGCTTGACCGACAGAGTCTCATGTTGAAAATCTGTTTTGACTACAGTAATTGTTCTATTGATGTGTTGCTTTTTTTCATCCTGCTCCACAGATACTTTAATTGGAAATGTGCCAATCTCACTTTTTAACCCAACACCAAGAATAACCGTAGCTGCAAATTGCCCTTCATGTTCACGCGCAGACGTTTCAATCGTTTTTCCGTTCCAACGGATAACCATTCCTTTAAAAGGATTTTGCGAAGTGGCGCGCACGACAAAAGGTTTACCGACCCCAACTTCATCGGGGAGTTCAACCTCTACATTCCCTGCGCAAAAGACACCGGCTGGAAAAATGAAGACCAGAGTGAATAGAGCAGCTATGGCAACAACACTGGATCGGTTAATTTTCATCAGAAAAACTGCAACACTAACAGGGGAATTTCCGGGGACATGACGTATTTCCGGGGACATAATACTCAATTTCCTGAAATTGGTATTATGTCCCCGGAATTTCTCCGCGTTACATTCGTATGAAAAACTAACGATTGTAACACCTACAGAAGGATTATTCTCTTAGCCTTCGAGAAGTTTCTGAGATTCACTCAGGGAGCTGGTATCACCCTCACTGGCTGCATCGAATAATCCTTCGATTGACCTGATAGACTCCAATTGCTTTTGAAGCTCCTGGGAAAGACCTGACAGTTCGGAGGATGCCGCCGATGTTTCTTCTGCAGACGCTGCCGACGATTGGATAACCTTGTCGATCTGTGACATCCCCTCATTGATTTGGCGTAACCCTTGGGTTTGCTGATCCGAACCCTCGTCGATGGCGTTGGCAACATTAGAAATCAGGTGAATCTTATCCACGATGCCTTTTAGAGCTTCGGCACATGCGCTTGAGATGGTGCCGCCGGATTCGATATTAGTCATCGATTTTTCGATGATGGCAGAGGTTTCCTGCGCGGCCTTGGCACTGCGCCCGGCAAGGTTCCGAACTTCTTCGGCAACAACAGCGAACCCTTTGCCATGCTGTCCGGCACGGGCCGCTTCTACAGCAGCATTTAGGGCTAAAAGGTTGGTTTGAAAGGCGATCTCATCGATAACTTTGATAATTTTATTGATAGCCTCACTTGATTTATTGATCTCGTTCATTGCTGAGGTCATCTGATTCATTTGCTCGGATGCATCGCTGGCCGCATGCTCAGCCTCCACTGCCAAATTTTTAGCCTCGGTGGCCTGCTGGGCATTCTGGTTGGCCTGTGACAGAATCTCCGCAGTGGAACTGCCAATCTGTTCCATCGATGCCGCCTGTTCCGTTGATCCTTCGGAAAGAGACAGGCTTGACTCCCTCAGTTGAACAGAACCATTGGTTACCTGTTCACTGATTCTCTCGACCTCGTGATAGATGTTTTTCAAAGCAACCTTTTCAGAGATCTCCGTAACAATCTCAACATGGCCGATTCTTTCACCTTTAAGACCATGAATATATTTCGTATCGACCCGGAAATCCTTGCCCCATTGTTCGAAAAAGGAGAAAGGTTTATTTTTACGAAGACAGTGGACGCCGCAATCTTCCGTATTACATATTTTCGCGCCCCAGTTTGAGCAATGTTTGCCAAGAACATCCTTTCTTTCAACACCGAGAGGATCAGTTGCTGCCTTATTGACAAAAGTCCACAGCATGTCAAGATCGGTCACTGAAAGGGGGTTGGGAATCACATCGATTATCTGTTCGTAAAAATTATAGCGTTCAAGAACGCCTTTCCTGATCACCAAAAGAAGACCAATGACAGCAATAGTCAGGATTGGCCACGCAAGTAAAATTGCTTTCGAATTCAATCCACTGGCAACCAGAAGGGACAAGGCTAACTGAATGAGGATAAGCGCTGCAAGGGAATGTTTATACCATTTTGCCATTATCTACTCCTTGTTATTCCCCCACCCATTATTGGTTCACATCTCAAAACTCGTTTTGCCCTACTCACACCGCCCAAATGTACCCTCGTGGATACTCCCGACATAAGAGATAAGCTGTCAAAAACCTGAATCTGGCAAACAAGCCATGTCCTCCAGAAAAAATTATCTGGATTAATGGGCATCAGCATTTAGCTATCTGGCAAATGTAAAAGCTGGTCAAAGTTGACTATAGCAATAATATTTAAATCATCATTAAATAAACTTATTAAGTTAACACCAATTTAACATGGATGTATCTGTATTGTAAAGAGAATCAATACAATAGATCTATATCGACATCACATCACCCAGCGCAGTGTCCGTTCCATGGACACCTTTGTTGATAGTCAAGACCGAGTCAGTTGAGATTGAAAACAGCTGGGAGGCCACTAATTGACAGAAAATAGGCATTATGTCCCCGGAATTATATGTCCCCGGAATTATAACGCCGCCGGAATGGAACAGCTGATTTGAGAATCGGTGCGGGAAATGTTTGAGCGAAGCGAGTTTTTGCCGCTCCTCAAAGTAGCTGTGGAATGAAGGGAACCCGGAGGGCAAGGAGTTCGGGTGTGTTTCTTTGCTGACTTTCTTGTCACATAACAAGAAAGTCAGGTGGCGTGCGGGGCCACAACCCCGCGACCTTTCAGACTGTCAAATCAAAAAAGGGGAACACCAACACCATGTCCCCCAAAAAAATTATGCTTTCAAAAACAGCTTACGATTCAAACGGAACGTGGTCTTAATCGTCACATATTGCAAATAAATCAACGGCACCTGGAGCAGAAAATAGAGACCGCCAAATTGAGGAATAATTCCGTTTTTTACCAACCCATGATGGAGAAAAAACTGACCAAAAACAAACAGGGCAACACCGGGGCAAATCAAAGCCAGGCTGCCTGGGCTGACAACAGTGCCCCTGACATATTCATCAAAATAATTCAGTCTTTTCATCGCCTTGTAACCAATCAGGCCAAACATCAGCTGCAGAGATAAAAACGCTCCGGTTAAAATCAGATACGACGTATTCGTAGAACTGTTGTCAAAGTTGTGGTCAAGGCCGTGCATCAATCGCACAGAACTGATCCCAAGCAAGGTGATAATCGGAATTCCAATCCATAAGCTGGCGCTGGACTCTTTATCAATGCCGTGTTTAAAAATTGATGACATCCCCAGGACCACTTTTATGAATGCTATCCCCAGAGCAACAACAAAGAAAAAAGTGGAGAACAGAAAGGCCAGCCCCGATGTCAATTTCACACTCGACATTGCCGCCGGTGCCGCCAATCCCACCGACACCATAGCAAATGCAAAGATCCCCAAAAGCTGACTCAGATTGTTATTCTGGGCATAATTGTAGTTTCCATGAACAATAAAATCGGTGAAATAGCCGAGAAACATCACCAGGGCATAAATGCCGATAAGCAGAAAACCAATCATGGCCATGGGAAGAAGATACTCAACGACGGTCCAGAGTTTCGGGACAAAAACAGCGCCAAGAACAAACGAAACATTGACCGACATGGAATAGGTTAAAGGAACGGCCATAAAACTCACAGCCTTGTAACTGGAACGCATCTCCTCTGCTTCTGGTGTTTTACGGAAAACCCGGTACTGAGCAATATTCCAGAGCAGAAAACGAAAATGGAGAAATGCAAAAAAGATAATGCCTGCAAGGGCAACAACAATCATCATTTGCATCGGCAAAGAACCATTTATCAATTGCGGATAGACAAAATCAAATGTCGCCAGCGGGACTCCCTTGTGCTTGACCATAAACATCAGGTACATGAAAAAAGAGACGGAAAGACCTCCACAACCAAGGCTGGCAAGAAAATAGATCGGGGTATAACTTTTTGACGCAGGTTTCATGATTAATTCATCCTCTTATCTTTAAATATATTTATCCATATATATATGTTTTATTATATTGAATGCAAGTTAAAAATTACCCTACAAGGTTTTAGTCTACCAGAAGTGCCAGAACCCGGTCTGTAAAACGTAAATCCCCAAAACCAGGTTGGTCACCGCATGAGCAAGAACGCATTGATAGATACTTTTTGTCCAATAGAGTAATCCACTATAAGCTGCTCCTGCCATCATTCCAGCCAGAATCAGATTATGTTCCAGGCCAAACAAAACAGCGCAAATCAGAAACGAAGTCAAAGTAAACGTTCCAATACGAACACTGCTGAAATCTGCAGTAATCACATAGCGCAACATAAAAGAACGCCAGAATAATTCTTCCATGATCGGAACAACCAACGCAGCACCAAAGAGACGGAAAAAAATCAGCAGGTTCCGGGATGCGGCATTTTCAACCAAGAAGGGATCAAAACCCTTACTTTCACCAAGGGCGGTAAAGCCCCAATCCATATTAATCCAGAGAACAAACACCAGCAGACCCAGAAGAACACTGGCGATGGTGTGGGTTAAATTCTTAAAGTCGACAAGATGCAACTCATTGTATTGACGCCAGAAAAACAGAATCAGGGCGAGAACCAGAACGGTTTTAAGCGGATAGAGATAAAGCATTTGTTGGGCTGTCAGATCCAGCCAGCCCTTGACAACCGACCACTCCAATATCTGTTGCACCCCAATAAAAGCCATAAAAACGGCAAAAGGAATAATCCGAAACCAACCTGCTTTTCCCATAGGTCCATCCTCTGAAACTTAATGAATATGCTTCCATTGTGCTGTGACTTGTTGCGCCTCATGCATAAAAGCAGCATAATCCGCTTCCAGCTCATCACGCCACAACTCCAACTGGGAAAACCCGTCAGCCAATGGAATCTTATGTCGAATCCGTTCTTCCAGCCGCTGTAACACTCTTTGTACAATTTCGGGCTTGCGGTAAGACGTCAGCCAGTCATATTGGATCATGCGTGGCAATTGCTGCTGCAATCCCGGGCTAAGATGATCATAACAAGATTGCAGGCCACGATAGACATTCTGTGAAAAATCAGCAAGGGGCTGGTCAGAATACTCATTCCAGCGACAGGCGAGAAAATGATCATAAAAAACATCGACCAACACACTCCGGGCGTAACGAAAACGGGGATCGAGTCGACGTCGACTGCGTTGAAACAGTTCACTTGTCTGCGTCAAACTATCGATGTGCCGATGTAACTTTATGTGCCTGGAAAGTTCTTCGGGGAATGTTACAGGGACAGCACCTTTAACAAAATCCCCCATAAGCGACCCGGCCCAGGCCAAAGGTGTCGGGTCGGAAAAGTAGAGATGAGCAAGATAATTCATCAGCAGACGGAATCAGGAAAGCCGCTTGAGTTGCGCTTCAATTTCATCCAGCACCGTTTTTTTACCAACTCCGGCGGTCAGTAGAGAACGAAATAATTCGCACATTATTTCTCGTTGCCCGGAGCGGATAAAACGTTGCACCAGCATCTCAATCGCACTGGTCACATCGTTTGCACCAGCAATTAAAGACCAGAAATAATGAGCTCCCTTTGCCCAATCCCGACGTTCAGAGAAAAGGCACACCAGCCCCGCAGTCGCGTAAAGTTCTTCACCAAACGCAAGCGATTTCTGGTAGCTCTTTTCCGCTTCTTTGAGTTGTCCAAGATGATAATAGGCATCCCCCATGCGGGTGTGCAAAGCCTGGGTACCATCGGAATGGGGTAAAATTTTCTTCCAGATTTCAAGGGCTTTATCGTATTGACGGTACCAGCGAAAACAGTTGCCAAGACCATAAAGAGCATAGGGGTTCTTGGGGTCGACCTGAAGTGCGCGGCGAAAATAACCTTCGGCTCTTTCAAAGTCGGATATGCGCCAGCAGAGCTTACCGACAATCGTCAAGATATGCAGTTCATTTTCATCAAATTTGAGAACTTTTTCGTAGGTGTCAATCGCTTCTGCATCTTTCCCCAAACGGTGCTGTAAATCCGCCAAACCTGTCAGAGCAAAACGGTCACCTGGAGAATATTGGAGGATCTGCCGATAAACCTGTTCTGCTCGCTCGAACTGCGCCAGAATCTTGCAGCTATCAGCAATCCGGGTCATAACAAACTTGTCTTGCGGTCTTAAAACAAGATAGCGATCCCAAAGCTGAACAGCTTCCTGGTGGCGATTCTGCTTTTTGTAGATATCGCCCAATCCGCGTAGCGCAAACAAATTTTTCGGATCGATATCCAAAAGATTGCAATAACAACGTTCAGCTTCATCAAAATCACCGATTTCACGACAGGCGTCCCCCATCCCCGAGAGTAGATAGGGATTTTCCGGTTCCCGTTCCAAACCCTGTGCAAACAGACTTCTGGCCTCAGCATAACGACGGGAACGGAGTTTTTGACGCGCTTTCTTGGAAAGATCAATCACAGAGGGTTGCCGCTGATGATTCTCTTGAATATTTGCACTTTCTGGCTGACTCACGATATCTCCTGACTTTTCATTTTAACAATGCAGAAATCCTATAATGGATCACCATGGCTGTGAAGGTGATTATGATATATCTTGATCCTGCTGCCCGTAGCTGCGAAATTTTTCCGCAACGATCTTCATCTCTTCAGCACCAACGAGAACCGGGTCACCTAGAGATTTGGCCTGATAGTAAATTCTGGCGACAAGTTCAATTTCTTCTGCTGTATTAAAAGCGTTATCCAGATCATGACCGACAGCAACCAGGCCATGGTTTGCCAATAACACCGCATTGTAGTCTCCAATAGCGGCAATGATATTATCAGCCAGAGCCTCGCTTCCAAAAGTCGCATAGGCTGCCAGAGGAACTTTGTCTCCGGAAAAGGCAACCAGGTAATGGACGGCCGGAATTTCCCAATGCAGACAGGCGATTGTGGTTGCATAGACGGAATGCGTATGAACCACAGAGGTAATATCTTCACGGGCAGAATAAAGAGCAAGATGAAAACCAAGTTCACTTGAAGGTTTCAGCGCCCCCTCGACTTTTCTCCCCGCACGATCGACGATAACAACATCAGCAATGGTCATCTCATGATAATCGATCCCACTGGGACTGATTGCAATCAGGTTATCTTTTCTGGAGAGAATACTGAGGTTCCCTCCGCTCCCCGTCGTCAGACCAGACCGGATCAGCTTCAAACCATATGCAACAATCGCCTCGCGCTCCCGCAACATCAACATCGCCATCTCCAAAACTTATAAATACTCATTGGGATTGATCAGGGCTGCTTAAAAGATCAAGCTTGGCAACCTGAGTCAAAGGCCGATTTTCATCCAATTGTGCCAGAAGAGGAGCAGCAAGCGCTTGAAATTTGTCCATATTCTGCTGACTGACAGACTTTGACGCCGGGGCCTTGATCTTCGTCGGATTCACAGGTGCACCGTTACGCCTCATCCTGAAGCAAAGATGGGGACCGGTTGCCATGCCGGTACCACCCAAATAGCCAATCACCTGCCCCTGACTCACCCGTGTTCCCTTTTTCACTCCTCGAGCGAAACCCTTCATATGTAAATAAATCGTTGCATAGCCATTACTGTGACGAACTTCAATAAAATTTCCGTTCGCTTTGGTATAGCCGATCCGGTGAATACTTCCATCACCGACAGTTTTAATCGGGGTTCCCACCGGAGCAACATAATCAATGGCAGGGTGTGATTTCCAGGATTTCAGAATCGGATGAAAGCGGTGCAACGTGAAACCGGACGATATCCGGGTAAAAGATAGAGGCGCTTTGAGGAAGGCCTTGCGCAGGTTCTCACCTTTTTCATTGTAAAAGGAGGCTTTCTGATCACCATCGCGAAAACGAATCGCCTTGAATGTTGTCTTCTGATTCACGAATTCAGCAGCAAGAACTTTCCCATAGCCCCTAAAAACACCTTCTCGATAACGTTTCTCAACCAGCGCCTGAAATGTATCCCCGACACGAAGATCATGGATGAAGTTGATATCCCAACCAAAAATATCAGCAAGAACATAGGCTAACTCAGGCGATTCGTTGATCTTTGCAATCGCATTAAACAAGCTGTTTTTTATTGTCCCCTGAACAAGCTCTGTAGCGACATCATAAATAATCGGTTGGCGCTCCATATGAATGTGATCCGCCTCACGACTGATCACCAGCTGCTCTTCAGCGTCAATTTCATAGATAAAAGAACTGAATTCGCCATCCCGGGTCAGAATCCGGTAAGGTTGTTCCGCGCATATCTTTGTGAAAGGGAAAATATCCCGACTTTGCAGGTTGAGATTGTGAATTTCCTGAGCGGTAAAATATTCTCCCAGTAAAGCGGTAATTGAAGAGCCGGCGGGAACCGTATTTTTTATCTCTTCATAGACTGGTTCAGGGGAACGGAGGAGAGGAGCAGTAACCTCGACCGGAATCTCTCTGGCTTCCAGGCTGAAACGGAAACCACCACTTAAAAACAACAAACTACCACCGGCAAAAACAACCAAAACAATCAACACAATCCAGCGACGGACCTTAAGATTCTTCCTGGATATGTCCACTGACCCGCGTGGCGGTTGAAAATCGCTCATCATACCCATTGACACATCCGTAAAATAATTAAAGAAATTTCAGGTCTCGGTATTTAATTTGAGGATTATAACAGTTCAGCCTTTCCTCTGTCCAGTCGCAGTTTTTCCGTTTTCATTATTGCCAGAGCATCTTCATGAGGATAACATAGCCGCTTACTCTTAACCTCTGTAAAGGAGTTTGAATAATGATCAACCAGCAAAGAATTTGTGATGAGTTCATGCGGCAGGCCGCTATTGACAGCCCATCTTTCAAAGAGGCCGAGATGGCAAAGTATCTGGAAAATCGGTTCAAAGAGCTTGGTGCCGACATCTATTTTGACGATGCCGGAGAAAAAATCGGCAGCAACAGTGGCAATATGATTGCCCGTCTGCCGGGAACCAGAGCAGGAGAGCCATTACTTTTATCAGTCCACATGGATACGGTCACCCCGGCTGACAATGTCCAACCGGTCTTGAAAGATGGTATTTTTACCAGTGCCGGGGAAACGATCCTGGGTGGTGATGATAAGTCCGGCATCGTTGAAATTATCGAAGCCATTGAAGTCCTCAAAGAACAGGACATTCCTTATGGGCCACTGGAAATTGTTGTTTCGGTCTGTGAGGAGCAGGGTCTTCTCGGAGCGAAAAATCTTGATTTCACACAATTCAAAGCCAAACGAGGGGTCGCACTAGATACGACCGGCACTGATATTGTCATTAATCGTGCCCCGGCTGCCAATCGCTTTAAAATTGAAATTTCCGGCCATGAAGCCCATGCCGGAGTTTGTCCCGAACAAGGGATATCTGCTATCCAGATTGCCGGTCGATCCATAGCAAAAATGGTTCTTGGGCGGATCGATCCTGAAACCACAGCCAACATTGGAACGATCCATGGAGGCCTCGCTGCGAATATCATCCCCAAGCAAGTGACCCTGCGCGGTGAAGTTCGCAGCCACGACATCAACAAGCTGCGTCAATATACAGACCAGATCATCAGTGCCGTTGAAGAGGAAGTGGATAAAGCCACTATCACTGTCGGTAATGAAACCAAACGCGCCACCATGACTTTGGAGTTAAAAGAAGATTTTTCTCCTATGGGTGTCGCTGAAGACGCCCCGATTCTGCAGATTATTCGCGAAGCCGGAGCGGCTTTGGGAAGGCCTCAGGAAATTCGTGCTGCCGGCGGTGGCTCCGATGCTAATGTCTTCAACGGCAATGGCATTGAAATGGTCATTATCGCGACAGGAATGAACAAAGTTCATACCATCAACGAACAACTTGCCGTTGCTGACATGGTCAAAACCAGCGAGTTGTTGGTAGAGATCATCCGCAGAGCGTAGATTTGTAAGTTTTTTTACCCGAGTAACGCAACCGAAGTGGAACAGCTGATTTGAGAAGAAGAGTGGTAAAAGTTTGGGGTTTCAAACCAGGTTTTTGCCGCTCCTCAAAACAGCCTTGTGGGTTGTTCATCCGTATTCCGGGGACAAAACTTTCCGACACCCATCAGGAGTCCCAGTGCAAGTCTCAAAACACATAGAAAAGATCCAGCCACCACCGATAACGGAAGTTAAAAACTGGTTGGCTGAACAGACTTTTTCAGCCGATAAACCTCTGGTCGATTTGTGCCAGGCTGTCCCCAGCTATTCACCTCCTGCGGAGTTGATTCAACACTTAAAAAGTTCCCTTGATGATCCTGCAACCTTCAAGTACAGCCCCGATGAAGGTCTCCCTGAAGTTCGCCAAGAGGTTTGTGACTGGTATCAGCGACATTATCAAGGCGCACCGAAACCGGAACAACTCTGCTTGAGCATTGGCGCAAGTCAGGCTTTCTGGCTTGCTGTTTCAACCCTCTGTCGCCCTGGCGACGAGGTCATTATTCAGCTCCCCGCTTACTTTGATCACCTTATGGGATTGCAAGCTCTTGACATCAAACCAGTCTACGCCCCTTTTGATCCGGCGAACGCAGGACAACCTGATCTGCAGACGATCAGTCGTCTGATCAATTCGAAAACCCGCGCAATTTTACTGGTGACACCAAGTAACCCTACAGGGGCAGTCATTCCCGCTGAACAGATCAACGCATTTTTTGAATTAGCAGAGTCAAATAGCATCAGTTTGATTCTGGATGAAACCTATAATGCTTTTATCGGTACAGCCCCCCACTTTCTGTTTAACCGCTCCGACTGGTCACATCATTTTATCCAGATTGCATCATTCGGCAAAACCTTCGCCCTGACAGGTCTCCGCTGTGGAGCTTTGATAGCCGATCAGGACTTTATTCAGCAAGCTTTAAAAGTTCAGGATAGTATGGCGGTGTGTCAACCACGAACAGCGCAATTGGCTCTCAAGTTCGGATGTCAACATTTGGACGGCTGGATAGCAAAAAACGGCTTAATCATGCGACAGCGGCATGATGACTTCAAAACCGCCTTTCAGGGAGCAGACACCGGCTTCGAACTCATCGCCAGTGGTTCTTTTTTCGCCTGGGTTAAACACCCCTGGAGAGATCTGACCGGGCGTCAGGCTGCACGGCGATTGGTGGCGGAAGAACATCTTATCTGCCTTCCCGGGGAAGCCTTTGGACCGGGACTTGAATCTTATCTACGCTTATCTTTCGGTAATATTGAATCCAGCCAGATTCCTGAAGCCGTTGCCAGATTGCAGCAAGGCTAAATACCGTTTTTTCCCATCGTTATGTAGCTGTTTCCTGTGCATCCTTCTTGATATGAATATCTTGCTGTGGGAAAGGAATCGTAATATCTGCTTCAGCCAAGGCTTTATGGATTGCCAGATTCACTTTGTAGAGGATATTGAAATATTGCTTTGTCGGCACCCAGTAGCGCATGCCGATATTAATTGAAGAATCGGCAAACGCTTCAATCCCAACCTGTGGGGCCGGATCCTTACAAATCTCAGGAAACTGTCCCAAAACCTGCTGCAAAACTTCAATCGCCTGTTCCGGGTCATCTTCATATGAGATTCCGACGCTGGTTTCGATAATCTTATTTTCAAAAGAATTACGCAGAATTTCGCCGACAATCAATTTGTTAGGGATAGTCAGTTCTTCACCGTCCTCTGTCGTCAGAACGGTTGCAGCTAAACGAATTTCCTCCACCACGCCACTGACATCCTGAACCGTTATGGTGTTGCCGACAACAAAAGGACGCGTCAAAATCAATGTCAAGCCGGAACCATAATTGGATAGCGGTCCCTGAATAGCGAGACTACTCCCAAAGGCGACGGCACCCAAAGCTGCAATAAACGGCGCAATTGAGATCCCGAATTTTGCAATGGCGATAATGATCACGAACATCATCACCAGGATTTTCGTAGAACTGGCAAAAAATCGGGAAAGGGTAACATCGATATTGCGCTTATCGCACAGCCGCAACACTAGACGAGACAACCAGCCCGATAGTTTCAGGCCGATCAGCAGAATAATCAGTGCACCGACAATCTGGAAGCTATAGTTGATGACAAACTCAGTCACAACATCGATAATTTTCTGGATGGTTTTCATTTCCTGGCCAAACAAAGCACTATCTTCGGGATTCATTTTGACCTCCATACGACATCACAGAATATTTTCTTAACGGTGCATTTTTCCAGAGCTGCTTTTATTTCTTCAACACAGCTATAAGGGACCCGAATACCACGCACCCCCCTGCCAACCTCAATCATTGACCCACTATCTCCATGAAAATCAGAACCACCGGTCACAATCAAATCATGCCCACGGGCAAGTTTGATCAGCCAATCGGTATCCTCCAGCCCGGAGCCATTATTATAAACCTCTATTCCATCCAGCCCCAACCCGACCAATTCACCAACCAGCGCCTCCAGTTTACGTCGATCCCGAGTGACATAGGGGGGATGAGCCAGGACAACAATTCCACCACTGCCGTGAATCAGCTTGATGGCATCATCGGCGGGGAAATAGCGCTTTGGGACATTACAGGGGACAAGATAGCGTTCAAAAGCCTGATCATTACTACTGACATATCCGGCCTGACGTAATGCCAATGCAATATGTGGACGTCCAATCGTTCCGCCGGCTAATTTTCGAACCGCGTCAGGGTCAAGGGGTTGTCGCTGTTCATCTATTAATTTAAGGTTCACACGTTCAACAATTTGCCGATTCCGAATCGCCCGAAACTCCTGAAATTCGCTCAGAGCCCGGATCAGATAGGGATCCTGAAAGTCAAAACCATAACCCAGCAGATGCATATCGGTATATTCAAGCCATTGACTTGATAATTCGACTGCTGCAATCACCTCAACCCCGACCTCATTGCCGGCCCGGATAGCAGCATCGACACCATCAATATTGTCATGATCTGCAAGAGCAATCGCAAGCAAGCCCGCCTTTGCAGCCAGGGCAACGACTTCTTCAGGGGAATAATAGCCATCCGAGCAGGTTGAGTGGAGATGTAAATCAACATATCTAGTTTCCATCCTGCTATTATTGTTTTTTCCGGAGCGTGAATCCACCCTTTTTTATAACAAATCCATTTAAGATCTATTTTCCGTTATTATCATGGGGTCATCACAGACACCTGAAAGGGACAAACAATATGGGTTGCCCCCTTGACCATTTCTTTGCAAACCTGTACACATGAAAAAGCTGTTTATCGGCTCAGATTTTAGACATATGTCATTGTATGACTTTCAACGAGCAGCGTATATGACCACACCTCCACGTCTTGACGTTCAAAACCTGCAGAGCTTTTTCTTTACTCAGTCAGGCATTATCAAAGCTGTCAACGATATCTCCTTCAGCATCGCTAAAGGAGAAACACTGGCATTGGTTGGAGAATCCGGATGCGGCAAGTCGATGACGGCTTTATCGCTGTTGCGTTTACTGCCGGATCCGGGAAAGATTGTCCGTGGTGCGGTTTTTCTCGATGATCGTGATTTGTTACGCCTTCCTGATATTGAGATGAGGCGGATCCGTGGCAATGACATCGCAATGATTTTTCAGGAACCCATGACGTCCCTGAATCCTGTTTTGAGAATTGGGGAACAAATCGCCGAAGTTCTTCGTCTTCACCAGGGAGTGACCCAGCAGTTTGCTCTCGAACAAGCTGCAGAACTTTTAACCCAGGTCGGCATCTCTGACCCGGTGCGACGCCTGCGTGATTATCCCCATCAACTTTCCGGTGGACAAAGGCAGCGGGTCATGATCGCCATAGCTTTAGCCTGCGACCCGAAATTGCTGATTGCGGATGAACCCACAACCGCTCTGGATGTGACCATTCAGGCTCAAATCATGGATCTATTGCTCGAATTAAAACAACAACGGCAAATGACCATGCTTCTGATCAGTCACGATCTGGGAATTGTAGCCGGGAATGCCGATAAAATCGCGGTCATGTACGCAGGGCAGATCGTCGAGTCCGGCAGTGTCGAAAAAGTGTTCCAGAACCCCTTGCATCCCTACACTCAAGGGCTTTTAGAATGCATACCGCGCCTCGGTCAGCGGCATAACCTGCCGACGATACCAGGACATATTCCCGACTTGAAAGAACAGCTCTCAGGATGTCTGTTTCTGGATCGTTGCCCCGGTCCTTGTGCGCCCTGTGGAAAGCAATTACCTCAAATAAAAGAGATTGAACCGGACCATGCGGTTCGATGCTGGAGATATTGACAGTGTCGTTACTTGAAGTAAAAAACCTGCGAAAAAGTTTTCGTATCAGGGATTCTCTTGGTCGGACATCAGGACAACTGGTTGCCGTCAATGATATCTCCTTTAGTGTAAAACAAGGAGAAACACTGGGTCTGGTTGGGGAATCCGGCTGTGGTAAATCAACCGCGGGAAAATTGATATTACAACTGCTTCAACCGGACTCAGGAGAAGTGCTTTTTTCCGGGGAAGAATTGACCGGACTCTCTGCAAAGCAGATGCGCCCGTATCGCCGCCACCTGCAGATGATTTTTCAAGATCCGTTTTCATCACTGAACCCACGGATGACTGTCGGTGCGATCTTAAGAGAGCCGTTACTGATTCATCGTCTGGCTCCTCCCCGACAGTTACGTGACCGGGTTATCGAACTGTTGGAAAAAGTTGGCCTTTCTGCAGAACATGAACAACGCTATCCCCACGAATTTTCCGGGGGGCAACGACAGAGGGTCGGCATTGCCCGGGCACTCGCTGTTGAACCTCAATTGATCATTGCCGACGAACCCGTTTCCGCCCTTGACCTGTCAGTGCAAGCACAAATATTGAATTTGCTGCAAAAATTTCAGAAGGAGCAGGGTCTCAGTTATATATTTATTGCTCACGATCTTGCGGTCATCGAACATGTCAGTGATCGTATTGCGGTCATGTATCTGGGAAAAATTGTCGAATTAACCAATGCTGAAGAATTATACAAAAATCCACGCCATCCTTACACCGAAGCATTATTGAACGCAGTCCCGACGCCCGACCCCGGCCATCCCCGGCCTGCGGCATTAAGTGGTGAAATCCCCTCCCCTGTCAATCCCCCCGGAGGGTGTTACTTTCACCCCCGTTGTCCCTATGCAGACACAATTTGTCGACAACAGGAGCCCCGGTTAATGGAAATCGGCAGTGACCACTTAGTCGCCTGCCACCATGCCAATCAGGTCGGACGCTATCGGTTCAAAAGGTAACTGCCTATAAATTCATTCGCAAAAAAAGTGAGATTAAGCTAAGATAGGATGATCGATTTTGATCCTCTCTGCTGTGATCTAATAACATGACACCAATAAAAAGAACCAAATCTGACCATAGTCTTGGGCTGAGCACTCTACAGGACATCAGTACCCTTATTCTTCAATCCCATGACCTCAACGAAACCATCCGTAACATTGTTGACCTGGTTGCCTTGCGCGCCCATTCTGACGTTTGCTCTCTATATTTACTTGAAAATGATCAGGAAACACTGACACTGAAAGCAACTAAAGGGCTGGAGCAATCCGCTATTGGGACCATCAGCATGAAAATTGGTGAAGGTCTGACGGGAAAAGTGGCCGCAGAAAAAAGAATTCTGGCTTTTGAAGAGCCACAAAAACACCCTGATTACCAGTATTTTGCAGAATCGGGAGAAGAGCAGTTTCATACTTTTGTCGGCATCCCCCTGTTTGATCACAATCATTCCATCGGTGTGTTGGTTATCCAGACCCTCGAGCCTCATACCTTTTCGGAAGAGGAGTTGGCAACACTATCAACCATTGCGTTTCAGGTCGCATCCATCGTTGTCAATGCCCGTCTTCTGGACGCTATAGATCGCTACGGGCAACAAGAAACGACCGCTCCAGCGACCGTCGCTGAAGTCGCCGGGGCAGAACTCCAACAACCCAACACCTTTCGGGGCCATGCTGCATATCCAGGGGTTGTGACCGGACCGGCGAACATCATCGATCAGCAATTTGGATTCTCTGATATCTTTGACGAATGCAATATTGATCCACCTGCTGAGTTAAAGCGACTGGATGAAGCTTTACGTAAAACCCGCATCCAGACACTTTACCTTGAAAAACGGGTTGCGGAACAATTGACCCAGGAAGATGCAGCAATTTTTCACACTCACCTGATGATCCTTGAGGATCGTGGTTTTATTGATCGGCTCCATGAACTGATCGAAGAACAACACAGCGCCCCCTATGCTTTAAAAAAGGTCATCAGCGGCTATCTGGAAGCCTTTGGAAAGATGGAAGATCCTTATCTGCGTGAGCGTGCTGCCGACATGGAAGATATCGGTCGCCGTCTGCTTGCTAATCTGGTTGGCAAGAATACCGAGGGTTTGCAATTGCACCATAGCGGAATCCTGGTCGCCAAAAGATTATTACCGTCAGATATGGCTATCCTGGATCACAGTATGATTCTGGGAATGGTGATTGAATCGAATGAAGCCAACTCACACTCTGTCATCATGGCCAAAGCTCTGGGCATACCGGCGATCATTGGAGTCAAAGGTGCGGTTTCAAAGATCAAACCGGATGACAACCTGATTCTGGATGCCAATTCCGGCTGTATCTACCAAAACCCTGAGCAGACCATCATTGATGAATATGCCCGACTCGGACAGGAGGGGCTGAAGGAAAAAAAACGTCTTAGTGAATTGCGCAACATTCCCCCTGTCACCAGAAACGGACAACGTATTTATTTGCGCGCCAATATCGGTCTGGTCAGTGATGTCAGTGTCGCAAAAAAACACGGAGCAGAGGGAGTCGGTCTCTACAGAACTGAATTTCCCTATATGGCTCGCAGCAGTTTTCCAGATCGACAGGACCAATATCTGCTGTATAAAAAAGTCGTTGAAGATTTTGCGGGAACCCCTGTGACGATACGAACTCTGGATATTGGTGGAGATAAAGCGCTCCCCTATTTTACTCAGCCGGATGAAGACAATCCGTTTATGGGATGGCGCTCAGTCCGGGTCAGCTTGGACAATCGTGAGATTTTCCAGACCCAGATAGAAGCCATTCTCATGGCGGCATACCACGGGCCAATCCGACTTTTATTCCCGATGATTTCCAACATGGATGAAATCCGCACCTGTAAAGTCATTGTTAACGAAGCAATGGAAAATTTACGCAAAGAAAAGATTCCTTTTGCTGAAGATATTCCTCTGGGTGCAATGATTGAAGTGCCTGCAGCAGTCCGCCTGGCTCCGCATCTGGCGAAAGAAGTTGATTTTTTTGCTTTGGGAACGAATGATTTGATTCAGTACCTGCTTGCTGCTGACCGGTCAAACCCTCGGGTTCAGAAATACTACGATCCGCTGCACCCTGCCGTCTTGCTGTCTATCAATGGTTTGGTTCAGGCGACCCGCGAAAATAAAGTTGAACTTTGCGTCTGTGGGGAAATGGCAACCGATCCTGCCTGCTTGTTGGCTTTAATTGGCCTGGGAATTCATGAATTTTCCCTCTCAGCACCCTACATTCCGCGGTTAAAAAACTTTATCAACAGGGTCGATACGGTTGCCGCTGAACAACTGGTCCAATCCTTATTGTTAGAAGCAGACAGCAGCAGTATCCGCAAAGCTCTTGATGGCGCTATTCGAAATCTTCCTGTGACCGATTTCTCAGTCGTCAAACCTTCAATAGCAAACTAAAAAGCCGGGTCATTAAGACCCGGCTGCTATTTCATCAGCTTTGATTATTCGAAAACAACCAACAAATCCCCCTGCCCCACCTGGTCACCTTCACCAAAAATCAATTCCTTGATGACACCTGATTTTTTGGCCTTGATATTGGTCTCCATCTTCATAGCTTCAGTCACCAGTAAAACATCTCCTGCCGCAACCGTGTCACCAACATTCACCATCATCTTGAATATTTTCCCCGGCATCGGAGCACCGACCTCTTTGCTGTTATCGGGATCGGCCGAGACATGGCTCGTTTCATCCGTCACAGCAGAAAGATCTTTTATCGTGGTACTCCGGGGCTCACCGTTGAGTTCAAAATAGACATGACGCGTCCCATCTTCACGAACCCGGCCGATCGCATTCAGCTTAACAATCAAAGTCTTCCCGGCTTCGATATCTATTGTCACTTCATCTCCGATATCCAGACCATAGAAAAACACGGGTGTCGGCAAGACCGAGACATCGCTATATTCCTGGCGGAAGCGATCAAACTCTTCAAACACCCCGGGATACAAAACAGCTGACAGGACATCACGTTCGGAAACCTTATGCCCCAACTTCGTTTCAAGCTCATCTTTTTTCAGGACAAAATCAGCCGGTTCCAACAACTCACCCGGACGATGTGTCAGCGGCGGTTCCCCTTTGAGAATAATCTTCTGCAGTTTCTCGGGAAAGCCACCATAAGGTTGGCCAATCATCCCTTTAAAAAAGTCGACGACTCCTTGAGGAAAAACCAATTCATGCCCGCGATCGTAGATATCCTGAGGCTCAAGATTATTCTGCACCATGAACATTGCCATATCGCCGACAATCTTTGAAGAAGGAGTCACTTTTACCAGATCGCCGAACATGTCGTTGACCTTGCGGTACATCTCTTTACACTCTTCCCAGCGGTGTCCCAACCCAAGCCCTTCAACCTGAGGTTTATAGTTGGAATATTGACCTCCGGGAATTTCATGCTCATAGACCTGTGCCGTGCCACTGCGTAATTCCGATTCGAATGGAGCATAGTAAGTTCGGCAGGTTTCCCAATAATTGGCCAATTGCTGCAACCCGGCCATATCCAACTGGGGGTCCCAGATGGAACCGTCTAACGTGGCCAGCAGAGCATTCATATTCGGTTGTGCCGTCAAACCTGAAATTGAAGACAGGGCGACATCAACAATGTCACAGCCGGCCTTGGTGGCCATCAACAACATGGAACCGCCATTACTGGATGTGTCGTGGGTATGAAGATGAATCGGCAGGCCGATTTCGTTTTTCAGAGCCTTCACCAGCTTCTCAGCGGCAAAAGGCTTAATCAACCCTGCCATATCTTTAATGGCAAGGATGTGAGCCCCCATTTTTTCAAGTTCTTTGGCCATATTGACATAGTACTCAAGTGGATATTTATCCCGTTTCGGATCAAGAATATCGCCGGTATAACAAATGGCAGCCTCGCAAATAGTGCCACTTTTCCGTACCGCCTCCATCGCCACCTGCATCCCCTTGGTCCAGTTCAGGGAATCAAACACCCGGAAAATATCAATCCCACTCTCGGCGGCTTTACTGACAAACTCCTGCACGACATTGTCCGGATAATTGGTGTAACCTACAGCGTTAGATCCGCGCAGCAACATCTGGAAAAGGATATTGGGGATTTTGGTGCGTAGGCGATCCAATCGTTCCCAGGGGTCTTCACGCAAAAACCGCATCGAGACATCATAAGTGGCACCACCCCACATCTCCAGAGAGAACAGCCCTCCTCCAAGATGGGCAGTCGCCTCGGCAATCCGGTCAAGATCAAAAGTCCGGAACCTTGTCGCCACCAAAGATTGATGAGCGTCCCGCATCGTTGTATCTGTGACCAGCAGCTGCTTATTTTTGCGAGCCCATTCAGCCAAACCTTCAGGCCCTTTCTCGCGCAGAATATCCCGGGTTCCTCGTGGATGCTGTTGTCCGTAAGGGATGACAGGCAGGACAGGGTCACGTAAACTTGAAAATTTGAGAGTTTTTTGAGGGGAAATCCCCGGATAACCATTGACAGAAGTATGTCCGATAAAATTCAGAATTTTGTTGGCGCGATCCTTTTTAATCCGCAGTTCAAATATTTCCGGATGATTGTCCAGGAAAGAGGTATCACAATTTCCTTCAAGAAAAACCGGGTACGTCATGACTTTCTCTAGAAACCCGATATTGGTTTTCACCCCGCGAATCCGGAATTCTTGCAGTGCGCGGTGCATAATTTTGGCCGCTTCAGAAAACGTCAGCCCCCAGGTGGATATTTTCACCAGTAAAGAATCATAATGGGGAGAGATATGAGCACCGGCATAACCTGCAGCAGCATCAAGACGGACGCCAAAACCAGCCGCAGTCCGATACGCTTTAATTGTTCCGAAATCCGGCGCAAAATTATTGTTCGGATCTTCTGTTGTGATTCGCGACTGAATGGCAAAACCGCGTAATTCAATATCTTTTTGACTCTTAATCCCAATCTCAGGATCAGCCAGTTTGTAGCCTTCTGCAACCCGGATTTGTGCCTGCACCAAGTTTCGCATGGTCACGAGTTCGGTGACCGTATGCTCGACCTGAATGCGTGGATTAACTTCAATAAAATAGAAGTTTTTGTCTTTATCCAGGAGAAATTCAACCGTCCCGGCATTAACATAATCAACCGTTTTTGCAATTTTCAAAGCGTAGCCACAAATTTCTTCACGCATTTTTTTATTCAGATCAAGGGATGGGGCAATCTCAATCACTTTTTGGTGGCGCCGCTGAATAGAGCAATCCCGCTCATAAAAATGGACCAGATTGCCATGTTTATCGCCCAGAATCTGAACCTCTATATGCTTCGGACTTTCAATATACTTTTCCAGAAAAATTGTTGCATCACCGAAGGCTGCCTGAGCCTCAGAAGCCGCGCTTTTCAACCCCTCAAGCAGCTCCTTTTGATTTTGCGCAACCCGCATTCCACGACCGCCGCCACCGGAACTGGCTTTGACAATAATCGGATACCCTGAAAATTTGGCAAAAATAAGCGCCTCTTCCTCAGTCGTCACGGGATTTTCAGTACCTGGAACAACCGGAACCCCAGCTTCAATCGCAACCTGCCGTCCTGATACCTTGTTGCCGAGTCGTTGCTGAATCTCAGGAGGTGGCCCAATAAAAGCAATGCCGGCCCGTTCACACGCCAGGGAAAACTCCGGATTTTCCGATAAAAAACCGTATCCGGGATGGATCGCATCAACATCCTTTTTACGCGCCAGGTCAATGATTTCATCGATACCTAAATAAGCATCTATCGGCCCTTTTCCCTGTCCAATCAGATAAGCCTCATCTGCCTTGTAACGGTGCAATGAAAGACGGTCTTCATTTGAATAAATGGCGACCGTTGATATACCTAACTCTGTGCAAGCACGAAAAATCCGGATCGCAATCTCACCACGGTTCGCTGCCATAATTTTCTTAAATTTTGTTATAGCCATAATCTGTACCTCAATACATGGAAAGAGAAATATCAAATATGTAATTTTTTGAGATCGCTAAATTTTTTTATTTAAAATGAAATTATTCTTTAAAATCAATAATTTATAAGCTATTAAAAACGAATAAAAACAATATTTATGATTTTTTGTCAAGTTAGAATACTGTTCTATTTTTATCACAAAGGGTAATAATTATTGCTGGAAGGAATTATGTAATCAGGGAATTGAGAGAAAACAGCAATTTACATTAAATTTACTAATTACCACATAAGGGCTTTTGTAAATAAAAAATCTTGCTAAATGATCAGGAATAAATACTCAGATGGGAAATACTTGGGGCATCAGCACCGGCAGATGACTGTGAGGGACTTTCGGAGACGGAATCAGCAGCAACAAATTTGTTATCATCACCCTCGGCGTTTTCTTTATCTAATCCCCCGCTTGTCGACAATTCCATGTCGTCAGACCTCTGTCGGGCGATCTCGCTTCGAGCTTCAGCTGCCATGGATAGCGCTTTTTGTGCAACTTTCATATCTTGCCCACTCGGTTCAGCTGGGGCCAATGCTGCAGAACGAACTTGTTGGGCTTTTTGCAAGGTTGCCATCGGGTCACCGGGTATGGGCGAAAGATCAATACTGACAGAGCCTCCCGTAGCGTAGATACGGCCATCCGGGCCACGTTCAAATGAATAGGTTGGAGAACCTGCATAGGCGCCACCGGCGGCAGCATGTGCTGCTTCGTGCGCACGAACTTCCCGGTCACGCATCTGCAAAGTGCGAACTTCTTCCGCTTCCCGACTTAATTCAACAACGTCTCTTTTATCAGTTTCCGAGACGGGTTTGCCATTTAAGTGAAGATCTTGAGCCTGGTCACTTGTTGCAGCTTCAGATTTATTTCTTTTTGTGGTTTCTGCAGAGGAATCAATGTCTCCGGGAGAAACAGGAGATGTTCTTTGGTAACTATCAGCATATTGATGAACTGGACTCAACATGAACCTGCACCCCTTTTTTATTGATTATCTTACTCATAACACGCCGAACAATTAAATTCAACTAACCACATGAGCTGAGCCGATAACCTGGGCAACTTAGAGTCAGGCGGATAACTCATTTTCATTATAGGTGTTATTAATTTCATCTTTATGCTATTTTCCGTCAATCAAATGACGGCTACGGGAGGGACATATCATGGAACATAAAGCCAATATCCTTTTGGTTGATGATGAAGTGGACAGTTGTCAAGCCTTGTCACGCCTGCTCTCTCAAACGGGGTACAATGTTGAAATTTGTCCTTCTGGAGAGCAAGCCTTGGAACTGCTAAAAAAACAACCATTTGACCTGATTATAAGTGATCTCTTTCTTCCTGGTATCAGTGGTATTGATATCATCAAACAAACCAAAGATGATTCCCCTGAGATCGGCATTATCCTCATTACCGGAAAAGCTTCTGCCGAAACCGCTGTTGAGGCCATGAAGGAAGGGGCTTTGGATTATATTACCAAACCATTTAATTTTGAGCGTTTAAAAATTCAGGTTACGAAGGCTCTGGAAAAAAACAGACTGGTCCTCGAGAATAAGTACTTACGGCAACAGCTTCACGGGCGTTACCACTTTGATAACATCATCGGAACCAGCCAGGCGATGCAACAGGTATTCAGCCGCATGGGAAAAGTGGCAGGAACCGATTCAACCATCTTGATACTCGGTGCTTCCGGGACGGGAAAAGAACTGGTTGCCCGCGCCATCCACTATAACAGCCCGCGTAAAAACAAACCCTTTCTTGCCATCAACTGCGGTGCAATCCCTGCAGAATTGCTCGAATCTGAACTTTTTGGTCATGTGAAAGGATCATTTACAAATGCCTTCACCGACAAACCGGGGAAATTTGAAGTGGCCAACGGTGGGACAATTTTTCTCGATGAAATCGGCAACATGCCGCAACAACTTCAGGTTAAACTCTTAAGGGTCTTACAGGAACATGAATTTGAAGCAGTTGGATCAACCCGGAAAACCCACCTGAATATTCGCCTCATTTCTGCCACTAACATCGATCTGGAAGAACATGTCAAAGCAGGTCAGTTTCGGGAAGATCTCTACTATCGGTTAAATGTCATTCCTATCCACCTGCCACCGCTGAAAGAACGCCGTGGCGACATTCCTCAGTTAGCCCGTTTTTTTGCCGATAAAATTTGTAAAGAGATGAATCTCCCTCAGATCAGAATTGAGACTGAAGCTATTCAAGCGTTGGAAACTTATGATTGGCCCGGAAATGTCCGCGAAATGGAAAATATTATTGAGCGAACGATTGCTTTGACAGAGAGCCTGGTGATTCGTTGCGAAGACTTACCCTCCAACATCTGTAAAACATTGCCCAGTACAGCAATTGGCCCCCCTCAGATCACCAGCAGAGGAGTCGATATGAATCAGGTCATCGCTGATATTGAAAGAGAAATGATTCAGCAGGCAATGGTTCTGGGGAAAGGAGTCAAAGCACGTGCGGCTCATCTGTTAAAGATAAACCGCACTACTTTAGTTGAAAAGATAAAACGACTTGGAATTGAAAACTGAGCAGACGGGATGATCCTGCCTATTCCTTTGAGCTGCTATCTCATTTTTTTCTCCATTTTTTTCCGTTCGTTAGCATCCAGATAGCGTTTACGCAAACGTATTGACTTTGGTGTCACTTCCACCAGCTCATCATCCGCAATATACTCAAGAGCCTGTTCCAGAGACATAATCCGAGGAGGGGTTATCCGTACAGCTTCGTCACTTCCAGAAGCACGAACATTCGTAAGCTTCTTGCCACGGCAGGAGTTGACAACCAGATCATTCTCCTTGGCATGCTGACCAACGATCATCCCTTCGTAGACTTTAACGTTAGGACCAACGAACAAAATCCCACGGTCCTGCAAATTAAACAATGAATAAGCCACTGTTTCACCGGCTTCCATAGCAATCAACACTCCGTTCTTGCGCCCTTCAATAAGGCCTTTGTAGGGAGAATAGTCATGGAAACTGTGATTCATCACCCCGGTTCCGCGCGTATCGGTCATGAATTCGGTTCTAAACCCGATGAGACCTCGAGCCGGTATCAGGAACTCAATCCGGTTGGTTCCTTCCATCGCTTGCATAGAAGTCATTTCCGCCTTCCGCTTGCCAAGCTTCTCAATCACTGTCCCTTGATATTCCTCAGGGACATCAATGGAAAGATACTCAATCGGCTCACAGCGTTCACCATCAATTTCACGAAAAATAACTTCCGGTTTTGACACAGAAAGCTCAAACCCTTCACGACGCATGTTTTCAATAAGGATTGAAAGATGTAACTCACCACGTCCGGAAACCTTAAAAGTATCCGTATTATCCGTATCTTCAACACGCAAAGAAACATTGGTGCGCAACTCTTTCATTAACCGTTCACGAATATTCCGTGACGTGACCCATTTCCCCTCCTGTCCGGCAAAAGGAGAGTTATTGACAATAAAATTCATCGACAGGGTCGGTTCATCAATCGCAACATAAGGAAGAGCAACCGGATTTTCGGCATCGGCCAGAGTTTCGCTGATCCCCAGGTCGTCAAATCCGGCAATCGTGACGATATCGCCGGCAGACGCTTCTTCCAGCTCGATCTGCTGTAAACCCTGATAGCCAAGCAGCTTGGAAATCCGTCCGGTTTTCACTTTCCCGGCATGATCAATTCTGGCAACAGTCTCACCGGCTTTGACGGTTCCGTTCACAATTTTTCCGGTCGCAGTACGTCCAATAAATTTATTATAATCAATATTGGTGACCAGAAGCTGAAAAGGAGCCGAAGGGTCTCCGGACGGTGGGTCAACACGTTCACTAATCATCTCAAAGAGTGGTTCCAGATTGTCTGATTCATCTTCCAGATGCCGCTTGGCAATCCCGAACTTGGCGCTGGCATAGACAATTGGAAAATCAAGCTGATCTTCATTGGCATTCAATTCACAGAAAAGATCAAAAACCATATCGACGACAGTTTCAGGACGTGCTCCCGGACGATCAATTTTATTAATAACAACGATTGGCTTAATCCCGAGATCGAGGGATTTCTTCAGTACAAACCGGGTCTGTGGCATCGGCCCGTCAAAGGCATCGACCAAAAGCAATACGGAATCGACCATTTTCAGAATCCGTTCAACTTCTCCACCAAAGTCGGCATGCCCCGGAGTATCGACAATGTTGATCTTCAGCCCGCCATGTTGGACCGACAAATTCTTAGAGAGGATGGTAATACCCCGTTCCTTCTCCAGATCGTTACTGTCCATGACCCGTTCGGTAATTTCCTGATGCTCACGGTAGACACCGGATTGAACCAGCATGGCATCAACCAGAGTGGTTTTTCCGTGGTCAACGTGAGCTATAATTGCAATATTTCTTATCTTTTCAGACATGAGTTAAACCCCTTATAAATAATGCTTTTTGCAAAAGAGCGGGATTATGGCAGAAAGCAATGAGAATGCCAAGGAAATAAAACAGGAAACGCTGAAATCAGACGGAAAGTCAGATATTATCACACCTTGACAGTTCACATGGTTTTTCATATCGTCTGCAAACCGTTCACCCTTATGGAATCGAGGAAAAATGCCACGACACAACATTATCCTGACCGGCTTTATGGGAACCGGAAAAACAACTCTGGGGCGTTTACTCGCCAAGCGTATCGATTATGATTTTGTTGATACGGATACTCTCATTGAAGAGCAAACGGGTCTCAGCATTGCCAAACTTTTTGAGACACGAGGAGAAACGGCATTCCGCAAACTGGAGGCAGATCTGGTTGAAGACCTGGCCCTAAAAGAGGGACAGGTTCTTGCTACGGGCGGAGGGCTGGTTCTGAATCCACATAATGTTAAGGTATTGGCTGCAACAGGACATATTATCTGCCTGACAGCAGCTCCGGAAGACATTCTCGCCAGAGTTTCACAACAACAAAATCTTCGGCCCCTGTTGTCAGAAAAAGATCCACAAACAAAAATCAATGAGTTATTACGCCAACGGGATACTGTATACAAGCAGTTTCCACAGCTATCAACATCGGCTCAAACGCTGGAGCAATTAATCGATAAACTTCTGAAACTTATTGATGCATTGCCGTCGCCGGGAGCGGTATCACTTTAGCGGTGGGTTTATTCTCTGCCGGGCAATACTCCGGCACCAGCTGGCGCAGTTTCTCTTTGACAGCGGGGAGGTCCAGAGCCTTGGCAGACTCCAGCAAAGACTCAATCATTGCTGACAACTCTGCATATGCCACCGTTGTTGATTGAGCTATACAGATTTTATTATGCGGCGTAGGCAGGACACCCTCTTCATCCAAGAGCAGTTCTTCGTATAATTTTTCGCCAGGTCGTAATCCCGTATAAACAATTTCAATATCTTCATGAGGTTTCAATCCCGACAACCTGATGAGCTCCTCGGCTAAAAACTGAATCTTGACGGCTTCACCCATATCAAACAAGAATATCTCACCACCACTCCCCATACTGCCGGCCTGTAAGACGAGTTGCGTTGCTTCAGGTATCGTCATAAAAAAACGGGTCACATCAGGATGGGTCACCGTCACTGGTCCGCCATTGGCAATCTGTTGCTTAAAAGTAGGAATGACACTGCCATTACTCCCCAGAACATTACCGAAGCGGGTGGTTACAAAACTGGTCTTGCTTCTTTTATTAAGGGCCTGCACATACATTTCAGCCACGCGTTTTGTTGTTCCCATAATATTTGTCGGTCGAACAGCTTTATCCGTGGAAACCATGACAAACTTTTCAACACCGATATTGTCTGCAGCATCAGCCAGTAAACGTGTGCCGCTAATATTATTATTCACAGCTTCAGCAGGGTTATTTTCCATCATTGGTACATGCTTGTAGGCCGCCGCATGAAACACAACCTGTGGCAACTGTTCACCAAAGATAACCTTGACCCGCGAGTGGTTACGGACATCACCGATCACGGGAACAATTTTCAAATCGGGATATTTTTTAATCAGTTCCTGTTCAATCAAAAACAGTGGAGTTTCAGCATTTTCAAAAAGGACTAACTTCTGCGGATTAAATCGGGCGACCTGACGACAGATCTCGCTACCAATACTGCCCCCGGCACCGGAAACCAAAACTCTTTTCCCCTGAAGATAATGGTTAATCTGCGCTTCATCCAAAAAGATAGCTTCACGTCCGAGAAGGTCTTTCAGATCAACATCACGAACCTGTTGAATGGAAACCCGTCCATCAATCAGTTCCCCCACTCCAGGCAATATTTTAAACTTGACTTTAGATTCGCGGCAACGTTCGACAATAGATTTGATAACCTTCCCTGAAGCAGAAGGAATAGCAATAATAACTTCATCGACACCACGTTCTTTGACTATTTTATTGAGATCAGCCTGTGAGCCCAGAACAGTCAACCCCTGGAAAGCCCCCTTCTTCTTCACCGGATCATCATCAATAAAACCAAGGATACTCAGATCCAATTGCGGATTGGAACGGATTTCCCGCGCAATGAGTTGACCGGCGTCTCCCGCCCCAACAATCAGTGCCCGCGCCTGTCGTATTTCAGTTCCCTGTCGTACCGGAAGATAATTTTCCCGGAATGCACGCGTCGCAAAACGGATTCCACCGATTGCGAGAAAACAAAAAATCCCATCAAGAATTAATACGGAACGAGGAATAAGATCCAGCCGGTAAATAAGAACGGCATACACAACAAACACAATCGAACCAAAAACAGTTGCTTTCACAATCTGTAGCAGATCAGGCATGGAAACGTACCGCCACCAGCCGCGAAAACAGCCAAATTGCCAAAGAATCACTAACTTGATAACGAGAACCGCCGGTATTAGCGAAGAGATTCTGGGCCAATATTCAGAGGGGATAGCAAAATCAAAACGAATGGCATACGCCAGCAGAAGAGAACTGATAAGAATCAGACTTGTCATCACAAAAACAACAAATAAACGATTTCGATAAACAATTTCTTTCATAGATTTCCCCCACCCAGAATAACAACAACTTTAGTTATAACCCTATTAGGCGTTCCAACGTTTTCAGAGATTATAAGTTTACCAATATATTGACAATAATTCAGGTTATTTCCATTCACCATGAAAAAGAGAGTTTCAACCTGACCTTGGCCGCTAATCAGTGTGACACCCCGTCACTCTTGACAACATTATAAACCGTCATCAAAATAATCTTCAGATCCAACAAAAAAGATCGATTCTGTAGATAGTATTCATCGAAATCAACCTTAACCGGGATAGGCAATTCATCGCGACCATTGATCTGCGCCCAACCCATTAAGCCATGGATAAAATCAGATTGCAGCCTCTTTCATCACCATTTCCAACACATCACAAGTTTTTTGAATCTCTATTTCAGTCAATGTTGGGTGTACCAAAAACATCAGACTTGTTTCCCCTAATTCCTTAGCCACTGGCAACCGTTCCTCTGGCCGCCAGCCTGTACCATCAAAAGCTTTTTCCAGATACACTTCTGAGCATGAACCCGAGAAACATGGTACACCTTCAGCTGTAATCGCATTCATGATCCGATCGCGGTTCCAACCTGGCCTTAATTGCAAAGGATCAACGAACAGGTAGCATTTATACCATGCATGGTCAATATCATTGGGTACATCGGGAACACGCAATCCCGGCAAAACACGAGCAGTGTCAAGAATTCTCTTAGCGTTGGAAGTCCGCGCTGCATGCCATTGGGGCATACGTTTCAACTGAATCCGTCCAATGGCCGCTTGCATCTCCGTCATGCGTCCATTGGTGCCAAAAGATTCATGCAACCAGCGGAAACCAGGTGGATGTTGTTTTTCATAAACCGCCCCCCAAGACTTACCATGATCCTTATAAGACCACATCCTCGACCAGAGTTCCCGGTCATTGGTCGTGACCATACCACCCTCGCCTCCGGTCGTCATGATTTTGTCCTGACAGAACGACCAACAGCCAACATGACCGATACTACCAACGCTTCGCCCTTTGTAGCGCGCACCGTGGGCTTGAGCACAATCTTCGATAACAAAAAGACCATGTTCCTGCGCAAGAGCCATAACTGGATCCATATCACAGGGCCAGCCAGCTAAATGGACACAAACAATTGCCCTAGTTTTCGGCGATAAAACAGTGCCAATCGAGTCAGCTGTAATATTTTGACTGTTTGGGTCGACATCGGCAAAAACGGGTATGGCTCCAGAAGTAACAATGGATGAAACAGAAGCCAGAAAGGTTCGACTAGTGACCACAACCTCATCTCCCTGGTCAATATCCAGGACCTTCATTGCCAGATCAAGAGCAACAGTCCCATTCGCCACGGCTACGGCATATTCGGTTTCGGCAAAAGCAGCAAATTCCTTTTCAAATTGCCGTCCTTCCTGTCCAGTCCAGTAATTAACTTTATTGGAGAGGATAACATTTTTTACAGTATTGGCCTCATCCTCAGTGTAAGAGGGCCAAGGTGAAAAAGGACCATTTAACACAATATATTTCCCGTCTGGTTTTATTGTTTAATCTTGGCAGGAACACCTAGTGCTGTCACATCATTTGGCAAATTGTTAACAACTGCCGCTCCCGCTCCAACCATGACATTAGAACCAATAGTAATACCATGGCGTATACTGGCGCCTATACCTACCCAACTCCTATCGCCTAAACAAACTCCACCAGCAAGGCGGGCACCCGGACTGACGTGAACTGAGTCACCTAATCTGCAGTCATGATCAACACTGCTGCAAGTATTAAGAATCGCACCAGCGCCAATAGTTGTTCCAGCATTTACCACCACTCCCGCCATGACCACAGAACCAGATCCAAGAGCGACATATCGACTTAACGTTGCCGAGGGGTGGACCAAAGCCACCAAGGGAGCATCTAAATCCTTTAGCTCCATCAATTTACTGTTCCGTATTTCGTTATTGCCGATTGCGACAACAACACCATCGTAATTTTTTAATTGTGAAATTAACGCTTCGGTATTTCCGACAACTTCCCAAGCACCATTTTTCTTAGTTTTCGGCCAGGCATCGTCGTAAAACTCTATACTCTGCCAACCGCAACACTCAGCAATATCGGCAACAACCTTGCCATGCCCACTGGCTCCAAGAATGGCTAAACGTGTCATTTTTTAGTACCTGTAAACTTTGGCATTGTCGCCTCACCTTCGGCGCTGATTCCTTCACGTACAAAAACCTTCTTCACTGTCAGAAAGAGGATTTTCAAATCCAGCCAGAAAGATCGATTATCCACATACCAGACATCCAGCTTAAACTTTTCTTCCCAGGAAAGAACATTACGACCATTGACTTGCGCCCAACCGGTAATCCCAGGACGCACTTCATGGCGTCGACGTTGTTCGTCACTATAAAGTGGTAGATATTCCATCAATAACGGACGTGGACCAACAAGACTCATATCTCCTTTAAGTACGTTCCAAAGTTCAGGGAGTTCATCTAGACTGGTAGAGCGAATCAACCTACCAAAGGAAGTCATTCGCTTTTCATCCGGCAACGGTTTTCCCTCTTTATCTACAGCATCCAACAGGGTACGAAACTTGACCATTTCAAACTCATTACCATGAAAACCTGGACGAGCTTGTTTAAACAAAACAGGACTACCCAATTTTACACGAACAAAAATGGTGATAAGCACCAGCAATGGGAAGAGAATCAAGAGGCCACAGCTTGAAGCGAGGATGTCTGTCAATCTTTTCATCAGTGAATCCCCATCTCTTTCAACATAAAAGCATTGACCTTATACACATCATATTTTTCTTCAGCAATAACTCTGGACCGTTTCCCCATTTGTTCGATCAAGTCAGGTTGGCTAATAAATTTTTCCATCGCCTCCACTAAACCGTCAACAGATTTAACTGGCACCAAAAAACCATTATCACCATCAATAACCGTTTCACGGCAACCAGGTGCATCTGTCGTAATAATAGGTCTCCCCATTGCCATCGCCTCCAACACCGTTCGTGGTGTCCCCTCACGATAGGATGGCAACACATAAACGCTGCACTCACCAATTTCTGGGCGTACATCACTTAACTTGCCGTGGAACTCTAATATACCATCATTAACCCAACTATCCAGTTCACTTTGGGCAATAGAGTCCGGGTTCTCATCAAGCCATCCAATCAAACCAAAGATAACTTGAGGGTACAAAATACGCACCCGTCGAGCTGCCTCGGCATACTCCCTCACTCCCTTATCACCCAACAAACGCGCAATAAGAAGAAACCGAATATATTTCATTGGTAGCGGAGCAACATTAAACGAAGCGACATCAACACCAGAACCATTTACAACACATGAAAGCGCATCAGGTTTAAGTATTCCAAGAGAACGAAACAAAGCCTCATCATCCGGATTTTGAAAGAACACTTTTAGAGTCCGTTTCAAGGCTGTGGCATATAAATACTGAGCCAAAGAACGCATTAAACACCGAGTCATCTTCTGGTCTGTATCAGAAAAAGCATATCCTAGCCCAGTTATCAGAGCATAGCGGTAAGGAACACGTGCCATAAAAGCAGCTAAAGAACCATAGATAACTGGCTTTATGGTATATCCCAAAACATAGTCAGGTTGAATATCTCGCATCAATTTCCAGAGGTGAAACAACGAAAACACATCTTGGACGGGATTCAATCCTGTTCGCTGTAAGAAGATATCATGAACCACAACTCCCCTCAATTCCAAAGCATTCCGAATTGAACCGTGCTTTAACCCTGGTGCTGCCACATGAACTTGTAGGTTGGTTAAACGCAGGGCATCAAGCAGCTGGCCACGAAAATTCAAAAGAGAATCTGGATAACCAGCAATAAGCAAAAACTTCATTGTTTATCCAGCCACACTAGAGACATGGGAATACTTCATAAAGTTGACGACTTTCCTAACTTAGGTTCAAAATATAATGGACAATAAATTCAAAGAAATAACATTGCCTAATGCAACCAGAATTCATCCAAAAATGTCTAAATCCACATTCATTGGGAATCAAGATCGGGGAAATTTTAACTAAAAAAACAAAAAGGAGATCGACTATCCGCCTAAAGAAAAAGTTCAACTTCAAATAAACTTAAAAGTAAAAACTTTCCAATCATTGCCGGTCAAAAACGGTTTGGGCAGTGATTTGATTCTAAATTTCAACCTTAGTACTTCTTCCATACCACCCGATTCACATAATCGGTATAACTCAGAATAATCCGCAGAACCTTATCAGAAACATTCGGCATTGAATAATCCGCAACCTGCCGCAATAGACGGCCATCTCCACGCGATTGATCCTTGAGGATATATAGTCCCTGGAGAATGCGGTCAAGTTCAAGACCAACCAGCATCACTGCCGCTTCCTCCATACCTTCGGGGCGCTCATGAGCCTCGCGGATGTTTAGAGCCGGAAAATTAAGAATTGACGATTCTTCATTGATTGTCCCACTATCAGACAATACCACCAAGGCATGTTTCTGTAGGTGCACATAATCACACAAGCCAAGAGGCTTCAACAATTCAACCTTCTCATGAAAGTCGACGCCCATCCGCTCGACACGGTTGCGGGTTCGCGGGTGAGTCGAAACGATAATCCGCTTGCCATAGCGTTCGGCGACAGAATTTAAAATAATAACCAGCTTGTTAAAACAACGGTCTGATTCTATGTTTTCTTCGCGATGTGCACTAACCACAAAATACTCACCCTGCGTAAGATCTAAACGCGAAAGCACATCGGACCCATCGATCTTTGGAGCGTAGTGAGTCAACACTTCAAACATTGGACTGCCAGTCTTAATAATTCGATCCGGCGGTAGTCCTTCACGCAGAAGATACTCACGGGCAATGTCGCTATAAGTCAGATTAATGTCTGCGGTGTGGTCGACAATTTTACGATTGGTCTCCTCTGGAACCCGTTGATCAAAGCAGCGATTGCCAGCTTCCATATGAAAGATAGGAATTTGACGACGTTTGGCCGGAATCGCGGACAAACAGCTATTTGTGTCACCCAATACCAACAAAGCCTCAGGTTTTTCCTGTTCCAATATCGGATCGAGCTTAATAATGGTGTTGCCGATAGTCTCGGCTGCATTTTTCCCAGCGGCACTTAAAAAGTGATCGGGTTTACGAATTCCCAACTCCTGAAAAAAAACTTCGTTCAGTTCAAAATCGTAATTCTGCCCAGTATGCACCAGGATGTGGTCGGCATACAGGTCAAGTTTAGCCAATACCCGAGAAAGTCGAATAATCTCAGGTCGAGTACCAACCACCGACATGACTTTTATTTTTTTCATTCAAACCTCACTTCAAAGGCTTCTACCACGAATACACACAAATATTCACGAATATGAGTAAACCTTAAAATCTCTCTAGGGGACAACACTTAAACAAAATCGGAAAATCAACAGGACATATTGATCTGCTTTCTATTCATGTCCATTCGTAAATTTTGTGGCTTAAAGTTATACCAACTGAAAATAAGTATCTGGATTCTCGGGATCGAAGGCTTCATTCACCCACATCACTGTCACCATATCAACATCGCCAGTATTGCTGATGTTATGTGTGTAACCGACAGGGATATCAACGACTTCGAGTTTTTTCCCAGAGACAGCATATTCAATAATTTCTTCTGTACCTATTCTACGAAAACGGATCACACCGCTGCCGCTGACCACCAGAAATTTTTCGTTCTTGGTATGATGCCAATGGTTGCCTTTTGTTATGCCGGGCTTGGAGATATTTACCGACACCTGGCCACGGTTAGGTGTACGAATAAACTCGGTGAATGAACCACGCTCATCGACATTCATTTTTAACGGGTAACTGAAGCCATCAGTCGGTAAATAGCTCAGGTAAGTACTGTAGAGTTTCTTGGCTATGGGATCAGAAAAATCCGGAAGGCCTAGAGTCACACGGCTTTCCTTGAAGCTTTTCAATAATTCTACAATCTCACCCAACTTAATTGTGTGGACAGGCTCAACGACGGCAAAAGTATTATCAAATACGGCATCGCCGTTTAACACATTAAGGAAGGCAGCGACAACATCATCAATGTAAGCAAGGCTCATGGTTACATTTGGATCATTCACCTGGATCGGAAGTTCATTAGCGACATTGTTACAAAATGTTGCAACAGCACTATTATAATTGGGTCGGCACCATTTTCCGAACAGATTAGGTAATCGAAATACAAACACTGGAGACTGTGTTACCTTTCCATAGGCAAACACCGCCTCTTCAGCCTGACGTTTACTCGCTCCATAAGGATTGTCGAGAGCCGCCTGGGTCGAAGAACACAGGACGACCGGTACCGCTCGCCCTTGTTCCTGCAAAAGCCCGACAATCTCCTCAGTCAGACTAACATTTCCGGTTTGGAATTCCACCTCATGCTGTGGTCGATTGACTCCAGCCAAATGATAAATGAAATCGGCCTTCTGCAAAGCGACATCCAACACCGCGCGATCATCGTTGACATCAAAAGTTGTTAACGCAACATCATCACGAAGCCGCAACGTTTCAACCAGGTTTTTTCCGACAAAACCAGCAGCGCCGGTTACTAGAACGTTCTTCATTTAATAAACCTCAAAAAAAAATTCTCTCTCACAAAAACACAAAGCTCACAAAGTTTTAAAACATGACGGGATTACTTTGCTTAGTATCTGGTGGCTCCATGTGATAATTTTTGCTTTAACGGGGGCGCACGTCCGTTGCCAAACCTGTGAGTTCACGCTGGACATAATCAAGGGACAAGAGCTTTTCCTTGATCTGTTCGATGCTCAGACGCTGGGTGTTATGTGAATGATAGTCTTCAAATTGGGCGAGATCCTGCTGCCCCTCCACAAAATATTTATTGTAATTGAGATCACGGTTATCTGCTGGTATCCGATAATAACCGCCAAGATCTTCGGCATGGGCCATTTCCTCGCGTGTCATCAGCGACTCATAGAGCTTTTCGCCATGGCGGGTACCAATGACCTTGATTTCATTTTTGGAGTTGAAAAGCTCCAGTAGCGCCTGAGCCAAGTCAGCAATAGTTGAAGCCGGTGCTTTCTGCACAAACGTATCCCCCTGCTGACCGTGCTCATAGGCGTATAAAACGAGATCAACTGCATCATCCAGCGACATAAGGAAACGGGTCATGTTGGGATCAGTAACCGTTAAAGGCTTTCCTTCTTTAATTAACTTGATAAACAAAGGGATAACAGAACCGCGAGAAGCCATGACATTACCGTACCGCGTGCAGTTGAGAGTTGTTTTCGTCGGATCGGCAAAACGTGACTTAGCAACAACTATCTTCTCCATCATTGCTTTGGAAATCCCCATTGCATTGATGGGATAAACAGCCTTGTCGGTGCTTAAGGCAATGACCCGTTCAACACCTTTAGCAATTGCAGCATTGAGAACATTTTCAGTGCCGAGAACATTAGTCTTGACGGCTTCTAACGGGTAGAATTCACAGGAAGGAACTTGCTTCAATGCAGCTGCTTGAAAAACATAATCAACATTTTCCATAGCGGGAAGAATACTGTCATAATCACGCACATTTCCAATATAGAACTTGACCTTGGCGTTAGCCAAATTGATACGCATATCCTCCTGTTTTTTTTCGTCACGGCTGAAAACACGAATTTCTTTAATATCGGTATCAAGAAAGCGGCGCAGAACGGCATTACCAAAAGAACCCGTTCCGCCGGTGATAAGAATAGTTTTACTTTTAAACATTTATGCCTCCAAGGACTTCATCGCTTGCTATTCATACATCGTAGTAAACTGATTACAGATTAGTTACTTATGTGTAATTTCAATCAATTCCGCCAAAACATCAGAATATTGACGATAATCAAATGAGCGCTTAGCTTGAGAGTGTGCATTTAGACGCATTTGCAAAAGACCTTCAGGAGACAATGTCAACGCAAGACCGAGAACCTCAGCAAAAGCCTCAGCTGAATAACCTTGGCAGACAAAGCCCTCACCCCCATCATTCAAATACATTCCCATATCGCCCGTGAGATTCGCAATAACAGGGATACCATTCACCAAACTCTCGACAAACTTGGTGGAAAACCCTGCATCAGCATAACGCAAAGGCGGGCGCAGTAGTACACTAAAGTCAGCACTTTGCAATATCTCAGCGACCTCTTCCTGGGGGATTCGGCCCTTCACCAGAACCGATGGTGGGATGGCTTCACCATCGCAACACATGTTGCTAACATCTTCTTCTGATGGGCCTAACACGATCAAGCGGACCCTCGCAAAATTGGGATCAACGATTTTCATTCCATCAATGATCGGGCGTAGCAAATCTTTATTTTTAGGGCTACCAGCATAAATCAAAGTTAAGTACTTTGATTCACGAATTCTGAAACCTTCGGATGAAGACAAAGTATCCATATCAACTGTTGGAGGAACTTGAGCAATTGGGCACCCACGTTTTTTATAATAGCGTGAGAGATATGAGCTGATAGTGATTATTCCATCACACCTCGGGTATAAATAACGCATTGCAATGTTTACATTTAACGCGGACAATCCGAAAGCCCCCCCAGTGAATTGACTAGCGCTATGCCACTCCACAACATCAGCAATCAAAGAAACATTATTCCGCCTGCACCAAGGCAACAAACGCATCATGTACGGAGTATACCCCCCATATAGAACAATATGAGTAGGCCTAGTTGGTTGCGTTTCCAACCAATCGAGAGTATGCCGACTGGCAGCAAACAACAATTTTATAGCTTTTTGTAGTGGCGTGTCATTTTGCGTTGGTGAAACTCTTAGACCAACATGCGAGAGGGAACAACCATTCTCAAGAATCTCTAGTTGAGTAAGCTCGGCAGGGTGCGCACTACCGCTTACAACGGTGACATTATGACCAGAAGCAACAAAAGACATTGCGTTTCCATAAACTCTTCGCGAAGCGGCCTGTCCCCACGGAAATAACATATGACCAACATAAGCAATATATGGTTTTGTAAAGTCAAATTTCATATATTAATTCACAAAGAAGTGGACAGGTGTAATCATGGTATTCACTATTCTTAAAGCCATATTTAAACTCAGTAGTGTCCGGTTAGAAAGTTGCATACGCACCAAAGTCCAGATCAATGATATCCGGCGGGTCGAGCCCCCTATTTGCTGCGTCTTCGACCGCTTCGTTACGAATTTTGCAAAGAAGTTCTCGCACCCTGTTGACGCTAACCCTCCCACCATATTCCTCGTGACAATAAATCGCCAACAGAAGAGAGGAGATCAGGCCAGTGAGTATCTGCATTAACAAACCATAGGGGCTGCGGGCAATCAAGTGATAAACCTTGAGGTGTCGCTTCCACCAGGCAAAGAAAGATTCGATGGTCCAGCGTAATTTATAGTTCAGTGCAATATGCTCGGCGGTTAAATCAAAGCGGTCGGTTGCGACCCAATAGGATTTGCCATCAGCTTTGTAGCCAACCACACGAACCTCTCGATTCGTCTGGTTAACAGTCTTGGTTCCAAGCAGAACCACGGCGTCATAAAAAATGTGACTGTCAGGATCAACTTCGTTGATTCGCAATTCTGTTTTGCGGGAGCTGGCCTTGATGCGACAAACAAAGTGCCGCTCCTGATCCTGCCAGTCGTCGAAGTTTTTGTAGCACTGGTAGTAGCGATCATAAACATCGGTTTGACCGGGAGCAACCAAGCGCTCTGCCTGAGGTCGCTCATCGCCCTTGCCATCAGTCAGGGTAACTTTCTGCGGAATGCCGCGGCCGATATCGAACCCCAGATGGACTTTGGCCTTGTTGGCACCGTTGCGGTAGTCAGCCCAGAGCATTGACATGGTTGCCGTAATCAGCGATCCATCAACAGCGATCAGATCGCCCAACTCTGAAAACTCTTTAGCGACCGGAAGCTTTTTGGTCGCTTGTTTTTGGAGGTCTTCATAAACATGAACCATTTGCTCCGGACCACGCGTATTAATGGCCTCAAAAAAGGCACTTTTTTCGATACCACCAGGCGGAGCAATGTGAGTTGCAGCAAAATTTTCCTGCTTCAGCACCTGTAGCCCCGAAGAATACTCTTCGAGATGATAGTAGGTCGGGATTTTCAGCTGATCCTCAAAAGTCATCTGTAATGGCCTGCAGCCCTTGGCTTTCAAGATCGGGCATTGATCCAGAGAAACCTTAAATGGATAAAACAAATGAGCCAAAGCATAGTGGTCAAGTCGGTCATGGTGTATACGGTAAAGTAGCGACATTTTGTAAATCCTTATAAAATCAAGAATTTACAAAAATCGCCGCTAAACCTCATAGCGATTTGTCAAGCAAAAAACGCACAACATATTGAATTGTTTAACTATTTTTAAAATTCCGGTTGCTTGCAAAAAACTAACCGGACACTATTGATACCAAGTAGAAACAAAAAAAATGAATACGGCACAGCAATAATTTGCAGCATCACATTTTATGAAATATTTTTTTATAAGCTGCTACTTTTTCTTTTCCCGTTAAATGACCAATATCCAAGGAGTTACATTTTGCCTTTTCTAAAAATTCCGAGGTTTTTTTAATAAATCTCGCAGGATTTCCAGCGACAATAGAATCATCGGGAACATCTTTGGTTACAACAGCATTTGCCCCAATAATACAATTATTACCGATAGAAACATTAGCAAGGACCAAAGCTCCAGCTCCAACAAATACATTGTCACCAACAGTAATTTCGCCAGCCAATTCCAATGAAGGAAAGTCTTTTCTAAATGGCAAAGTCGAGCCATCATGACAAATGAAAGATGCTCCGACACTAATAAAAACATTATCTCCTAATGTAACTAGAAAAGGTTCAGAGCTAAACATAGAATAACTTGAGCCATATATTTTCACATCTCCATTAAAGTTAACTCCTATCTTTTGGGCATATGAAACAGGGTCAAAAGTAGCATGGAACATATTGAAAGGAACTGTAAATATTTTAGATATTCTCGATAATTTCATTGCACACTCCGATTTTTAAGAACTATTTTCTAATCTAATATAGCTCGATAGGCCACAAGTAATTTTTCTAAATTTTTCTTTGGATCGTGCGTATCGATTGCTCGGATACGACCACTTTTTGAAAGTTTGATGGCAAGTCCATCATCATCAAAAATTCGTTTAACCTGATATGCAAGCAACTTGGGATCGTTAGCCCGATAAAACAAAGCTTCCTCCCCATCCTTTGCCATATCCGGGGCTCCTCCCACATAAGCGGACACAGAAGGAACTCCCATAATCATTGCTTCACCTAACGTGTTCGGACTATTTTCAATTATCGACGAAAGGACATAAACATTTACCTTAGATAAAATGTCAGCCATTTCATCTTCCTGCAAGACACCTAGAAACTCAATATTATCAACAATATCTAGAACCTTGATTAAATAACGAAGGTACGCAGAATAACTGATCTTTTTTTTCAACTCGAATTGCGACGTAAGAGCTGGGCTAATCCCAGCTACGTACATTTTAACGTTGGGATATTCTCGCTTTAATAATGCTAGGGCGTAAAGTGCAATATGAGCCCCTTTTTTGGGGCTTGCCGCATTTCCAATAAAAAAAGTATGCCTCTGCATCCCGTCCACAGACCATAACTTTTGATAAAAAATATTCCGGAGGATTCGATTACAAGAAAAATACGGGGCGAAGTGATTAATTGCATAAGAATGAGCTCGATCCCATTTCGTGCGACCAAGAATATTTTGTGCCAAACCAATTGTCTCTTCCTCAACTTTCAATCGAGAATTGAAAAAGTATATCTTACTAACAAGTAAAGCTGCAGCAATAATCATTTTTATAGGGTGGAGAGATGAAAGCATTTTACAAATTGGCAATTCCCCTAGTTCATACGGTTCATATCCATTTAAGATTCCCTGCATCGACACTATATTTACACCGGGCCAATATTTGAGAAATTTTTTGGCATACGCAAATTCTGCCCCCTCCACGTGGAGAAGATCAGGACTGAAATCATTCAAAATCCAGCGAACATCCTCATCCTGTGCATCAAATTTATCTTTAGAATCCTGAGGGAAAAAATAATATTGGATACCTCCAACTCGCTTAACAATACGCTCCGAAATAGGAGAACGCATTGCAACCCCAAGTTCAATGTCACTGATTGTGGACAATTGGGCGATCATTGAACTCACCCAACCACCAAACACGGCCTTTTGTTCTCCTACCAAATGCGCAACAGAGGGAAGTGGCAGAGCGACAATCCAAAGTACTTTCATAAATATTTCCTATTATCATGTTTCGTCACAGTTGAAAGTGAAGAGTGAAACTCTTAGAATTAGTGGAATGAAGTATCTTTTCCACGGTATATTTTGCTTAATATAATGAACCCTTGTATACCCAGAACCAAGTTTTGATTCTTAATCTTCACCAATATCATCAAAACAGTTATTAAAAACATACCTAGCTATTCGGAATATCTTCTTGAGTTTTATAAAAACGTAAGGCTAGTATTCCAATGAACAACTGTGTAATAAAGCCTATAGTCAAAATATCGTGCCCTGTAATAGAAACAATTATCAATATAAGAATAGGCAAAGAAACTACCCACCCCAATCTTGATAGCCCACTAGATTTAAGTACGAAACATATTCGTTTAGCAAAGTCAGCAAAAAGCAACAATATAATTAAAAAACCTAGACTTCCCCAAACCATGACCATTTCAAGTATGGCATTATGGGGAACCGTGTTAGCACCTACATTCTCCGAAATATCCACATACCCCAAACCAAAGAGAAAGACATCGACATTTAATACTAGATAGTCAACATACAAGTTCCATAATTCTATTCGACCCCCAGATACATCACCGGATCTTGGATGCATCAACCTCAATAGAGAATTGTTGAAAATTTCGGAAGTAAATGGGTTAAAAATAAAAAACACAGCAATTGAAAATAAACCAAGCATAGGTAGAATTTTCCCTGTAGAAATTCTGAAATTCCACAATGCCCTCATCATAAAATGCCCCAGCATAAAAATAATTATTATCATTAAACACAACAAAAAAGACCTTGATTGCGTTAATAATCCAGCAGAAACAAGTATCATCACCATAGAACTCGCAAAAGGAATCTTCAATTCACCTGCAGCAAATAATAAGCAAACACATGCAAGAGAAAAAGAGATAACACCACCGAAAATATTTGGATTATTATGTATCCCCCCATAAAACCTCTGATCAAGATGAAATTCTCCAAAAATCATGCCTAATAAAATAGCCACGACAGTACCGAAAATAAACATTAATGATATTTTCTTGAATGCTATTTCCTTTAAATTTCTTAAAATAAAACTATAAAATATGACTAAAATCAAAGAAACCTTAATAGATGTTAGGAGATTTAACACAGTAAGTGAATTAAATAATTTAAATATAGAATATAGGATAAACACAGCAATAAAATAAACTTGGTCGAATATGTATCTAATACTTTTAGAAGAAATTATTTTTATAAAAATAATAATTAATAGAAAGATAAGCAATGTAAATTTTGAATCAACAAAAGTAATTACCCTTTGATTTGGAACTAAAAAAATAAATAAAAGAAAACTACCTCTTATGTTGAGGCATAAAGAACTAAAAATGAGTAATATAAACCCTAAAATAGCTATTGAATAATAACCATTTTCATTTGCGATAAAAAAAAATGATTCTATTATTATTCCCAGAAACAAAATAAAAGTTTCTTTACTGATTCTCATGCTTGTCGCCATGGCTATTTATTATAAACAACTCTATTTAAGGTCTTATTGAAAAAACCACGTTATTCTTTACTTCCTAGTTACTGCATGACCGATAAGTACCAATACATGATTGCCAGTAACCTCTATACCGCTAAAACTTTGAACTATTTTAGCTTTCAAAACAAAAAATTAATCCATGAAAAACAAGCACAACCCCAGAACGCACAATGAAAATACACTCCATCCTAAAAGAACAGGAAAGCTTTTTTTGAGTTGAGGTGTAATATCCCCAATCTTACATCCAACAGAGACAAGAACAACCAAAACAAAAAATGCATAAAAGATAAAACCTGACAAGGCGTAAGCTTCAGATAAATAGGCAGGTGATACCAATCCAGCAAATATCACGCTCCCAACTCTGAGCAACAAACCAACAAGCTGTAGAATCAATGCTCTTTTCTGATGATTAGCAACCTGAAGAGCCATAGATATAGGTGACGACAAAAACTGCATCACAAACCATGGAGTCATCCACATAAGTAACTCACCGGCTCTATACCATTCACTCCCAAAAATAATCACGAAAAATTGGGGGGCAACGAAACCCACAAAAAACAATGGGCCAACTCCCGTCTTAAGTAGCCCACATAGAACTTTAGCAGTAAAAACACCCAAATTCTGATTACGGTATTCTTCTGGTGCTCGTGAAAGATATACCTGAGCAATGGCGCCACCAATCATACCCATGGGTGCCTGCATTACCTTCATCGATAACATTAAATATCCAGCCTCTGAACCAACCGCCATTGCCGCAATAAGAATTAACGGTAATTGAATAGAAGCACTATTAAAAAGAGCCTCAAATGTTGAATACTTGGGATATCGACCATATTCAACCAACAGATGACGCATCCTCCCTAGATTCACTTCTTTAAAGGCTTCGGTGCTCTGAGTAAACACATGACGAGTCAGTCCAAAAATACCAGCGCCACTATTCACCATTTGACCAATAATCAGCCCCCCAGAGGTGTACCCGAAAAAACCCAAACCAGCCTGCGTCGTTATACCTCCCACTGCGCGACCGACGCGCGTTCTGGCAATAAGAGAAAAAGCTTTCTTCCTCGTCGCCCAATATTGTAAAGCACTGTAGGTACTATTTAATAGAATCCCAATAGGGACTAACCATAGGTAGTCTTCTAAATTTGGGTGGTCAAATAAAGCAAGAATTTCCCCCTTAAAAAGATTAATAACAATCACTGTAGTTAAAACCACAACCAACATACTAAACAACGCAAGCACCAAAATATTAGCAGCGTCACCATCTCTTTTTGGAACTGGTATAGCAATATCCAACCTAAGACAGGCAGCCACAGAGACAATACCAACAACAGATGTGTATACGACTAAGAGGCCAAAATTATCGGGTGAATATAATCGCGTAAGAACTGGCAGAGAAACTACAGCAAGAGCTTGAGCTAAAGCGGAACCACCAACAAGTATACTAGCAGAGCGCAAGAAATTATTTTTCATCAGTTTTTTTATCTGATTGATCACTTAACACCACGAAGTGTTTGGGTAAAATAGGAAAATAACTCAGGGCTCAAATATTCACTATCAACAGATTCCCCCAAAAGGGTTTCACTTAGCAGTTTCTGAAAAAACAATTAATCAACTCGCTAATTTCATGAGAGTTAAACTCAAATTTGTTATGATTCGTCCTTAACCAACTGATATCTCGAATAAAACGTTGTTCGCAGTAACGACTTACAACAACAGGCAATATCTAATTCTACCTGGTTATCCTCTTCACTCAAGTAACCGGCCCCCGAAGGAGATTATTCAAAGAGACCAGTGCTGATAGAACGGCCTGTTGCATGATTCGCCAAAAGCGCTTACCTATGGATCTACAGCTGACTTTATATTGCCAAACTCGTATTTCTTGTGGCCCTTGCCTTTATTGATATGGGTGTTATGGGTTTCATGCAGACTATAGTACTTGTTTTTGTCGTGCCCCTTCTGCATCAGCAGTCGCCTGGCATTGTGCAACAGTTCTGCCAGTTGCCCATCAGGTTGCGGGGAGTTCCACACATATGTTGCTAGACACCCAGTCAAGATTTTTTTAAGTTTCCTCTGCTTAAGCATGACTTGCTTCATAAAGCACCATGCGTTGAAAGAGAAACTACTCTTTCTGACAATTTTGACAATCTTAATTCAAAATAAAAAGCAATAGCTACAGATACTTATACATACTAGGGACAACCTACCTACAATCTCAAATCAACTTCTTCAGATAAAAAAACATACTTCAAATCATAAAGTACATGTTTATTTTTACCAAACTGACGAACGGCATCCGCCCCCATTTCAGCAAACTGCTGGAGCCCCACAGCCAGGATAATGCCGTCATAAGCATGTTGTTCTGGGGTAGTGACAGGTTTAATCCCATATTCAAGCCCGGCCTCATCCACATCAACCCAAGGATCATAGACATCGACTTCAATGTTGAATTCTTGCAGTTCACGGACAATATCCACAACCCGGAGAATCCCAAGGGGGACAGGCACCTTTTAATGAGCACCGCTGCACAATTACAACTTACCCTGAGAATCAAAAAACTTTTTAGCTAAACCAACCCTCTTCATTCTCACCCTTGCCAATTCCTTGTCAGTCAAAGGCATATCCACATATTCCGTCCAAGGTTGAAGCAACGCGATCGGGAGTGGTGCGAGCTTTGGACAAGGAGACAGTCCTTGTCCAATGAGACAGGCACCTGCGGAACCAATCCCTTTTAACCCTCTTTCACCCGATACACCCCATGATGCGCTTCGGTATCGGCACGATGGGCTTTAAGATCAGCTGCGACACCATCAATCTTATGACTGAGTTTTTCGTCAACCGAATCGATCTTATGGTTCAAGGTATCGATCTTAAAGCCCATCAGGTCAAAGCGTTTATTAGTCTTCCGGGTCAGGCCATCAATCTTTTGGTTTAAAGATTCGTGCCCCTCCGCAATCAAACCGATCTTATGATCAAAGTTTTCAGAAATAGCACTCATATGCCGCTGAAACTGCTGAGCCTGTGTTTCAAATAACTGTTGCATAAATTGTCTGTCATCTTGCGTCATTCCACCCTCCTGAAAACGAGTTGTATTAGCCGCGGATACAATCTGATCAAATCTGATACTTCATAAATCAAAACCTCAACTTTGAATCCCAACACCAGAAAGATCCACAAATTTCTTTTCTTAGCCGCGATCAGAATCTATAAAAATCCACAAAGAACACCTACGGAAAAAAAGGAAAAAAAGGGACACTTCCTATTTTTCATGGTTCGATCCGCAAACTTAGTGCCGCACATAAATCGATCAGATCCCGCCACCCTTCTTGCATAATATAGTGAATGACATCCGGTTCTATATCCTGATATTGATGGATTGCGATATTGCGGAAACCGGTCATGCCGGAAAGACGAGCAGCCAGCTCACCATCTAGCTGTCCCACCTGCTGCAGCAGGAAGAAAGATTCAGCACTGCTTTGCGGCATACCTAAATGCTCCACGGAAACAACATGCATCGCAAGGTCGATGGCTGCCTGGCAAGCACGCTCGATATTCAAAATCAACGCATCCAGATGGGTGTAGTTTGCGAGGCTTTTGTCGGCTTCGTATTCTTCACGCATACGACGAATACAGCGCTCTATAATCGCCGCTTTATTCAAACTGACATTGTCAGGGCGAACCATAACTCTCCTCGACTTCCCTACGGTCTTGCCGAAACGTGTAATAACACCCCAGCAGGCGCGTTTCCATAGTTTCCGTATAGTTTTTTTGTAATGTAACAATGCGAAGACCGTTCAGGATGGCTTCGCTGGCATAAATAAGATTTTTTCCCGTTATGACTCCGATATCGATTTTCCTGTGCAAGCGATTTTCGAGAATCGAGGCCAATTCCAGTCGTACTTGCAGAGAGATATCCTGACCCGCTATTGGAAGAAAGGCAATGTCAATATCACTGTCTTTGCGCAACATCCCCTTGGCCGCTGAGCCTAATAAATACACAGCTGCAACACCTGAGCGGCCTATTAAAACAGCGAACAGATGGCTTGTTATCGTCTCAATCTGCTCCCGATTATTTTGTTTTACTATAGTATTCATTCTTCAAATCTCAGTAACAGAATAATGCATAAAGAACGCTGCTATTCTCTATACATTTATGAGACACAGAGGTCAGATATTTACTCTTAACCCACCAGCCACATAATGAACTGTAAACGTCAGTCCACGCAATATGAGTTAAAAATTGTCAAACTCTATAGGTTCAAGAAGAAAATCGTTGATAAACTGATATTTTTCTTCTATCACCAGTTCCAGCACTTGCGACTCATCGATATTTATATTATAATGAATAACTGCGGACCCAATAAATCCTGCACCACCGGTAATCAAAATTTTCATTTTAACCTATCCACAAACTAGATAAAGCACGAAGCATCGACAACTCATCTAAATGCATCTCAAAAATCATTAGCACAAACCACCGTTTTTTAATATTTCTTCACTCACACTTAGGTCTCTTCTCAACCTTTGTCAGAAGACAAATACTATTTATCCTCGGCAGGTTGCTGCCTCACCTTTTTCATAAACTCGGCAAAAAAAGCCAGCATAACACCCCCCATGAGACCCAGGATTGAAGAAAGAGCGAGGATTAGTATTTTGCTCTGCCCGGTCGGATTCTGAGAGCGGATAGCCACCCCTAAAGATCGGGTCGGCTGTAAATTCTTCAGCTTCCCTTCCAACTCAGCGACAACCTGTTTTTGTTGATTGATATTAAACCCAAGATTAATTTCATATTCATGTAAATCATTCTCAGCTTCAATGATCTCACGGTTTATTTCGTCTTGTTGACGCCTATAGTCACCTTTTATTTTACTTTGTTCCGCCTGTAGGTTTTGAATTTCTTTCTGCCTCTGCTCAATTTCACGCGCTTGAGATTGCCGTTTGAAGTTCAGCTGAACCTCCAGATCGGCCAATAACTTTTCCTGTATTGTTTTCTTCCGTTCGGTCCCCGCCAGCTGCATCTCCAGATCATTGTTTTTCTGCTGTAATTCAACCCCAAGTTTAAGCTCCAAATTTTCTCTTCGTGTTCGGTATTGCTCCAATTGGTTCTCAATCATCATCAAGGTAAGAGCGTTAGCGGGACTATCAACTTCAGCCGGAGCCTCCAATCTTTTTTGACCGATGTCCGTCAACATTTTGTCGAGTTTTTCAACTTGCCGCGACAAGAGAGCTTTTTCCTGACTAAGAATTTTTTGATTCTTTATCAGAGTACTTTTCTGATCAGCCAACTCAGCAAGGTCAGAATTTTCTTTAGCAATTTTATTCTGCAGGTCAATTAACTCGAATTTCTGTTTATCCAGAACATCCAAAAGAGCAGATTCCAGTTTGTTCAGCGCATTTGCAGAAGCTATTTCAAAGGTCCGCTCCTGATCAGCTAACGACGATAAATCTCTTTTCTTTTCTTGCACATTTTCGAGCAGACTCTTCTTTTTTATTTCTATCAGATCTTTTGACATCATTTTATCAAGATCTGTTTTTATCATGGCTATACGCGATTCAAGCTGTTCTCTTGCGGGTTGAATTCGACGCAAATGATCATTCTCGACAGCATCAGCAATTTTATTATGAAGAGCTCTGTGATCTGTTTCCGATACTTCGGAACCAGAACTTTTAAGCAAAATTAAACGACTCCCCTTGGGAGAAGATGCAGTGACTTTAATATTGTTTGCAGATTGATCGTGTGAATTCAAAGGGATATAGGCAGCTTTAATTTTCTCCAATACTTCACCAGAAGATTCGATTAGCCTCACATCTCCAGTTTCCAGATTGGTAATCGTTGATCCAATTTCAATTGTTGTAATGTAGTCATATTGGGGCTGACGTAAAAACGTTAACACAGCACCGACGACAACACAGAGAACAAAAACAATCAAAATGAGATATTTCCACCTTATCAGTATCCACGCCAACGAAACGAGATCAATCTCATCGTCAGCAATTTCATGGTAATTATTTTTTGATCCCTGTTGATTCATTTCCTTTAAGCCCTTTGCCTCTTGAGATTACTCATGAACTCAACCATAAATGCCGACAAGATGCTCATCATCAGACTCAGAACAAAAGAGAGTGCAACAATCAGAACTTTTTGGGGCTTAATTGGCTTTTCTGGAATATCCGGCTGTTTCGTAATATTAACCCCCTTGATATTTGTTTGTTTAATTTTCAATTGGCTTATCTTCTGTTCAACCTCACCCTCTTTTACCTTTAACTCATTCAGCTTATCGTACAGACTGTTCAGAAAAACCTGTTGATTTTGAATTTCATTCAAATATAAAAGAATCGATATCGCTGAGCTATCACCATCAGGAACAGTTTTCTTCCTGGCTGATTCTAAAGCCAAGACCTTTTTTTCCGTTTCGGAAATAAGACGCTCTAATTGTTCTGCTTGTGAAGGAATGAGGCTTCTTTTAGTTTCCAGTGATCTCATTTCGCTATTGATAAGCTCTCTTTTAACCTCCAATTGCCTCTCAATATTCCCGGATAACTTTGCAATTAATTCATTCATCACATCAACAGCTTCACCAGGATTGGTACTTTCAATTTTAATAGTAACCAGACTGGTATTTTTAGGGACAGCAACATTGAATTGAGGAATCTGGTCCAGCTCCAGGCCTAGTTTATCTGATATTTCACGATCAAAAGCCCCCCCAAGAATATTCTCTCTTATGCTCTGGGGATTTTCAATCAGATGCCCATCTGCATCTTTTCCCGGTTCAAGTATTGCGGTCACCGCATAGACTTCAGGTAAAACCAGACTAATACCGGCGGCAATCAACGTCACTAAACCAGTCATAGCGACAATCAGCCATTTACGCCTCAGGAGAATAAGAACAAGGTCAGCCAGATCAATTTCATCACTGCCCACTTCACGCTGGTAACACTCTGAATCCTGTTGGCTCAATGCACACATCCTTAATCAATTAGAAAAAATCATCATAGTAAAAGCAGCGGCTGACAAATATCTGAATACCAGCAAAAAACAATAACCGCTCTTATGCGGTATAAAAATTACGATACCATGCGACAAACCGCTCCACCCCATCCTCAATTGACGTTGCCGGTTTAAAACCGACATCCTCGACCAAAGCTTCAACATCAGCGTAGGTCGCGGGGACATCGCCCGGTTGAATCGGCAACATATTCTTCTCTGCGACCCGATCAAGGCTCTTTTCCATAACTTCAATGAGATACATCAGCTCTACAGGGTTATTATTGCCGATATTATAGAGCCTGTAAGGTGCGGCGCTGGTTCCGGGATCAGGTTGATCTCCACTCCAGCTGGAGTTGGGTAAAGCTGTATGGTCAAGTGTCCGCACAACACCTTCAACAATATCATCAATGTAAGTAAAGTCCCTTTTCATCTTGCCGTAATTAAAAACGTCAATGGGTTCTCCCGCTAAAATGGCCTTGGCAAACAGGAACATTGCCATATCAGGTCGTCCCCAAGGGCCGTAAACGGTAAAAAAACGTAGCCCGGTTGTTGGCAACCGGTAAAGATGACTGTAAGTATGGGCCATTAATTCATTCGATTTCTTACTGGCCGCATAAAGGGAGACAGGGTGATCAACATTATCATGCACGGAAAAAGGCATGGAAGTATTGGCACCATAAACCGAGGAAGATGATGCGTAGACAAGATGCTGGACGTTGTTATGCCGACAACCCTCCAGCACGTTAACAAAGCCCTGAATATTGCTATCGATGTAGGCATAGGGATTGATCAAAGAATAGCGCACCCCGGCTTGAGCAGCCAAGTTAACGACCTTCTCAAACTGTTCACGCTGAAACAAGTCAGCCATCCCCTCCCGATCTTCCAGATCCAGCCTGACAAAACGAAACCCTGCCTGACTCTGTAACTTTTCCAGACGGGCCTTTTTCAGATTAACATCATAGTAGTCATTCAGGTTATCCAGACCGACAACTTCATCGCCGCGAGCAAGGAGATATTGTGATAAGTGTGAACCAATAAATCCTGCAGCACCAGTTACGAGAACTTTCATCTTCATCCCTTATTTTTTTCAAGAAAAATCAAACTCAAAAGAAAAGCAGGAGAGGTTACCCTCTCCTGCTATCATACCTGTGAACACGGCCTAAACATAATTATTTTTTCTTCTTTGCAGCCACTGTCAATTGGTCTCGTATCTTTGCCAAGGTCTTTTCACCAACCCCTTTGACATTAGCCAATTCTTCAACAGAATTAAACTGTTTCTTATTCCGATATTCTACGATTTTTGCCGCTGTCTTCTCACCAACTCCTTTTAGCTCCATTAATTGCTCAATAGTAGCAGTATTCAAATTTATTTTTTCTAGAGCAAAAGCTGGCTGACAGGCAAAACTAAACACCATGAGAAAAGCACAAAAGACAAACAATTTCTTCATTTTTTTCATAAAACCTCCTACCGTTGGTAGCACTCAGAATCAAGAGAATAAGCGCTAAAGATTAGTACTCGCGGAAGGCCCCCTCCACAGGTTGTACAAAAGTTAGGAAAAAACAATAACATTGAGGAGGGAACTTTAAAAGAGAAAAAAACATTACGTTTACGAACGTAGATTCGTGCGGCTTCTTATTCAGCCTCTAAGATCAATACTGAACCAAGTTAATTTAGGGGAATATTTTCAGCTTCAACATTCTTAGATTTCCTGGTCAGAAAAAGCATCAACACAACAGCCATAATTGACTGATAAAATGTTTTCCCATAGATAGACCAACTAAACAAACCACCGGCAAAAATAGAGCCCAGAAGAGGTAAAGTGTATATTCGATATACAGAATTCCAAAGCTTCTTCGCACTGTAAATAAAAAAAACACACAAAGAGATGAGACCAAAGATTCCAGTTCGTACAGCTGAATCAAGAAAGACACTATGTGGATTTTTATAAACATGACCATTTGCAAAACGAATAAAATAATCGTCCAAACTGTAAACCCCAACCCAAAAATGGCTGAGCCATACAGAAAAGAAACGGTCCCAAATGAGTAATCTTGCAGGATCTGAAGAAAACCGAGACATACGTTTCGAAAGTATACCGACCTGATCAAAAGAAAAAGCACATATTAATATAATAATAAAAACGAAAAAAACCCTTTGGTAAAGTCGATAGGAACTGTGTTTATCTGGTAATAAAAATAAAATCAAACCAACGAAAAGGGCGAGCCATGCGCCTCTGCTTTGTGACAAAATAGTGGTTAAAAGACAGCAAAGAAAAATGAAAAAGAACAAGAAATTACCGTAACGGTTCTGTTTTCTAGATATGAGACCAATTGAGATCAACACACCAATAACCATCAATAGTCCAAATTCGTTTGGACTACCGATCAAAGCGCTCATCCGTGGTATTCCCTTGAGAGAAAATAAAAATGTTACAATGTCAGAAAAAGAAATGAGAATAGCATACCCACAATGCATGGTCGCTGAAATCAACATCCCACCCAGTAGGATCGGGGAGCTAAGGCCAAGATAGTCCACAATAACAGCACCACATAAGCCCAACAGAACAAACCTAATATAATAACGAAGAATCGTATCACCAGTTTCAAAAAGACCACCAGCTGTTACGGAAGAAAACAGATAATTAGCGTAAGATAATAAAATTGGAGAAACTAATGTGACAAGTAACCACTTATTATCACATAGAAGTTTTTTTAAGACAGCACGACATTCAGAGTTCAGCAGACACAGCAAAGGAATAGAGTATATTGTTATCTGATACAAAGCTCCCTGAGTCGGGAAAGTTAAAAACCAAAGTAACAACAGTACAAACAAAAAAAAAGAAAACACTTTCTTTTGTTGCTTTTTAAATTTCATTATCAAAACAATATCCCTTATAAAAATCTAAGATCACCCTTCGCAGAGCAAAAACTTCAAGCTTGAAATAATTATTGATGTTAATAATAATCTAAACTGCTGATGGTAGAATAACTCCTATAAAAAACTACAATTTGGAGCCAAACTGAATTGAAAAAACGAATTATCATTTTACAATCGAAATACCACGGAAGTAACCAGCAGCTACTCAGTATCGCCAAATATGCATTCAGTGACTATGATCCACACGCTGTTCATATAGAATTGAGATCCCGTAAAAAAATCCTTCTTCCCATTTATAAAATCATCATAATTGTGCGCAACTATCTTGGGTCAAGAAACCCTATTTCTCAGTTATTAAATACCCTCGCTCTAAAAAACGTAAAGGGAAAAATCTTAGACGCAGATATTATCCTTGCAAAAACAGCACCTTATGAGTGTCCTGCGCAGATGTTAGCAGCTGGCACCAGAGCATCAGTGTATTTTATCGGTCAGCCTCGGCGATTCCCGACAGATAAATTTACCTGTCTTGTCTCCACGCCTTCCACCCCAGTTCAGCCAAACGATATAACCCTTGAAACACTTCCAACCTTTTCAACATTCAAAAACTATCACCGGCATAAAATCAATACAAAAAAACCATCACGAATTTGGGGCATGCTGCTGGGAGGAAATGCTAAAGGATTTAAATATGATAATAAAACATGGCTTACTCTCGCAACTGACATGCAAGAAATAGCAAAAAAATATAAAATCAAATGGTTAATATCAACATCTCCAAGAACAGGTAAAAACGCTGAGGCAATCTTCAAAAAGATTTTTCCTGAACCATCTCCGGAACTCTATGAATTAAGCTGCTGGGGAGATCCACAACAAAAATCAATTCTAGACTGTCTTTCCTGCTCTGAAGTCGTTTTTGTTACCGAAGATAGTGCTTCCATGATATCAGAAGCTGTCAACTGTAGAATTCCAACTGTCAGCATTCGACCGAAAAAAACAGGATATAACGGCCTGACAGAACCATTGGCAACTTACCACCATCAAAAAGGGACATTGATAAGAATGACAAGCGATGAGATTAAATCGTTTGACTTTCCCTTATGGATCAGCAAAGATTTTAAGCCACTTACTCTTTGCTGGACAGAGCAATGGCAAAAGCAAGCTCAAGAAAAACAACCTTAATGCATTCCGTTATCAAAACAGATAACCAATAACGATAAAAAAATATGAGGTCTATGAACTTTTTTAAACAAATAAGGGATACTTTTAAAAACACAAGCAAACAATCATACCCGGTAGAGAATGGCATAACATTTATTCATCACAATCCGGGTCGGGGTAATATTGGTGACTATCTTTGTTCACCACGACATTATTTTAAATTCAACAATCCGATAAAAGACCTGCACATAATCGGAGGGGGTGTCTTTGTTGGACTCGCTATCGACAAGATTCGGCGGAACAAGATTTCCTTCGAAAAATCAGTTCTATGGGGTGTCGGTCAGTCATTGCGCGATATCAATCAGCAAACCGAACTTATTGAAAGTCTTCCTTATCGGGATTGGGCGATACGAGATAAGAAATATGCTCTATCCGACAAAAATTTCGTTCCTTGCTGTAGCTGTCTTCACCGAATGCTGGACACTCCAACATCAACCAACAAAACCCTTTTATTTTTAAACGCGGACCCGAAAGTTACTTCATCAGCTACAATCGATTTTTGTAATCAAATTGCAAAGTCAAAAGGCTGGGAAATCCTTTTTAACAACTGTACTGAAGCAGACATTATTAACGCGATAAAAGGCTGTGACCATATCATTACAAACTCTTACCACGGCTCTTATTGGGGACTTCTCTCTGGTCGAAAAGTAACGATGATGGGATATTCTTCAAAATTCATTAGCCTACTTGATCTTTTCAACTTTTCCGACAAAAAACTCATCCAGATCAACAGAGGAGAGGCGTCTACATTGATAGAGGCATTGAAGAATATCAATGATGAAACAAAGGCAATTCAATTAGAAAATTCAGCTGATTATTTAAAAGCCTTCAGAAATCTCAATACTTCATTTGCTGATAGACTGATAACTCATCGTCTTTTTTCAGATTATACGTTAACAGAAAGAGTCGCTCCTGATTTTCTGAAATAAAAACTTTCTATTCAGAATGATCTATAAGATTTCAGAATAAAAACTTTCGTACATTTTCACAATAACATCTTTACAATAAAACTGATGATAATGTGCTTTAGCGTTCTTGGTTAACCTTTTTATGCCCTCTCCATCTTCCAGCAATCGCTTTATTCCAGTAACAAGTGATTCTACCTGATCTACCGGGGTCAATAGACCAGTCTCACCGTCTTCAATCACCTCTCCAGGGCCCTGGGAATTAGTTGCGATAATCGGACAATCATGAAACCAAGATTCCATAACTATTGATCCCAAACCTTCATGCCGTGAAGGGCAGACAAACAAGTCTGCCGTCCGCATCAGAGCGGTCACGTCAGTGCGCCAGCCAAGAAACCGAACTCGATCATTCAGATTCAAGTCATCACATTGCTGTTTAAGAGATTTTTCCTCTGGTCCTGAGCCTGCCAGCCACAGACAAGCATCAGGTATCTCTACGAGAGCTCTGAGTAGCACATCAAAACCCTTATTGACATGCAACCTTCCAGCAGCCAGCAATAGTGGACGATCAACCGGTGTATCAAAACTGTTTCTCGGCAATGGTGAAACTTCTGTTTCATCAGCAAAATTGGGGATATGAATAACTTTTGATGCAGGCATTCCCCCCTTGATCAAGTGGTCACATATTCCCTTTGAAATCCCGACCCAATAGTCTGCATGACGGTAATATTTCAGGTCATAGTAATGACCAAGCCGACTGACTAACCTATAATTTCCCTTCGGTGTTGCTTTACTGGCACGGTTCATCCAGGTCATGACAATTTCAGGGTCGCAGTCTTTCAACGCCTTCAAATAACGTTGGTGATCTAAAAAATGGACAGAACTGCCAAAACGAAATCCCTGAGCAGAGACACCATTCTGCCTCAAGGAATCAATACGATGCTGGTGGTTTCGCAAAAAAGCATGTTGCGAATACCGCCCCGAAGCTTGTAACCCTGAGACCAGTCTGACAAAAAAGTTTTCAGCTCCACCCTGCTCTGCACCAGCAAGAATTTGAGCAACTTTTACTTTATCGTTCAATGATGACATTTAAGTTCTTCTTTCCATTTTTTTATTGATAAGCTGATCAAACAATTGACGGTACTGGCTGATGATGACATTCATAGAAAAGCTCTTTTCAAATTCCAGGCTTCCTTGTTCAATCATCCCTTTCACCAGATCATGATCGCTAAGAGCCCTGTTGACCTGCTCGGCACATTGCCCAACATTATCAATTTCAAATAACAGTCCATTTTTTTCATGTTCGATCAACCACGCTGGCCCCTGACTTGCGGCAGCGACCAGAGGCGTCTTTGTCGCCCAAGCTTCCAGCACAACATTTCCCAGAGGTTCAAAGCGGGAAGGGAAAACACAGACATCGGCCAAATCAAAAAGCTTACGAACATCTTTACGCAGGCCAAGAAAGTAAACACGGTCAGAGACTCCCAAGGACTGCGCCAGAGCTTGCAGTTCTTCCTGTAACTCGCCTTCACCGGCAATCAATAATGTTGTGTCAGGAATTTTCGGCAAGGCTTTAATAAGAACGTCTTGCGCTTTTTTCGGATGCAATCGTCCTAATGTCAATAAAATTCGATGACCTTCAGGTATTGAAGGGATGGGTTCAATCACATTTAAGGGTTCCGGAAGTTCACCAAAATTGGAAATCATGCTGACGTCGTCTTGCGACCATCCATTATCCACGACATGTCTTACCAGATCAGGAGCATTAACAATCAGATGATCACATTTGCGATAGTTATTGATATCGTAGTAGCCTCCCAGGCGGCCAACAACAACGGCTCTACTTTTCGGACATTTTCGGGACGCCCTGTTGACCCAGGTAACAATCAGATCCGGATCAAAATCAGACACATACCGTTTCAAAAAATGGTTGTACAGAAAGAGCTTGCCAAACCTATCCATTGGTAAAGTTCGGAAATCAACACCAGCACTTTGTAAGCGATTTTCCCGTGTGGGTTGAGCTTCTATAATCAGACGTTGTTGAATTGATTCATCTTTAGTAAAAGCATATGCAACTTTTTCAAAATAAGTCTCTGCACCGGCTTCAGACTGGGATAGTAAGATTTGCATTAATTTCATAGTGTCATCTTTTCGATTGGCATGAGCCGGAAATAAACTCTTTTGCCGTTTCATCACGATGCATCAACATTCCGACTCGACTTGGCTCTCTCCCCTCAGCACAATGATCTAAAAAATCTGATATCCTATCGTTTAAACGCTTTATTTTAGCCTGAATTTTTCTTTTCTGTAACATGCGGGGCAGCCATTTAAACGGGATTAGCGTAGAGGCCCCGAGTCCATCGACAACGACCAGCCGGACAATATTTCCAATATCATCCAGTTGCACAACAATATTATGCGTCAATAATTCACGTGACGGAACAGCTTGAGCTAGCCAGAAATGGGTCAATTCCCCAACAGCTTGCTGACAAGCTGAATGATACCCCTCGGCCCAAAGATATTGCTTCAAAGAGACTGAAACCCTGCCATCTGCATCTCGAATAAGCTCTGTGACCAATCCGGGACCAAAATCAGTTTCTACAAACTCATAACACCGATAGATATGCCGATAAATGGTATCTCCACAAACCTTCTCCAAGCTATGAATAACCTGGTATTCTTCCAGATTATCATCAAAGGCAGATAACCGTCTGAGATTTTTAGGAAAGCCTTTCTTTCTGCGGAGATCTTCCAGGGTAAAATCCGGCCGACGCACCTTGATACAAAGATTCGCATCCTCAGGGTGGACAAAACAGAGCCGGTTTCCACCTTGGGCAAATGGCTTGATTTGTTGCAACAGAATCATGGCTTCAAACAACCATCCGGGTTAATATCCTGCGCCCAGACATAGTCATGACTGTAGGGCTGCAACAGAGAAGACTCAAGAATATACTGGGCATACAGTTTATTATTCATCTCTTTATGAAAAAACTCACGGGCACAAGCAGCCCACGCCTGTCGTTTTACATCATCATTATGAAACTCGCGTATTTTATTACGTAGATCGTCTGCATCATCAAAATAAACGACAGAATCAGGCGGCAGCAGGGTGTCAAAACGTGGCGAGCTGTGGGTGAACTGAAGAATCCCGTTTCCTGCGAGTTGGGCCATCCGCGCCGAAGAATACCAGTAATGTCCTTCCTGACGATTCAGATTCAGTCCCATTTTGGTTTCACTTAACGCATGATCATAGTCCCGGCCCCACACTGGCGGGTCTCCAAAGCTACCAAAAGTCTTGAATTTCATCTCCGTCTGCAATGTATCTTTTAGAGATTTCACCAGTTCCAGTCGTTTGGTAAAATCATCACTGTTACTACAAAACAGAAGATCAATTTCAAACTCTTTTTTAATCGAGTTGTCGAGGTTTTCGACAGCTGGATCAACCGGATTCGGCATATGATAAATACGCGCCCGACTCCCTTCAAAAATAGACAGTTCACAGCGCCCGGTAGAAACAAATATGGCATCCACAACTTGAGCACGATGCTTGATCTTCTCTACATTTTCCGGGACAAACAAGGGATCATTATTGCAATGTGCAAGAGCTGCATGGGGACAGATTTGCCGAATTTTCTCCAGCGTTTCATTACTGACGATATCACAATGCCCCGCAATAACCAGATCAGGATCAAAGGCTTCGACAGTCTCCAGCAAACGTTTATTTGCTTTGCCTTTACCAAGGTCGCGCCAGCCGAAAGGTGCTTCAAATGCGGCCACGTCGCGATCACTGAACCCCTGAACAAAATGATCATTCCTGATCAATCCATGAGTCAACTTCTGTGCCCAGCTGACACGCGTTTTTCCATATCGTCTTAATTGCTGATAAGCTATATGTAGAACTCGCATGGTTTCACCCGCTTTTCCATATCTCTGGTGTTTCGGTCTTAAGCATCAGCCAGAATTCTCTGATAACTCGCCCATTCCGCTGCACACATTTTTTCTACTGTATACTCATTTTCCACAAAAGTTCGCGCAGCCGTCCCAATTTTTGTTAAATCCGTATCTGGCGCTAACGCTAACCTGAGTTTATCTGCCAGATCTTCTGCATCATTATTTTTAAACAACCAGCCGGTCTCTCCATCACGAACCGTTTCCAAAGCGCCTCCGTGGGCTGAAGCAATAATCGGCTTCCCCATTGCCTGAGCTTCGACAGCCACACGACCAAAGGCTTCCGGTTCAGTTGAGGCGGAGACAACAACATCTGCCAAAGCATAAAAAGGGACAATATCTGCTTGATCACCCACGAAAAAAACCCGAGATTCAATGCCTGAAGAGGTCGCCAGATTTCTGAGTTCATCGAGAAAAGCCCGCTTATGACCAGCCCCTCCAATGATCACAGCTTGCCACTTCAGCTCTTGAATTTGAGCTAAGGCCTGCAAAAATAAAGTCTGCCCTTTCCAACGAGTTAATCGTCCAGGGAGAGCGATTACAGGCAAATCATCAACAAGCCCCCAATGTTCTTTCAACTGTTGTAATTTAACTGCTGTAACTTTCTGCGGATCGATACGATCCGGGTCAAATCCACGTGGAGCAATATCAATCAACGTTTCATCAATGCCGTAATTGTCCAGGATATGATTTTTTATGAATTGGCTGATGGCTATAACTCTCTGCCCACGAGTCATAATACTATTATAAAACTTTTTCATACGATTCTGGATGCGGTGGGTGCCATGAAAAGTTGTGACAAACGGAATACCTGTAAGCCGACAGGCGATATAAGCGGCCCAGGCCGGAGCTCGGGAACGGGCATGTACCAGGTTGATTTTTTCATCGAGAATCAATTTTCGCAACTGATATGCCGAGGACAGAATCGCAAAAGGATTGCGCTTGGCAAGCGGTAAAGTCAAATGTTTCGTACCACCTTTATCCAGTTCAACAACCAATCTCCCGCCTTGAGAAGCAACAAAACTTTCAGCCCCTTGCAAAACTATGAACGCCGCCATTTCGACGGTCCCGCGTTCAACACCCCCCTGTTCAAGAGCAGCTGTCACTTGAAGAATTTTCATACAGATTTCAATTCAAAGTTTTCTGTCATTTTTTGTTTAAAAATATCAGCCAGAGAAATTTTATTTTGACATGTATCACAGGAACCATCGAACACGTGCAGACAGTTCATTGCAGATAAAGTCTTGAGCAATTGGCTAAATTTGCTGCGTTCAGACAGTTCACCGGACAGGGGTAAAACTTCGACACAGCTCGTCCCAAAACTAACCGCCTCACTGATCATTGAACTTGAGTCTGCTGTTAAAAAAACATAGTCACTATGCTGCAGGTAATCGGGGATCGGATTAATCGGTTCCTGAGAATAATACACCGCTCGTTGATAGCTGAATTCATGCAACATCTTCTCAACAACTTCAGGAGTACGTCGTGAGGTTGTCATCCAGACTTTATGTTCAGGAAACAGCTCTAAAATATGAACAATTTGCTGTCTTAACAGCTCCACATTCATTTTTGAGTGTGGACTATCACCGCCGATAACCAGCGCAATATATTTATCTCCAGCCTGCGGTTTAATAATTCCTTGAGGCTCAACATAGGTCAAATTAATCGGCACATCAACAATATTGGCCTGTGCAGGCGGATTATCGTGCTGTTGCGCAACAATCAAATCAAAATCAAATCGATACCCTCTGGGCAGCATAATGGCAACTGATTGACATCCCAGCTGCTTCGCCAGAGCCTTGTTCGCATAATAAGTCCCGGAACCTGCTGATACAACCGCAGCATATTCACCGGCCCTTTTCTCTGCATCAAACAAACTGTCAGAATAAATTCCCAGCCGGTCCAGCAGATAGGACAATGCCTTTCTCCCACGGTTCCGGAAACTCACCGGGCATAAATCATACCCATAGCCAAGGAGCCCGGCAAAAGCAATCGCCTGGTTCACATGGCCGGGCTTCCCATCACTCAGAATCAGGAATCGTTCGGGTGTCACAATTGTTCTTTCAACTGGACTCTGCTTCATCAATCAACATCACCGGAATATCATCACGGATGGGATACCGCAAACGGCAAGCATCGCAGAGGATATAATCACCTTCATCACTAAGTTTCACGGGTTGTTTACACTTCGGGCAGGCAAGAATTTCCATCAACTCAGGACGTACTGGCATGTGTTAACTCCATAGACGTTTCTTCAGTCTTTCCATCAGCTCTGTTGAATTATCAATATTAATATCCATAGGTATCTGATAACAAGGCAATGTAAACATATCAGCTGCAAGCTTCACAGCATCTTTTTCTGTTGTAATCAGCGCATCTACACTCATTGCGGCCTTATTCAGCTGCTCCAGAATTTGAGTCCGGTACTCAGTGTGATCCGTAAAAGAAAGTCTCTTGGTCAAAGATAGCCCAATTTTTTCCAGAGAGGAAAAAAAACTTTCCGGATCGGCGATCCCGGCAAAAGCCAACAATTTAAGCCCCTTCAATTGATCGACGGGGACCCGATCTCCATCAAGATCAACAGCAATATCAGCCAGCTGATGCTCACTGTTATAAACCTTGTAACCCATAAAGTCATCACTGGTCGGCAGCTTCGATCGGCTCATCAGAATAAAGTCGGCTCGCTTCAGGGCATCCGGAAATTCACGGAGATTTCCGGCTGGAAGAGGCCACCCATTGCCAAGCGGGCGCGAAGCATCAAGCAAAACCAGATCGACGTCTCGTTTGACTGCACGATGTTGAAAACCGTCATCCAGAATAATAACATCAGATTCTTCGTGCTGTTCCAGAACCTTCATGGCATGAATGCGTTTTTTTGCAATGATAACAGAGCACCTGGGATTTCTTTTTGCCAGAAGATAGGGTTCATCACCGCATTCAGCAGGGGACATCAATATCCCGTCTCCTCTGGAAACAATACCGACATCTCCGTTGAAACTACCGGCGTACCCACGACTGACAATTGCAGCACGTTTCCTCTGATTGCCAAACTCTTTGACCAACCAATCGACAACGGGGGTTTTTCCTGTCCCTCCGGCAGCAAGATTACCCACTGAAATCACCGGCAAATGCGCTTGATATGCAGGAAATACATTAGAATCGTAGCAGCGGTTACGAATCCAACCAACACCCCCATATAAAATTGAAAATGGGAGTAAGAGCAATAGAAGCAACTTTTCCCATAAATTCCTTGCCCCTTGCTTAACAAGAGAACGATGGATAGCCAGGAGGCAACTCATTGCAAAACTTTTGAAATATGCCGCATGGTGCGCTCTGTCGTCCCGGCATTTTCTGCAATCAAGGAACGTCCTGCTTCGCCCATGGCACGACAACGAGCTGGGTCATTGAACATAATAATACTCTGGCGGACCAGCTCGCTCGGATTTGCAACCTTGACTCCAGCACCGGCACGGATCAATTTAGCGGAAATCTCCTTGAAATTATGGACATGTGGCCCAAAAAGAACCGGTTTTGACATTAACGCCGCCTCTAAAAGATTATGTCCCCCGACAGGAACCAGACTTCCACCGACAAAAATAAGATCAGCAACACTATAAAGATCAAGAACTTCACCAAGGGTATCAACAACAAGAACTTCACCAGGAGCTAACAATGGATCTCCGGGTGACAATGTACTGCGAAGTCGGTATTTGAACCCGGATTCTTTCAGCAAAAATTGCACTTCACGTTTGCGCTCAGGATGGCGGGGGATAATAACCAGAATAAGATCCCGTTCAATCTGGTCGGCTATTTTTTTATATGCCTCCAGCAAATATTTTTCTTCACTATCGTGGGTGCTTCCAGCCACAAAAATCGCTGACTGATCCGGCAAGATATATTGCTTTTTCCTTTCTTGAACCTGTATCGCGGTCACTTCTTTCAAATCATGATCAAATTTGAGGTTACCGGTATTTTCAACACGGCCATCGGGGGCACCAAGGGCCATGATACGCTCAGCATCTGTTTGTGATTGCATACAAAAAGCAGAAAACCGATCCAATATGGGGCGTAACAGAAAACGTACAAAGCGGTAACGGGGAAAAGAGCGGTCTGATATGCGTCCGTTGACCAGAACCAAAGGAATATTCAGTTGATGCGCCTGGCGGGTAAAATTGGGCCAGATTTCTGTTTCAACAATAATAATAAGTTCCGGATGAACCATATGAAGTGCTTTACGCACAGCCCAGGAAAAATCAAAAGGAAAGAACAGGCAAAGGTCAATGTCCTTGTCTTCCATGGCGATGGCATGCCCTGTTTCCGTGACATTACTGACAAGAATTTGCAGGTCAGGATACTTCAAACGAATCTGTTTAATCAGAGGCATTGCGGCACGGGTTTCTCCTACGGAAACCGCATGAATCCAGACGGTTTTTTTAGACCGAAGTAAACTCAGTTGCTGCGGAGAGTAATAACCCAACCGCTCTCTGATACCACGGCGACTCTTTCCATAGCGCAAGCCACGCAAAAGATAATATGGCACCAGAAAAATTGCTGAAATCAACAACAGGAGATTATATAGCAGATAAACCATAGGACTCCAAATGAGCTTCTGCTCGTCGCTGGTTGGCTTCCATCGCTATCTTCAGCCGCTCCCGGAAACCATCAACGCCCTCTTCTTTATCAAAATAAAGAGGTTCTCCAAAAGAATAAACACCTCGAGAAAAAGGAAATGGAAACAAAAACCGATCCCAGGATTTAAATCGATGCCCACGGCTGCACACAAAAGCAAGAGGCATAACAGGACGGCCACTCATTCTCGCTAACTGAACGACGCCATCTTTTAATTCATGCCTTGGCCCTCTGGGACCATCCGGGGTCAAAACAATATCCGCTTTTTCCTGGCATAGTTCCAACATTTTCTTAAAGGCTGCCCTTCCACCGCGAGAAGAAGAACCCCGAACCGTATCCTGGTCAAAATACTTCATCGTCCGCGCAAGCAACTCTCCATCCTTTGAAGAACTGATCAATAGTTTTGCACGTTTTCCAGGATAACCAAAAACCAATAAAAACAACTGATCATGCCAAAAAGGGATAATAACGTGCTCTCCACTGTCCCAGAGGGAATGCAGCTGATCAACACCGATAATATCTTTTCTTATCGATAAATTCAGTAAACGCATCACCAGAGAGGCGGTCAAGGGAACCATTTTTAAAAGGAGACGATCACCGACTTTCATTACGAACGATCCTCAAACTGAGTGTCATAAAGTCGTTTATACAAACCGCCTTGCTGGAGCAATTCATTATGCTTCCCGGACTCCACAATAGCTCCCTTGTCAAGAACCAGAATCCGGTCTGCATACATAATTGTGGACAGACGATGAGCAATAACAAATGTGGTTCGATTCGCCATCAGATTCCCAAGTGCCTGTTGAACCATGGCTTCACTTTCAGTATCCAGAGCACTGGTCGCTTCATCCAGCAACAGGATAGGAGCATCCCTTAAAATTGCACGAGCGATACAGATCCTCTGCCGCTGTCCTCCGGATAAGCGCACACCACGATCGCCCACCAAAGTTTCGTACCCATCCGGCAGTTGCGAAATAAATTCATCAGCATAAGCCTGACGTGCAGCAACTTCTACGGCGCTGAAATCAGCATCTGGTCGTCCGTAACGGATATTATTCATAAGGGTGTCATTAAACAGAAATGTTTCCTGATCCACCAAAGCCAGATTATCGTGCAGACTTTTTTGCGTCAGGGTGCGAATATCTTTCCCATCAATCAGAATTTGACCTTGCTGAGGGTCATAAAAACGATTCAACAAACCAATAAAGGTACTTTTACCTGCCCCGCTGGGTCCAACCAGAGCAACAACCTCACCCGGTTTTGCAGCCACAGAAAAATCACGTAAAACCAGGTCATCATCATAGGAAAAACCAACATTTTCAAAACTGACATACCCCTGACTGCGTGGTAAATCAATAGCGTCAGAAGCGTCAACGATTTCAGAATGGGTATCCAGCACCTGAAAAACCCGTTCTGCCGCACCAATGGCTTTTTGGATCGTATTATTCACTTTTGTCAGCCGTTTTAAAGGCGAATACATCAGCAAGATTGCAGCTAGAATAGAGAACAGTTCCCCTTTGGTTATCTCTTCGGCCACAACACGCCCCAAACCATACCAAAGGACAACAGCTACACCGAATGAAGTCATAATCTCCATGATCGGTGCTGTAGCTGCTGAATATCTGAAAGTTTTACGGATTAATGTAAAAAATTTAAAATTATTCCGTATAAATTTCTGTTCTTCCTGCGGCTCAGTCGCAAACGCCTTAATAACCTTGATTCCAGAAAAACTCTGTTCCAGCACGCTAGTCACATTCCCCATTGCGGCTTGACCACGACGGGAAAATATTTTTATCTTTTTACCGACAGCTACTGCCGGGAGAACAGCTGCCGGCACAGCAACAAAAGCCATCAAAGCCATTTTCCAGTCGGCATAAAAAGCATATCCGGACAGAGCGATCATCGTCACTGTTTCGCGGAGCAATGTCACCAGAACATCAGCAAGCGCCGCTTGCATCACATTGACATCATTGAGAATTTTTGACATCAGTGAGGCAGAAGAATTCTTGCTGAAAAAGCGCATCGACAGATTAATAGAATGACCAAAAACTTCGTTACGAATATCCTGAATAGCCAGTTGTCCGGCAGTCTGAATATTGTATGACTGGACATAGCGGGAAAAACCCTTTATTGCAGCCAGGGCGACAACCAGAAAAGGGATCATTTTTGCCATACCTAAATTACCGGCAACAATCAATTCATCCACAAATGGCTTGACCAGATAAGCAATGACCGCATCACAACCAGAAACTCCCAATGATGCAACCATAGACAGGGCAATAATCCACTTGTAGGGCGCTGCGTACTTGATCAATCGCAGATAAATATTTTTTTTTCGTTCAGCCAATAACACAAGGGAGCCTTTTATAAATTTCTGTCATAATGGAGAAGCTGTCATTTCTGCTGCAATCGCAGCAACTCGTGCTGAACAACCAGGGGAACCTAACATCTTCCGAACTTCCGTCAAATTATTTTGCATGGCCTCAGCATAATCAGAATCGTCCAGGAGACGTAAAACTTCCGCGCACATGTCTTGCGGCTGGGCCGCATCCTGAATAAACTCCCTGACAATCCCGCGACCGGCAACAATATTTGTCAATCCCGCATATTCAATTTTTATCAGCCGTTTACCAATCGCATAACTCAAAGGAGCTACTTTGTACAGAATGGCCATCGGCGTACCAACCAAGGTTAATTGCAAGGTTACCGTTCCTGATACGGTTAAAACAGCATTGCATGCAGCTGCCACTTCATAAATATTTTCTTCGACAATAAAAACCGGCAATTGAGTCTCAGAAAACCTTTGCTCGATAACATCCCGGGACAAAGATGGTGCAACCGGAACGAGAAATTTTGCAGTGGGCTTTTTACGATGTAAAAGCTCAGCAGTTTCCACTAACGTGTCTAAAATATAATTCAATTCACTGTTTCGGCTGCCGGGAAAAATCCCAACCACCTGTGTATCCGGTTCAACTCCAAGGTGATGACGCAATAAACCTGCGGGCTGATTTTCTGCAAACTCATCCAGCAGTGGATTACCGACATACTCAGCTTTAACTCCCAGCGATTCATAGATCTTGAGTTCAAAAGGAAAAATCAATGCCAGCCGGTCAACCCGCTCGGCAATAACTTTAGCGCGACCACTGCGCCAGGCCCATACTTTAGGGCTGATATAGTAAAGAACCGGGACACCAACGGCCTTAGCAGCCTTGGCGAGGCGAAGATTAAAATCCGGAAAATCGATTAAAACAAGGAGATCTGGTCTTTCCTCACCATTAAGTGTCAGTTTAAGCTGTTTAAAACGAGTGTAAATCCTGGGCAGCTGACTGACGACTTCAACAACCCCCATAACAGATAATTCGTCAGAAGGGAAAAGTATTCTGCATCCGGCAGCACGCATTTTATCACCACCGACACCAAAAAATTGCAGATGAGGCTGATATTCTGCTGCAGCCGCTATCAGATTGCTGCCATGGAGGTCACCTGAAGCTTCTCCTGCGACTATCATAATTTTTGGAGATCTATCAGCAGCTGTTTGCAGCATAAAATTCCCGGGCACTAAAAACAAAAGGCGAGATCCATACGGGTCTCGCAACTTTTGAAGCAGAAAAACAAATAAATACAGAAACTATCGCACCAACCCACGCTCACTTTTCTGCAGAAACTCAAGGTATGCTGTAACTTCTGAGCTCGTCATATCAAACTGAGACTCTATCTGCGCAACAGCTTCTTCCAGTTTCAGATTGGAGCGAAACACCAATTTATACATATTTTTGATATTTGCCAGAGCCTCACGACTAAACCCACGACGTTTTAATCCTGTCAGGTTTAAGCCCACAACTCTTGCCCGGTCCCCTTGTACTATCGCATAGGGAACAACATCCTGACCAATCATTGAACCACCACTGGCCATGACATGACAGCCTATACGTGCAAACTGATGGACAGCACTGAGCCCGCCAAGAATTGCGTAATCATCAACCTCAACATGCCCGGCCAGAGTCGCAGCATTGGCAAGAATCACATGATCTTTCACGATACAATCGTGAGCCACATGGGCATAAGCCATAAGGAGGTTATCATTGCCGATTGTTGTGATGCCACCGCCGTCTTCGGTCCCCAGATGGATTGTCACAAATTCTCGAATCCGATTACGATCCCCGATTTTTAAATATGAGACTTCTCCTGAAAATTTCAAATCCTGAGGAATAGCACCGATCGAAGCAAATTGAAATATGTGATTATCACACCCAATCTCGGTATGCCCCTCAATGACAGTGTGAGGACCAACTGTTGTTCCTGCACCAATCTTGACCTGCTCTCCAATAACGGCGTAAGGGCCAACCTTCACTGAAGAGTCCAGTTCAGCTCCCGGTGCAATAATTGCTGTCGGATGGATCATAGTGTCTCCAATTATTTTTGCGCAAAAGTAGCCATCAAGTTTGCTTCTGCTACCAAGGTGTCTTCAACAAAAGCCTTGCCGCTAAACTGGTAAATACCTCTGCGTTTTGACATCAGCTCCACTTCTAAACGCAGAACATCTCCAGGGAGAACCGGTTTCCGAAAACGCGCCTTATCAATCCCGACAAAATAGGTCAGACTGTCTTTACCAATATCATCGATAACAGTAACATATGCACCACCAACCTGTGCCATAGCTTCAACAATCAAGACTCCCGGCATGGTCGGATGGTCAGGGAAATGACCTTGAAAAAAAGGTTCGTTAATCGTGACATTTTTATATCCGAAGACTTTCACACCCTTTTCAACTTCTTCTAAGCGGTCAATCAAAAGAAAAGGGTATCGATGTGGCAAAATTTTCATAATCTGTTGAACATTCATTACAAGCATATCACTTCTCCTTCAACAGCGCTTCAAGCTCATCCAGACGCTTTTGCATTTGCTGCAGATCTTTTCGCATTTCAGGGAGTTTGGGTAATGTCATTGTCGCCCTAAGCCATTTTTTGTGCGGCATCAGTGGCAAACCTGAGAGGATCTGATTGGGAGCGACATTTCCTGTTGCACCACCACGACCACCAATCATGACATTCTCTCCGACTGTCAGATGTCCGGCAATAGCTGCTTGCCCGCCAAAGGTACAATGATTGCCAATCTTTGAACTCCCGGCAACCCCCCCCTGGGAAACCAGAATACAGTCTTCTCCAACATCCACATTGTGAGCAATTTGTACTAAATTGTCGATTTTGGTACCGCGACGAATACGTGTTTCGCCAAGAGCAGCACGATCCACACAGCTATTTGCACCAATCTCAACATCCTCTTCCAGAACAACAATACCGACCTGAGGGATTTTATAATAGGCCGATCCATCCGGGGCAAAACCAAAGCCGTCCGAACCTATTATTGCAGCAGGTTGCAAAATAACCCGATCATATAAACGGCAACCTTCACGAATCACAGTATTAGCGTGCAAAACACAATCGTTGCCGATTATAACATCCGAATAAACCATAACACCGGGATATAGCGTGGTTCCCGCCCCTATTCTCACCCGTTCTCCCACCACACAACCAGGATAGATTGTAACCGTGGGATCGACAACAGCAGAGTCTGCGACCGAAGCCCCTGCCATAATTCCTCTTACCGGTCGTGGTAAAACTTGCAGGAAGGTCAGAATTTTAGCAAACGCCAAATATGGATTAGCACAGACAATCAAATTCTTCCCGGAAACTTCAACTCCGGGGGAAATGATAACTGCTGACGCCTGACAAGATTCCAGCTGGGCAAGATATTTTGGATTAGCAACAAAAGTGATGTCACCGGCCTGCGCTTTATCGATAGGTGCAACCTGAAGAATTTCAAGCTCAGCATTTCCCCGGATTTCACCACCGACAAGATCAGCTAATTCATGTAGTTTTGCCATTATTGATTCTCTACTCTTTTATATTTCAGTCAGTCGTAACAGTTTATTTTTTGCTTTCATCGTAGGCCTTGATAAGTTTTTCAGTCAGATCTTCAACGTTCTCATCGACATAAACCAAACCGCCTTCACTCCGCTCAAAAATCATGGTGTACTGTCCATCTTTACCAAATGTTTTTAAAATTTCGGAAAGTTCCTTCAAGATTTCCTGGGTCCGCTTTCCATCTTCCTGTTGCAACTTACGCTGAGCATTTTGCTGAAACTGCTGTAAAGCCTCTGCGCTTTGTTGATATTCTTTTATTTTTTCCTGTTTTGCGGTGTCAGACAGGAGAGCAGCCTGTTTTTCAAGTTCACCTTTGAGTTTTAAAAAATCCCCCTGCTGGATCTTGAATTCAGTTTCATATTGTTTTGCAAGTTCTGCAATTTCGGTTTTCGCTTGCGCTCCGGCTTTGGATAAGTTTAACGCTTTCTGCAAATCAACATAAGCAAGCTTATTTGCTGCAAAAGCAGTAGTCGAAAGTAAAAGTAAAGCTGCGAGAGTAATAATAATTTTTTTCATGACCTTCTCCTGTGAATAAATATTTAAAAAGATTTTCCGATGCTGAATTCAAATACCGATTGCTTCTCATCATCTCGAGGCGAGAGATTATAACCCCATTCAAAACGGAGTGGCCCCAACGGACTCTGCCAACGGATACCGGCGCCAACACTGTTACGCATATCAGAGAAATATTCCTCATCGTCCCTCCATGCATTACCAGTGTCATAAAACAAAACCCCTTTCAAACCAAGATCTTTATAGATGGGGAACAAGTATTCAAAGTTGAAATACCCCATTTTTTCCCCGCCGATGTAATCTCCATCTTCATCGACCGGGCCAACCTCCCGGGTTTCGAATCCACGCATGGTGCGGATACCGCCCAGGAAAAACTTCTCCGTTATCGACACATCATCATCATTTGTGGAGACAACATATCCAGCCTCCCCATGAATCGAAAAAACCGTCCCCCAGAACAGCGGGAAAAAATGGCGGTGTTCAACGATTGATTTGACAAAATTTTCTGTACCTCCCAGACCGGCATATTCAAGGCTCAGCTTGGTTATACCACCACGACTGGGATCTTGATAAAAATCAGTGCTATTACGAACCCATTCTGCGGTGATGGAAGAAAGCTTCGCCTTCCGTGCATAAATCCAAGGGTCATCATAACCGACAGAAGCGTAATCAATATTTAAAATTTCCTGTTCCTCATAACGATAGGTCAAATAAGCTTTTGAATTCCGACTTACAGGATGCCCAGCCCTGATCGACCCACCGGTTCGCTGATCATCGTAATCGTCATATTCTCTTTCCGACTTATAGACCTCGCCTCCCAGAGTCCAATCCGTATCCAAGAAATGCGGATCACTGATACCAAGAGAATAGGTGTTACTGGTTGAGCCGAATGAGCCACTTAAACTGAGGCGAACCCCATAACCCATAAAATTATCCTGGGAAAGCGATCCTTGGGCCATAATCTTATCCGTTGAAGAATAACCGGCACCGATTGAAAAGGTTCCTGTTGGTTTTTCCTCCACTTGAACATCGAGAACAGTTTTGGTTTCATCTGAACCCGGATTATTGGTGACATTCACTTCATCAAAAAATCCAAGGTTACGAATTCTTCGATTCGCGTCCTTAATTCGCTTTGCACTGAAAAGACTCCCCTCCAGCAAGGGAATTTCACGCCGAATAACTTTGTCTCGGGTTTTTGAGTTGCCGTTGATCTCAATTCGTTCAACAAACACCTGAATTCCCTGTTCCACCTCCAGATTCAAATCAATCAGCAATGCCTTTTTATCCTTTTTCGTCAGTGGTGTTACGTTGGCATAAGCATAGCCGTTGTCTGCGTATACATCTGTCAACGCGAGAATGCTTTCACGTAATTCAGTGCGGCTAAAAACACCTCCGGGTTTCAGTTTCACCAAGGTCAGTAATTGCTCTTCAGGGAGCATCATGTCGCCGGAAAGTGAGACTTTGCCAACTTTATACTGGGGACCTTCATCAATTTCAATCAAGACATCCAGCGATTTATCTTCGACCAGAGATATCTGTGCCGGCTTAACCTTGACGTCCTGATAGCCCTCATCATGGTAAGCTGCCTTAATTCTTTCAATATCCAGGTCCATAGTTTCTTCGAGATAAGCCCCCCTGCCAGTGATCCAAGACAGGAACCAACGCTCTTTCGTTTCAATTTTTTTGAGCAAATCGCTTTTATCAAAAATAGTATTGCCAACAAATTTAATGTCCCGGATAAGAACTTTCTTCCCTTCGACAATATTAAAGGTCAGAGTGGCCTCATTCTTAATATCGGTTTTCAGCTCCGGCTCTATTTTTGCGGCATGATAACCATCCTCGATATAGGCATTTTTAATTTCAACAATACTCTCCTCAATCTTTGCACGGTTATAAATTGAGGGGGTTCTGATTTTCACAAAAGGTCGCAATTTTTGTTTGGTCAGCTCATCATTGCCGGCAAACTCTATTCTGCGAATCAGGGGCAGTTCTTTGACAACAAAAGTGAGAATCTTCGCTCCCTGGACCTCAGTCAGTTCAGCTGAAACGTCTTCAAAGCGACCCAGAGCAAAGATGCTGTGTAATACTTCATCAATATCGTCCAGGGAAGTCAGGTCTCCTGGTTTAATTGGGATCACCGCCATGATTGAAGATTTTTCTATCCGATTGTTTCCCTCAATCTGAATATCAGAAACTTTAATCTCCTGGGCTATTGACAGTACGGCAATACTTAACAGAAAAAGTGTCAGAAGCGTTTTCTTCAACATCTGTGACCCTCGGCATAAGAATTTAAAAACAAAAGGATAACTATAAAGAATGACATTAAAAACTTCAATTTAAATTGTCGCTTGTAAGCATTCCATCTTCAATCCGCAGGATCCGGTCAAGGCTGTTTGCCAAAGAGATGTTGTGGGTAACAATAATCATGGTCAGTCCACGAGTTTTATGCATCTGGTTCAGTAACAGCATAATTTCATCAGATATACGGCTATCCAGGTTTCCGGTGGGTTCATCCGCAAGAAGTAGTTGTGGTTCACGAATAAGAGCCCTGGCAATAGCAACCCGCTGTTGCTCTCCACCGGATAAAGCACCAGGTTTGTGGGTCAAACGCTTCTCCAAGCCGACTTCCGCCAGAATATCTGCAGCTTTTTTTTCCGCATCAACACGTCTGACACCACCAATTAAAAGTGGCATCATGACATTTTCCACCGCCGTAAACTCAGGCAATAACTGATGAAACTGGAACACAAACCCGATAGTACGGTTACGAAAACTGTCCAGTTCTGAACCGCGCAAAACGGATAAATTTGTCCCTTTAAAAAACACACTGCCTGAAGTCGGGCGGTCCAACCCTCCAAGAATATGCATCAGGGTTGTTTTACCTGCACCGGAAGTACCAACAACAGCCACCCGTTCACCGGCACAGATCTGGAAATTAACCCCGCGCAGGACTTCAATTTCTCCTCCCGGAGTTTTAAAAGACTTCCCCAGTTCTGAAACTTCAATCATTGCCGCAGCATCATTCATAGCGCAAAGCCTCAGTCGGGTCCATGCGCGAAGCTCGCCATGCCGGATAAATAGTTGCCAGCAAACAGATGCTCATTGCCATCAACACCACCATAGCAACATCACTGGCAATAATATCTGATGGGAAATGTTCCATGCCGTAAACCGACTGGTCAAATATCCGGATTCCGAACAATTGCTCCAGGAATTTGATTGCAGCATCGGCATAGTTGGCCAGCATCACCCCAAGGACTGCCCCCACCCCGGTGCCCACTGTACCGATAATGAACCCTTCCATCATGAAGATTTTCATAATGCTGCGAGAATTGGCTCCCATGGCTCTAAGTATCGCTATGTCCCGATTTTTCTCCATCACAACCATGATCAGGGTTGTTGCGATATTAAAAGCGGCAACCAGTACGATAATCCCGAGAATGATAAATAAACCGAGTTTTTCCAGCTTCAGTGCGGAAAGGAAAGAACCATAAATACTCTGCCAGGGGCGAATGACGGTGGGAAAATCAAACTGAGCGGACAGAGCTTCAGCAACTTGAGGAGCCCGATCATAACGATCGACTTCCAGCTCAACACCACTGACAACCCCCTCTGAGTCAAAAAAAGTCTGCGCAACAGACAAAGGGATATAAGCATAAAAGCTATCAACAAGACTGCTCTGTTTCTCAAAAACAGCGACAACCTCAAAAGGTTTCATCTTCGGAATCATTCCAAAAGGAGTCATACTGAACAAGGGAGGAATAACATTGACGGAATCACCAACAGTCACACCCAGGCTGCCGGCCGTATCAAGCCCGATGATGATACCAGGGCGATCCATGGCTCCGGAAAAAAACTGCTCCGTCGCCAACCGACCTTCCGCTGTCAGCATCTGTTGCGAAAATATTTTATGCTCTGGCCCCACCCCTTTGACACTGACAGCCGAGACATTCCCTCTGGAGAGTAACATTGCCTCTTTAGACACAAAGGGGACTGCGGAAAGAACATGCGGGGTATTCTTCGCAGCGGTCACCAGCTCCCGAGGATTATCGATTCCCTCACCAAAACGCTGGATTAAGACATGAGGGACATTCCCCAGAATCTGCTGGCGAACACCATCAGAAAAACCTGTCATCACCGCCAGAACCAGAATCAGGGCGGCAACGCCAAGAGTCACCCCGGCAATCGAGATAAAGGATATGACAGAAATAAAAGTTTGCTTGCGCTTGGCACGCAGATAGCGCAGGCTGATAAACCATTCGTAGGACATTATTATCCGTTTCAGCCGTTAATCAGCTGATTTCAGGTCGTAATTGCGGGAACAGAATGACATCGCGAATCGAAGCTGAATCCGTCAGTAACATGACCAGACGATCAATTCCGATCCCCTCGCCTGCCGTTGGTGGCAGACCATACTCAAGAGCACGAATATAATCTTCATCCATGCCATGAGCCTCCTCATCACCCGCCGCCTTTTCCTCTAATTGATGAAGAAAACGTTCCTTTTGATCTAAAGGATTGTTTAACTCGGAAAAAGCATTGGCTAATTCACGTCCGACTATAAACAGTTCAAAACGATCAACGACATCAGGATTCTGATCATTTTTACGCGACAACGGTGAAATCTCAGTAGGATATTCAGTAATGAATGTTGGTTGCCATAGTTTCGGCTCGACCACTTCATCAAAAATTTCAGCCAGGAGTTTACCATGCCCGATGCGACCATCCAATTCCAGGCCAAGAGACTGAGCATAGGAAAAAGATTGATCCCGGTCTTCGAGAACAGCCATTTCAACGGTACCGTATTTGACAATTGACTCTTTCAGGGTCAAGCGGTCCCATGGTGGCGTTAAATCAACATCCTTACCGCCATAAGGGATAACCAAACCACCACACACCTTGTTGGCCACGTGGCAAATCAATTCTTCAGTAAAATCCATGAGATCATCATAGGTTGCATAAGCCCGGTAAAACTCCATCATGGTAAATTCAGGATTATGTTGAATAGAAATCCCTTCATTGCGGAAATTACGGTTAATTTCAAAAACACGATCGAAACCACCGACAACCAACCGTTTCAGATAAAGTTCAGGGGCAATACGCAAAAACAAATCCATTTTCAGGGTATTATGATGGGTCATGAAAGGTTTAGCCGTTGCCCCACCGGCAACTTGATGCATCATCGGGGTCTCAACTTCCAGATAATCCGAGTTCAGCATATACTCACGGATCAAACTGACAATCCGACTGCGTTTCCGGAAAACATCCCGGACGTCAGTGTTCACTATCAAATCAAGATACCGTTGCCGATAACGAATTTCCACATCCGTCAATCCATGCCATTTTTCAGGCAAAGGCAACAGTGATTTTGTCAACAAGGTGATTTCAGCAGCACGCAAAGAAAGCTCATCTGTCTTGGTACGAAAAGGAGAACCGGAAATACCAACAATATCACCAATATCAAACTTCTTAAAACTCTCAAAAGCCTCTTCACCAACCTGATTACGTGCAACGTAAATTTGAATGCGGCCACTACCATCCTGCAGTTGTAAAAACGCAGCTTTACCAAAATCACGCCGGGCCATAATACGGCCACCGATACGGTAGGTTACATCTAATTCTTCCAACTTCAATTTATCATCAGCAGCATGAGCATTAACAATCTGCTGAGCATTATGTGTGACAGTAAAACCATTGGCAAAGGGGTTGATTCCGGCAGCCTGAAAACTCTCAACCTTCGCCCGCCGTTGTTGCAGTAAATCGTTTACTTCTTCCATGTTTTATATCCTTAAACGCTTAAATTTGGATTCGCACGATAACCTCAGAACCTAAGGCTCGTCAAGGCAGAAAGCCTCTATAAATGTAACAGTCAGTTAAATATGGCGGCAGGAAGAAAAAACCATAAATCCAGCGTCATGAATCTATGTAGAAAAATTAAAGCGGGAGCCCTTCAAATACAGTCAGAGACCTCCGGAATTCACTTGGAATACGGCATGGTTTACGCGTTTCATAGTTAAAACAAACCAGCGGAGTTTCACCTTCTGCAGTTAACTCCCCGGCCCGTTCAATATGATACTCCATCAACCAACTGGAGCGTTTTAAATGTGTTGATCTGACTCCTATATTTAACTGATCACCGAGAAACATCTCCTGGCGATAAAAAACATGCGCTTCCGGCATGATAATTCCACAGCCCCCAAGATCAATCTCAGAATATGGACCCAGATTCTCCAGGTAAGCAATCCGGGCATCCTGAAAGAAATTCAGTACCGCTGAATTGGCAACATGTCCACCATAATTAATATCTGCAACCCCGACACGATAAGAAAATTGAAAAGAAAAATTTGTCATCTTGCTGTCCTTGATCAACTCTGGCATCCGGCACAATAAAATGTTGAACGCTGACCTATTTTCTGACTGAGGATCGTCTGGCCGCAAGCAAAACAACAGCCCCCACCGCGCCCATAAACCTGCAGCTGCTGTGCAAAATATCCAGGTTTTCCATCAGCTTGATTAAAATCTTGAATTGTTGTTCCTCCAGCAATAATTGCCTCTTGCAAAATATTCTTGATGGCAAAAGCCAGAGTCCGATAACGTTCCAGACCTATCCTCCCTGCAGCGCGATCAGGACGAATTCCAGCAGAGAACAGAGATTCATTGGCATAGATATTCCCGACGCCGACAACCGTCTTTTGATCCATGATAAATTGCTTCACTGGCTGTTTTTTCCCTCTGGAGGCTGAATAAAGATACTCACCGTTGAATTCATCCGTCAAAGGTTCCGGACCAAGATTGAGAAGCAATTTATAGGTACAGGGGTCCTCATCGGTGTAAAGAAAAGCCCCGAACTTGCGAGGATCGGTCAACCGCAGACATGTCCCGTCAGTAAAAATCAGGTCAACATGATCATGCTTCTTCTCTGTTGTTTCAGCTGGAACAATCCTTAAACTTCCTGACATCCCCAGATGGAGGATTATTGTCCCATCATCACAGTGCAGCAACAGGTATTTTGCTCGCCGTTCAACACTGATGATTTTTTGTCCCGGGAGAAGATGACAGAGAGTCTCATCAAGAGGCCAGCGCAATCGTTCAGTCCGAAAAACACATTCAAGAATAGTTCGATTGGTAATATGTGGAGCGATGCCACGCAGTGTCGTTTCAACTTCAGGTAATTCAGGCATCGCTAAAACCGTATCTTCGGAGTCGCCGTATCAAAATGAGAGAAATCAATCAGATCAGGTGAGCCCGTGTAGTCATCCACCCCCAGTTTTTGAGCTGAATGATAACGCCACCCACTCCCTGTTTCGATAAGTAAAGCCAATTCGTAAAAAAACTGTGTCCTTTCACCAACGGTTATGTTCATAACCAGAAGGCTTTCCTGTTGCTTTTCATCAATAATTCGATGTCGCAAACAACGCCAGTCAGTGACAACAATGGACGCCAAATGCTGTCGAGCAAAATCGATATAGTCTTTACGATCATGGAATTGCCGAATAAAAGGGGCATCGCAATGATAACTGTCATAAACAAATCCGTAATCACCGGACATTAAGGCCGAAAAACGTTTATTTAAAAACTGGAGAGGCGTCATTCTTTAAGCCTGGGATCCAGAGCATCGCGAACCCCTTCACCAAACAGGTTATATCCCAGAACGGTTATCAGGATGGCCAGACCAGGAAAAACCGACAACCACCAGGCACTGCCAAGGGTCTGCTTACCGACAATCAACATATTCCCCCAGGAAGGGGTCGGGGGCTGCACACCAATGCCAAGGAACGAAAGAGCACTTTCAGTTAAAATAGCACCCGCAACCCCAAGAGTTGCAGAAACAAGAATCGGCGACATTGCATTCGGCAGAATATGACGAAAAATCAAACGGAAATCTGTCGCACCAAGAGCCTGTGCCGCAAGGACAAAATCACGTTGGCGCAAGCTTAAAAATTCGGCCCGGATTAAGCGCGCCACCCCCATCCAGCTGGTCAGTCCTATCACGATCATGATGTTCCAGATGGATGGATCAAGAAATGCGATTACGGCCAGGATCAGGAAAAAGGTAGGAAAGCACAGCATGATATCAACAAACCGCATGACCAGAGTATCAACCCAACCACCGTAGTATCCGGCAAGAGATCCTAAAAAAATACCAATCAAAGTTGAGATCCCAACCGCAACAAATCCAACCAGTAAAGAAATTCGCGCCCCATAAAGCATTCGTACAAACACTTCACGCCCTAAATCATCGGTTCCAAAAGGATGATTGATGCTTGGAGGTAAATAGCTCTGGGCAATATTTATTGCAGCAGGATCAACCGTTGTGAACGAGGCTAAAGCAGCCATCAGAAACATGATCAGAATGATTCCGGCACCAACCAGAGCCATACGATTATGGAGCAACCGTTGCCAAACAACATCAAAAAGAAAAGAACTCCTGGGCCTTAACATCATCAGTTAAATTTCACCCGCTCAACATCAAGAGCACTCAGAATACCTTTTTGCTTGAGAATCTCAAGTAAGACATCAAGTCGCGAATCGTGGGATGTGATATCATCAAAACTGACCATTCCAGACTCCATAATCGCCTTATCTGCATGGAAATCCGTTTTTTCTTCAACTTCTTCGGGGGCATTATTTTTGATTGCCTGACTGATTTCCGCCTCTGCCGCCAAAACAGGGATCACTTTACAACCCGTTGCAAATTGCAAATCATCAATCAGCTTCACATTCGTGGGATCGGTCATCGCAACCCGCAATAATTTTTCATGGCCGGATTTACGCAGTTCAATGGGAATAACCATCAATTCAGCCATCCGTTCCAAGGACAACAAAGACATGAGCTCTTTGGGGATCTCAAGCTCCAGCAAAGAAACCCGTGAGTATTTAACTTGGGTTTCAAGAAATTCCATGATGGTTTCTTCCGGCAGATAACCGAGCTTCACCAGCGCACTGCCAATCCGTCCACCGAGGTTTCGTTGCATAGAAAGAGCAGAGTCCAGTTGAAATTGATCTATCAGACCAGCCTCCAGGAGCATTTCCCCTAATCGATTCGCATTAATTTGCATAACCGTCCTTATTTTTCTTGAATTCCGACATTAAAGTCTAATGCCCACTTTGCTGTCCATGACGGATACGCGGATCAGCCAGAGCATAACTGATATCAGCCAGCAAGTTCCCCAACAATGTCAGCACCGCCCCCATGACAAGAACCCCCATGATCAAAGGATAATCCCGCATCATCACGCCATCGTAAAAAAGTTTTCCCATCCCGGGAATCGCAAAAATTGTTTCAAAAATAACACTTCCACCGATCAAGCCGGGAACCGAAAGACCCAGGATTGTAATCACCGGAAGTAATGCGTTTCGCAACGCATGCTTATAGATCACCGTCCGCTCAGACAAACCTTTTGCCCTCGCCGTGAGAATATAGTCCTGACGGACGACCTCAAGCATGTTGGAGCGCATATAGCGTGAGAACCCGGCTAATCCACCGATTGCAGAAATAAAAACAGGCAAAACAAGATGACTCACTCTGTCCACCAGCTGCTCTCCCCAACTCAGATATTCATACCCCAGAGATTTCAAGCCAGAGACCGGCAGTAAACCCAGCCGGACCCCAAACCAGTCCATAAGCAATAGTGCCAGCCAAAATGAGGGCATTGCAAAACCGGTGAACACGAGAACTGTCGTGATGCGATCAAAGCCTGAATTTCGCTGTATGGCTGAAAGAATACCCAGAGGAACTGAAACTGCCAGGATAAGAATAATCGAAAGCAGGTTCAGTAAAATTGTCACCGGCAACCGTTCCAGAACTTTATCCAGAACCGGACGACGGTCAGTCGCAAAAGACTCTCCAAAGTCGAGTTGCACCAGACGCGACAACCACGTCCAATACTGGACATAAAGTGGCTGGTCAAGACCATACTGAGACCGCAAGCGTTGTTGTAATTCAGAACTAACCTCTGGATTGAGTTGTGTCTGCATATCTGTGGGTTCACCTGGTGCCAGGTGAATCACAACAAAAGAGATCAACGTAATCCCAAGCAATAATGGGACAAGCAGTAACAAACGTTTGGCGATATAACTCAGCATATCATACTCTCAAAAACAACCTTATCGAAACTACCTGGAATATTTTTGTTCAGCCTTTGGAACAAACCATTTATCAAAATTATAGCGGATGCCGGCCGGCGCCGGTGCCACTCCTCGAAAACGCTTGGACACCGCAGGCAAGGCCTCGCCAACGTACAAAAAAGTATAGGGCTGCTCTTCTGCCAGGATCTCCTGGAAACGATCATAATAAACTTTGCGTTTTTGTAAATCAAAAATCCGGCGGCCTTCCTCAAGAAGACGATCAACTTCATCATTTTTAAAACTAATGAAATTCAATCCCCCGGGAACAGCCTTGCTGGAATGCCAAACATTATACTGATCAGGTTCCGGACCTCCGGTCCATGCTAGGATTGTAGCATCAAAATTATTTGGGTTGATAAATTCCTTGAGAAAGGTCGCCCATTCGATGATCCGCAACTTCACGTCAACACCAACCTCCTTGAAACGCTGCTGAATTATTTCGCCCGTTTTTGCACGCAGATCATTCCCTTGGTTGGTCACAATGGTAAAAGAAAATTCCTTGCCGTCTTTATCCAAGATCCCATTACCATTCGAATCTTTCCAGCCGGCTTCCGCTAAAAGCTGCCGGGCTTTGGCAGGATTATATGAATATTTGGGAACAGTAGAGTTGTAGACCCAGGTGTCCGGCTTATATGGCCCTGTAGCAATAGCTCCATACCCCAGCAACACACCATCAATAATTTCCTGCTTGTCAATTGCGTAGGAAAGAGCCTGCCTGACGCGCTTATCCTGAAAGAGCGGACGCTTCAGATTGTAGCCCAGGTAAGTATAACCAAAATTCAGGTAGCGATACTTGTTGTACAATCGCCTGAACGCAAGAGTATCTGTCTGCCGATCATACTGCAATGGTGAAAGCCCCATAAAATCAAGGCTACCCGTTTGTAGTTCCAGAAACTGGGTGGAGATATCCGGGATAATCCGATAAACAACACGCTTAAGATAAGGCTGGCCTTCAAAATAGTCAGGATTGGCTTCGAGAACAATTTTTTCTCCCCCCACCCAATCAGAAAATTTATAGGGGCCGGTTCCCACCGGTTTGCGGGCCAAAGGACTTTTTGTCACATCTTTTCCGTCCAGAAGATGTCGCGGATGCACCGGCATGGACCAACTCATTAATGCCGGAGCGTAGGGTTTATCGTAATGAACCACAAAAGTATAGGGGTCAGGGGTTTCAACATCTTTCACCTGCTTGAAAGATTCCGCGTAAGCAGTCGGAGTTTTCGGATCAATATATAGCTGGTAATTGAACTTCACATCAGCTGCCGTAAAAGGTGCACCATCGTGCCAGACCACACCCTTGCGCAAATGAAAGGTAATCGTCAGATTATCATCTGAAACCTCCCACGATTCTGCAAGCTCACCCTCGATCTGAAGATTTTTATCGTACCTGATTAAGCCGTTATAAATCAGACCATTGATTGAACTGGAAGCAGAATCAGAAGCTAATACCGGCAGCAAAGTGCTGGCATCTCCGATGGAGGCTTCGATAAAAGTATCTCCAAAGTCTGGAGTTAGCGCTTCAGCCACTCCGGGAGGGTCAGCATCATCGACGTTGCTGCAGGAACTCAGCAGGATCAACGCAACAAGGAATAAACAATTATAGACAATAGCTTTCATCATCAACCCTTGACCGGATCATTCACGGCAAACGCTCAATAATTGCGTTATCAGGCCGGTGCAATTGAAATTGAGCGAGATCGATTCTTTCATTGACCTGCAGTTCGGAAAAAGTCACTTTTATCCGTGTTTTCTCCAATGGCATAGCAATTTTAATCAGTTGAGGAAAGGAGCTCTCTTTGGAAAACTTTTCATATTCAACTGAAAGATATTCATCTCCCATGCGATAGTAATCGCATCCAATCAATTGCAATCGACCATTAAACAACAATTCCTGCCTGTCATCATCATTTGCCAGCACCAGGCTTATCCCCCCTGCAACCAACTCAACTGAGCTATCCTGATAATCTATCAGAGGTGGATCGTACAACAATAATGACAGCAGATCTGTGGTCATCAAAGGAACCCGGACAAAACGGAATATATTTTCATAGCTGGCGGGACCATAGAAAAATTTTCCAGGAACCGTGGTGTTGAGAAACACTGACAATAGATCACCGTCAGATGCCATTTGCAGAACCAATTGACCAAACCCCGTTAACACATCGGCACGCAATCGATCAGGCCTTTGCAGTAACAGAAACTGCTCACTGGAAAAAAATTTATCTCCTGTCGTTAAAGCCACGCTTGCGGCACCATCAAGGGATGAAAAAGATCCCGAGGCAACGGAGATCTGACCGATCAACTGCTCTGCCGTCGGTACCTCATCCCAGACCGGCTTTTGCGGTTGCATACAACCTGCCAGAACAATCAGGAAAAGAAAGTTCAGCCACCGCATTAAAAGTCTCCCGATGTGAGTTGTTTCAGTTTTTCTTCAACCTGCGTGGCCTCAGGATTCAGTTCCAGAGCACGACGATACGCTGATTCCGCTTGCTGCAATAATTTCATAGCAAAGTATAAATCTCCCAGATGCTCTTGGATAACAGCATCCTCAGGGTATAATTGAACCGCTTTTTCAAGATGCTTCCGACTTTCAGAATAGCGTCCCATTTTAAAATATACCCACCCCAGAGTATCAACGATATAACCACTTGGGTTTGTCTCTAGTGCTTTTTTAGCACGGGACAACGCCAGGTCCAGGTCAGTCTCATTTTCTGCCTGATCATAGGCTAAAAAGTTCAAGGCATCCGCATGAGCGTCATCAAGCAGCAGGATTTTTTCCATCGTCTCCACTGCCATTTGCCGTTGTACCTGTTTTTCGTAAAGCACCCCAAGCTGATAGAGAAGCTGAGTCGCCTCAGGATTTTCTTCAACACCCCTCAATGCGACCTCGACAGCTTGATTCAAATCGCCACGATCCCCAAGAAAAGCCACCAAATAATAGTAAACCTCCGGATGATGAATATTCTGATCCAGCATCTGCGATAAAAGGGCAATTGCTTTGTCATTCTGCTGATTCTGCTTATAAAGATAAGCTAATTGCAATGCCGCTTCAGCGTAGAAAGAAGAATCCGGACCAACGTGTTCTAAAACAGCGATCGCTTCTTCTCTCTTTTCCTGCCCGGACAATGCCATCGCCAGATAATATCGACCACGCTCAAGCTGGTTGTCAGAATTCAGAAGGATGCGAAAACTTTTTTCCGCCTCTATCCAATCTTTCAGTTCCAGCTGAATCAAGCCAATCTGCATAATAATCTGCTGATTATCTGGAAACTGCTGATGTACACCTTGAAACTGTTCCAGAGATTCTTCCAGCAGCTGTTGAGTCAGATAATATTCCGCAAGCTGCCGTCTGACTCCCGCTGCCCGTGGATTTTCCTCAAGAAATTTTTCATATAATTCCTGAGCGGCATCAGGGTCTTGTCGCTCCAGAATTTTTCCATATTCCAGAACGGCCTGTTGCTGTCCGGGTTGGTTTTTTAACAGCTCTCTATACACAGAAGAAGCCTTATCTATTTGCTTCTTGTCAAGGTATAGACGAGCCAGATAAAGCTGGGCCAAACTCGCTTCGGGTTGCTGCAGCAGGAATTTTTCGAGGACATCTATCGCCTCATCCTTACGTCCGAGCTGGGCCAATGCCATCGACAATCGCAGTTGCAAAGGACTATTCGATGGATCAATGTTCAATGCCAAACGGAAATGATCTGCTGCTGAGGTAAAATCTCGTTGATAGCTCAGGACATCTCCCATGAGCTGATGTCCTTCAACGCTTTCGAAATTTCTCTCCAGTAAAACGTCTAAGGTTGCAGCCGCTTGTTCCGGTTGTTGCCGATGCAAATAAGCCTTCGCTAAAAGCAATCTCAAGTATTCAGAATTCGGATCAAAGTTGATGGCACTGTTCAGGGCGGAAATAGCGTCTTCCCAACGATCTTCTGCTCCGTGAATCTTGAATTCCAAAAAAGAGAAAAGAGCTTTAGCATCAGGATCCGTCAACTCCGAACGATATGGGAGAGAACTCTCAACCGTGGGAATGACAGGCTGGGGTGGAGTCGTTACTGCGCATCCTGCAAGCAGAGCAAGAAGAGACAATAAACAGTAATTCAGTGCTTTCAGGTATAAGAAATGTTGGGACTTCAAGAATATTCCTTCTCATCAGAACTGTATATGAAACATGAAAAGTATTAATTATCGATAAGTAGCATACTCATTTCATGAGCGTCAAACCCTTTAAAAGATATCTAAAACGACTTTACAGGGTTGTATTTTCTGATAAATTTCTACCATGTGAAACTTATAATTATTAGTTGTAATTCTGGTCCTTCAGGATTAGTCTGTACAGAGATTCATCAAGAGTTGTAAAACACCATTGATTAGTCCTGACAGGAAACGGAAGAAAAAGGTTAATCCATGAAGAAGCCACAAAGAAACTCCATCAGAGAGGCTTGGATTCTCTGCCTGATTCTGGGCTTGATTATGATAAATTTCCCTTTCATTCACATTTTTAATACTCAGGAAATGATTTTAGGCATTCCCATACTGACCTTCTATTTTTTTGTCGGATGGCCCTTATCAATTGCTGTTATCTGGTTTTTTGTCCGCTATATTGAAGACGATCCGAAAAATAACTCCAAGCCAGATGGAGATAAAAGCATCCCATGATACCGGCAAAGACGATTCTCTTCATGTCGATCATCTCTCCAAAAACGATATTAATCGTCTCTCTTGCTTATTTCGCTCTGTTATTCCTGGTTGCCTATTACGCTGAAAAATGTCGTAAAAAAGGAAACTGTCTCCTTAAAAATTCACATATTTATTCATTATCGCTGGCAGTTTATTGTACCAGCTGGACCTTTTACGGAAGCGTCGGCAAAGCCGCAACCAGTGGCCTGGAATTTTTACCTATCTACCTGGGCCCCACTCTTGTTGCTTTTGCCTGGTGGTTTTTTCTACGCAAAATCCTCATCATCAGCAAACAGCAAAATATTACCAGTATTGCTGACTTTCTCTCCAGCCGCTATGACCGTTCCGCAGTTCTTGGCGCAATTGTCACTCTGTTTGCGGTCTTTGGGATTACCCCCTATATAGCCTTACAGCTGAAAGCAATTGCCCAGACTTTACAAATCCTGTCGATGCCTTTAGCAATCACCGGCACCGGGCTGTACGATTACAGCGCCAGGCTTCCGGGAAGTATCGATATAGCATTCTTCGTTGCTTTACTGCTTGCCATCTTCGGTATGTTATTTGGCGCAAGAAGCCTTGATTCGTCAGAAAAACATGAAGGCCTTGTTGTCGCCGTTGCCTTCGAATCCATCGTGAAATTAATTGCTTTTCTTGCCGTCGGGATTTTTATCACCTATGGTCTGTTTGATGGCTTTGCTGATATTTTCCAACGTTTTTTTGAACAATTCCCCGAACGCCGTGACCTGCTTCTTCTGGGAACACAGCAAACCCCCTATACAAAATGGTTGACCCTGATTGTCTTATCGATGATGGCGGTTATGTTTCTGCCCCGCCAGTTTCACATTATGGTGACAGAGAATACCGATGAGCAGCACATCAAATCAGCAATGTGGAAATTTCCAGCTTACCTTTTTCTTATCAATCTGTTTGTTCTGCCGATTGCTCTTGGCGGTTTGATCATCAATGGCGGCGACACGACTCAAGCGGATTATTTTGTCTTGACGCTGCCCCTGGCGTCGGGGCACCCATGGTTGGCACTTCTGGTCTTTATTGGGGGCTTGTCTGCATCTGCCGGGATGGTCATGGTGTCTTCAGTAACGATATCCACGATGGTGCTGAACCACCTGATTATGCCTGTTATTCTGAAAATGAATATTCGCAATCAGAGCCTTTCCAGGCTGCTGATAAACATTAAGCGCCTCGGAATTCTTGGTGTTATCTTTATCGGCTACTTCTATTTCCAGGTGATTGGCGATTCCTATGCTCTCGTCAATATGGGTTTGATATCTTTTGCGGCCGTGACTCAATTTGCACCAGCCGTCATCGGAGGATTATTTTGGAAAAGAGCGAACAGTAAGGCGGCAATAACAGGAATAACTCTGGGCTTCGCTCTCTGGTTTTACACTCTGCTGATCCCGTCATTCGTCCGCTCTGGATGGATTAGTGCAGACATTCTCCACAACGGTCTCTATGGGATCACCCTGTTAAAACCCCTTGAACTCTTCGGTTTGCGCGGTTTTGATATTTATACCCATTCTTTACTCTGGAGTATGCTTTTCAATCTATCGGCCTACTTAACACTTTCATTCTTCGCCAAACAGACAAGATCAGAAGAAATACAAGCTGAAAAATTTGTTGATATTTTTGTCGAACAATCGCTTCTGCCAAGCAAATTAAAGCGGATCAGCAAAGCGCCCACGGTCATGGAATTTGTGGAACTGATGTCCAAATTCATTGGAGAAAAACCCGCTCAAGCAGCAATAACAGAATATCTGAGCTATCAGGAAATTGATTCCAGAGGCAATCTTCCAGATCACGAAATCCCGAACCTAAAAAGCTTTACTGAGAAAACTCTGGCAGGGCATGTGGGTGCCGCTCCAGCACGGATAATTCTGGAAAACTATCTGGAAGCCCGTGGCAGCGAAATGGAAGATGTCTTTGATATTTTCGGGACTGTAACCATCAGCCATGCATCAAGCCGGGAACAACTCAGTGTCCTTTACGAGGCAGCACAGATTGTTTCAAGCGAACAGGATTTTCAAAAAACTCTGGATAGTATCCTCGAACTCCTTGCACAGCAATTCAAGTTTGATCTCTGCGTCATCCGCTTTTTGGAGCCGGAGTCGATGACCCTTATGGTCAAGAGTCTGGTTGGAATATCCTCAGAACATTTTGGTCAATTTGAACGCAATCTCAATATGGAAACATATATTGGTCAGGCATTTCTTTCCAATGCAACAACAGTCGTTAACGACACTGATGCGACCGACAAACCAGCATCGGCAGAACATATCAAGCGGGACGGTATTACCTGCCTGGCTCATACTCCTATCATTTTTGAAGGGGAACCTATTGGTATCCTTTCCGCTTTTTCCAAAACGGCAAAGGGAATATTTACAAAAGAATTTATTGCCCTGTTTGAAAATCTGGCCGGTCAAATTGGGATTGCATGGCGTAACGATCAACAGCTGCAAAAACTTCTTCTGGGGCGGGAGCAGGAAAGGGAAATGCAGATTGCTAAAGATATTCAAAAAGGTCTTCTGCCAACAAACCTTCCCACGATAAAAAATATTGATATCGCAGGTCTTTGTGTTCCTGCCCATCAAGTCGGGGGAGATTATTACGACTTTATCGAACGCGGTAATTCTTCGTGTGACCTGATTATAGCGGACGTATCAGGACACAGTATTGGTTCCGCACTCATCATGGCTGAAGCACGGACATTTATCCATGCCCGCATAGAAAGTGTTAAACAACCTGCAGATATGCTTCTGGAACTTAACCGTTATTTCCTTAAAGATCTGGATCGTTCTGACCTGTTTGTCACGATGTTTTACCTCCAATACAATCATATTACTCATCGACTTATCTATGGAAATGCCGGCCATAACACCCCGTTACTCTGGAAAAAACGGGAAAAAAAGATCATAACTCTTGACGCCGAAGGACTCATTTTCGGGATTAAAGACAAAATCTCTTTTGAGCAGAAGGCGATTGATCTTGAACCGGGTGACCTCCTTCTCCTTTATACCGACGGTATCGTGGAAGCCGAAAATAAAGAAAAAAGTTTTTTTGGAATTGAAAGGCTTGGAAAGTTACTCGAAGAATGCGATGATTTGAGCGCTCAGGAACTGATTGACAGAATTATGATTCAAGGTCGAATTTTTACCGGAATGCGACACTTTAATGATGATATTACCCTCGTCGTCATGAAGGTTTTAAAATAATAAATAATATGACGATTTTTTGAATCAAAACGTGCCTGACGATGTATAATTAAACTGTTTCTTAACACCCTTAAACTGAACCCGAACAAGGAGAGTTTCATGCAGCTAAACATGACTGAACAGGGCGATATAGTTATCATTTCCGTAAATGAGGAACGAATGGATGCCCATAACAGTGGAGACTTAAAAGAACAGATGCTACAACTGTTTGATGAAGGAAAATGCAATCTTGTGATTGACCTGAGTGAAGTCCGTTTTATCGATTCTTCCGGTCTTGGTGCCCTTGTTTCCGGCTTTAAAAATGCCAGTGCCAGAGAAGGAAGCCTGAAGCTATGTTGTCTTCAGCCACAGGTTCGTTCTATGTTTGAACTTACACGTCTCCATCGAGTTTTTGAAATCTTTTCCACCCAAGAGGAAGCTTCCAGCAGTTATTAACATATTTTGTCAGAAAGATATAAATGTCAAAACAGGTCAACATTGACATAACAGTCCCCAATCAAACCAAATATCTGGGTATGATTGGAAGGATTGGCGAAAGCATGGCTTATTCCCTGAAGAGTTATCACGGAAACCGTCGGGAACTTGCTTATCACCTCAATCTGGTCTTAACAGAAGCCCTGGCGAACGCCATTTGCCATGCGAATGACTGTGATCCGGACAAGGAAGTCAGAGTCATGATCACTGCCTCTGATCGAAATCTCACAATAAGGGTTTTCGATCATGGGCAGGGCTTTGATTTAGAGAAACTGTCGAAGAACAAAGCGCAGGACGAAGATGAAGGCGGCCGTGGAATTCAAATCATTTATAAATTAATGGATCAGGTCAGGTATATTCAAGAGGCAAATGGTAATGTTTTAGAGATGATCAAAAACCTCCATTAATCCCTTCAAATCAGTACCCTTCGTTTAAATTAAATATTTATCCAGTTCATTCTGGTTGTTCCATGAAATAATCCATGGAATCATAATGGTTGGACAAAGTAAGCATCCCCGATACTCCCCCATAACCGGCAAATGGCATATTTGCATCAGCTGCAGCAGCTTTATCCAGCACCGAATCCCCGATAAAAAGACAATTCTCCGGCACAATTTTCAGGTTTCTGGCTGCAAGCAACAACATATCCGGAGCAGGTTTAGGTCGTTGAACATCATGACTTGTTACAACAGAAGAAAAGAACCCATCCAAATTAAAATAATTGAGAATCGGCAGAATGCTTTTGCCGCGATTGGTTGCAATAGCCAAGGGGTATTGTTGAGAGAGTTGCTCCAACAATTCAGTTAAGTTGGGTTCGGGCTCCATTTGCGGAATAAATTCACGATAGTCCAAAGTTTCAGCAAAACGAAGAGCAGGTAATAAATCTTCCTCACGCATAAGTTCTAATAAAACATCTGAAGAACTAGCAGTATGGCATAATAGCGCCCGCTCCGGCTGATCATTGGCAACCGGAGAATAAGAAAACTCACCCAGAATACGATTATAGTACGCCAGGTTCGCCTGACGACTTTCAAACATCACTCCGTCACAGTCAAATATGACCGCTTCAATCCGACTCAAGTTTTATTCCTCCTGAAAAGATAGATCAAACCGAACAAACCGAACAAAATCATAGGAGCTGACAATAACTGTCCCATCGTCGCTCCCCCCCAGAGAAAACCAAGCTGCTCATCAGGTTGCCTCACAAACTCAATAACAAATCGAAAGACACCATATAGAAAAAGAAAACAAAAGGCGGGGACTCCACGAGCAGCCCCGCGACGATGCAACAGGTAGATCAAGACAAACAAAAGGAGACCTTCAAGAGAGGCTTCATAGAGCTGACTCGGATGACGGGGTAACGGTCCACCACCGGGAAAAACAATCCCCAGGGGAAAATCAGTCACCCTTCCCCACAGCTCTGAGTTGATGAAATTCCCGATACGACCGAAGAAAAGACCTATCGGTACAGCAGAAACAACCACATCAGCCAGGAGAAGGAGATCCAGATGACGCATTCTGCAAAAAACCAGCAATACGATCAGAACGCCGATCAGACCGCCATGAAAGCTCATCCCTCCTTCCCAGACATAAAGTATTTTCAGGGGATGGCTGAGATAGTACTGCGTATTATAAAACAGGGTATATCCAAAGCGCCCACCAAGGACAACGCCGAGCACAGCATAAAAAAGCAAATCAGAAATATTCTCTTTAGTGATAGGCATATTGCGTAATTTGACAACATGACACATCATGAAATATCCACCCAGAAAACCAAGCAGATACATCATTCCATACCAACGGACAGCAAGAGGTCCAACACTGAATATGACCGGATCTATATGAGGAAAGTTCATTCACTGCTCTTTCTAAGCATCGTCATAATATTTTGAAAATCGTCTGGAACCGGAACCGAAAAAACCATGTGACGATCCAGCACAGGATGACGAAAAGCTAGTTTTCCAGCGTGCAGCAATGGTCGCAGTATTTTGACATCAAAAATTTTCTCTGCGCCTCCGTAGCGTTTGTCTCCTACCAAAGGGCAGCCTGACTCGGACATATGAGCTCGTATTTGATGAGAACGCCCAGTTAAAATTTCAACTTTCAGCAAAGAATATTTTGCCATGGATTCAAGTCGTTGAAATCTGGTTATCGCTTCCTTGCCACCTTTCTCAACTGATTTAACACGATTTTCCTTTCTGGATCGAGCCAAAAAAGATCTGATTTCCCCCTGCTCCGTTTCTGGTGCACCCTGAACCAAAGCAAAATACTCCTTCTCGACTTCATGTTCCAGAAAAATACGTGTCATTTCCTTATGCGCCCGAGGATGAATAGAAAAAACTATAACCCCTGAAGTTCCCCTGTCCAGGCGCTGAATCATCCCTATCTGAGCTTTCTGATGTGGACGAAAGGGATCCTTCAAGTGCCACTGCAACGCTTCAAATAAGGTCCCTTTAAATCGTGCATGGGTCGGCTGTGTATCAACAAGAGCGGGTTTATTCAGAACAATGATAAAGTCATCCTGATACAGGATATCATCTTCGAGAATTCTATAGGGATCCAAAGGTAATTGATCAATATAAACCTCGATCGATTGTCCAGAGTGCACTGTTGTTGAGCAACTTCTGACCCTACGACCATCAAGGTGGACACCACCGAGATCTATAATTTTTTTAGCTTGAGTTCGGGATAACCCGATAGCTGCTTCTGCCAGATACTGATCAAGTCTCAGTGCAACATGCTCACGGGGAATCTGCAGGCGGTGAATTGTCCATTTCATAGAGTTAATAATGTCCATTCATTGCTATATAACATTTAATAAATCTAATTTCTGCTTGACTAAATCCCAGAAATTGATATGATGAAACCAAGCTATCGATCTTTGAATTTCTGGGGTGTACGTATTTGATTCTGAGTCCTTGACCAACGTTTTTACTGACCTGTCATTACGTGAAAAAGTTGTGAGCAAGCCTGCCCATGAGTAGGACGTCTAATATTTTTTCCGCCGACAAATTTTTTGTTCAGGTCATTCGTAAAGAATCATACCGGCACCCTGGATATATTCCAAAAAAAAGGCTCTGAAATACTTTCAGAGCCTTTTTTTATACCATCATTTGTTCTCAGATTATTCATCAACACGGTCACGAAGATCTTTGCCTGTTTTAAAAAAAGGAGTCTTCCGTGACGGGATTTGAACTAATTCACCACTTTTCGGATTTCTCGCCTCGCGAGCATCACGCTCACGAACAGAAAAAGAACCAAAACCACGGATTTCTACACGATCTCCTTGTGCCAAAGCTTTGCCAATCCCACCAAAAATAAGATTTATGACTGTCTCGGCATCTTTTTTATTAAGAATCTCATGCCCCTCTGAAAGCTGTTCTATCAATTCACTTTTAGTCATCGTTACCTTCCACGCATTTTGAATATCAGTAGTTATGCAAAAGATACTGAGGTCCGGACGTTGTTTTCAGCCCAAGATCAACGCCTAAAATATGACTCACAGCACTCTGCAAATAACGGTCAATAAAATCCATTTTTACCGGTTCAGGATAGACAAGATCCGGCTCATCCTCAATACCCACAACCGTTGCTGCATACTTGATTGCATCGTGAAAACCCCCAAGCTCATCAACCAAACCAAGCTCTAGCGCCTGTCTGCCGGTAAAAATTCTTCCATCAACATAAGGTTGCAATTTTTCTAATGGTAAATTCCTTCCGGCACTGATCGCCTCAACAAACTGAAGATGAACATCATCAATCATCTCTTGCAGTAATGCCCTGTCAGCAACAGTAAATTTCCGGGTTGAAGAACCAATATCCTTAAATGTTCCACTCTTGACAACTTCAGTCTGAATCCCAACTTTGCCCATTAAATCTTGATAGTTGGGAAAAGACATGATGACGCCAATACTTCCTGTAATTGTTCCCGGATTTGCAAAGATTCTCTCCCCGGCAACAGCAATATAATACCCCCCTGAAGCAGCAACAGAACCCATTGAGATAACCAGAGGCTTTTCTTCAGCGAGTTTTTTTAATTCAGCATAAATTTCTTGTGATGGGCCAACGCCACCGCCGGGTGAATCAACCCTGACAACAACAGCTTTTATATTGCTGCGGTTACGAAATGTCACAATTTGTTCGGCCAGCAACCTGGAGTCGACTATCGTTCCTTCTACTTCAAGAACACCAATTTTGTCTCCAACTGAGACAACTGAACCCGTGCCGAGCAACCCGGCTGCAAAAACGACCAGAAGAAAAAAAAGGAAAAGGCCCCCAATTGTTAATGACGCCAATATAAAAGGATGTTTTTTCATTTTAACCATTAAAAAAGGGGCTCCCGTAGTCTGGAGCCCCTGTTCATGTTTTTCAATAATTTAATCTTCAGACTTACGACCCACAGCACCCTGGAGCAGATCACCAAGGTTCGATGTTGCTGTTTTCTGAGCGCCCATGAATTCGTTGACTTCTGCTTTTTCTTTTTGAACATCAAGGTTCTTGATCGATAGTGCAATTTTTCGATCAACAGTATCAACTTGCAGAACACCGGCCTCTAGTTCAGCACCAACCTCAGTGAAATCTTTTGGACTGTCGATTTTCTCTTTACTCAGTTCCGAAACATGGATCAGCCCTTCAATTCCCTCTTCAAGCTCAATAAAGATACCGAAGTCCGTAACAGAGGTGACTTTGCCTTTCACAATGGTTCCACGAGCATATCGTGTCGGAACACTCTCCCAGGGATCAACACTCAATTGCTTTAATCCAAGTGAAAAACGCTCGTTCTCACGATCGATATTCAGGACAACCGCCTTAACCAGGTCACCTTTTTTGTACGCTTCGGAAGGATGCTTGATCCGTTTCGTCCAAGAAAGATCAGAGATATGAACTAATCCGTCAATCCCTTCGTCCACACCGACAAAAATACCAAAATCAGTAATATTTTTGACTTGGCCTTCAATGATGGTTCCAATCGGGAATTTCTCACCAATGACATCCCAGGGGTTCGGTTCAATTTGTTTCAAGCCCAGAGAAATCCGGCGATTATCTGTATCCAAAGCCAGCACAACAGACTCGACATCATCACCGATTGCCAGCACTTTACTTGGGTGCTTAACACGTTTGGTCCAGCTCATCTCTGAAACATGAATCAACCCCTCAACACCTTCTTCAAGTTCAATAAATGCACCATAATCAGTCAAACTGACAACTTTACCGGTCACTTTAGCCCCGATCGGATACTTGCTGGAAACATCCAACCATGGATCAGGAGCAATTTGTTTAAGTCCCAGAGAGACGCGTTCTTTTTCTTTATCAAACTTGAGGATTTTAACATTGATCTTGTCCCCGACAGCCAGAATATCTGAAGGATGCTTAACACGGCCCCAGGACATATCAGTAATGTGCAATAGACCGTCAATACCACCGAGGTCAATAAAAGCACCATAATCAGTCAGATTTTTAACTATACCTTCAACAACTTGATTCTCTTCAAGTGTCTTCAAGGTATCGCTACGATGTGATTCACGTTCCGACTCAAGCAGAACACGTCGTGAAAGGACAATATTACCACGTCGCTTATTCAGCTTGATAATCTTGAAATCAAAGGTCTGACCAATGACTTTATCCAGATTACGAACGGGGCGCAGATCAACCTGAGAACCCGGCAAAAAGGCATTAACACCGATATCAACCGAAAGACCACCTTTAATCCGGCTAAGGATTCGCCCTTCAACCACGGCATCTTCTTCGAGAGAATTCCAGATTTTTTGCCGATCAGCCTTCTCTTTAGAGAGTACGATCAAGCCACTATCACTTTCACCACCACCAAACAGGACATCATAAACGTCACCAACTTTGACGTTGATTTCCCCTTTTTCGTCAGCAAATTCGCGAAGAGAAATAACCCCTTCCGACTTGTAACCAACGTCTACCACAACTGAATCAGGGTTGACCTGAACAATTGTTCCTTGAACGACATCGTTCCGCTTTAATTCAAAGCCACCCTGCTCATAATCTTTGAGCAGCTCTTCAAAGCTTTCCTCACCGTCCAGCATTTCCATTTCTTCTTCGTCCTGCATGTTATTATCTTCTACCATTGGAGATGTTACCCCCTTACGAATTTCCCGACGCCTCACGACGGCGGACTCAAATTGAGACTGCGCAAGTTAGCACAAGCTTTGTTAAAAAACAAACCAATATTTTTCAGGCAGTTATTCTACTTTAATCGGAGAGCTGTGCAACTTTTCTTCTGACGACTGATGCCATTCTCTCCAAGACATCATCAATCGTTAAATAAGTTGAATCTATGACTATGGCATCTTCCGCCTGAGTTAATGGCGCATGAGTACGTTCCATATCTGCGGCATCACGAGCTTCAACTTCAACAATTGTCTGCTCCAGATCAACAACGGCGCCTTTCTCCCGCAGTTCTTCGTAGCGTCGCCGACCTCTTTCTGCCGCCGAAGCCAAAAGAAAAAACTTCACATCCGCATAGGGAAAAACAACGGTTCCTATATCCCGACCTTCCAGAACAACGCCCCCACCCTCTCCCATTTCACGCTGCAGCTTCACCATGGCTTCACGCACAGCTTGACAGGCCGCAACTTGAGCTGTCCATAAGCTCACTTCCGGTGTCCGTATTTCAGCAGAAACATCAGCACCGTTCACAATCACTTGTTCAGACTCAGGACCGCGAATAAATTTGATCGAGAGGTCACTGCAGAGTTTTTTCAGTGCGTCTTCATCGTCGGGATCGATGCCCCCGCGCTGGGCCAATAATGCTACGGACCTGTACATTGCCCCGGTATCGATATTCAGATAATCAAATCGTTTTGCCAGGGCTTTACTCAGAGTACTCTTCCCGGCGCCTGATGGACCGTCAATAGCAATGATCAGTTTTTTCTTCAATGTTCTCAAACCTCCGCCACCTGATCCAGCAATTCCCAGAAACCGGGAAAAGATGTTTGAGTACAGGTGGTATCGACAATTTTTATATCAGCTGCAGCGCCTAAAGCAGCAATTGCCATGCTCATCGCAATCCGATGATCCCCGAATGAATTGACTTCACCTCCATTGATGACTTTCCCGCCAACAACCCGCATTCCATCTTCTAACGGCTCAATAGCAACTCCGAGAGCTCCCAGACACTCGCACATCGCGGCAATACGATCTGTTTCTTTGACTCGCAGCTCCCTGGCATCTCGAATCGTTGTGACCCCCTCGGCAAAAGCAGCTGCCACGCTGATCACCGGAAATTCATCGATAGCTCTGGGAATGAGATCACCACCAATATCTATACCCTGTAAATTGCTGCTTTTGACCAATAAATCAGCAACGGGTTCTCCTGAGAGCTCACGCAAATTGGTCAGTTCAATAGAACCACCCATCTGTTGCAGGATATCGATAACGCCACTGCGCGTCGGGTTAACACCGACATTTTTCAACAATAATTCGGAATCAGGAACAATTAAACCGGCCACAAGAAAAAAAGCTGCCGAAGAAATATCACCCGGGACATCAACATCTTTTCCGTGTAACTGGACCCGCCCGTTAACCCTTGTTCCGCCGGAAAAAGACTCCAGATCTGCCCCGAAATAACGTAGCATTCTCTCACTGTGGTCTCGTGACAGATGAGGCTCATAAACAGTCGTTGTGCCATCAATCTGCATTCCGGCCAGGATGACCGCTGATTTCACCTGGGCACTGGCGATTGGAGAATGATATTCAGTAGCAGTCAAGCCTCCCCCATCTATCGCAAGCGGTGCCTTTGAGTTTTTATCCCGGCCAAGAATTCCTGCCCCCATGGCCGTTAACGGACCGATAACCCTTCCCATCGGACGTTTGCGCAGATATTGATCCCCTGTGAGGATGGAAAAAAATGGTTGCGCTGCAAGAATTCCCGACATTAAACGCATTGTGGTGCCGGAATTGCCGCAATCAATGACGTTATCAGGCTCCCGTAATCCGTCCAGACCACGGCCCTGAATAATTATGTCATCCTCTCCTTTTTCGGCGACTGCAATCCCCAGGCACTGAAAAGCATGCAACGTTGACAAACAATCCTCGCCCCGGAGTAACCCGCGGATTCGACTTTCACCCTGCGCCAGAGAAGCAAACATAATAGCCCGGTGAGAAATCGATTTGTCGCCGGGAACGGTAAAGTCTCCACGCAAACATTTCGCAGGCAGAACAGTTTTTGCTACAGTTTTATGCATCAGATTCATCCTTTATTTCATTATAAAATGGCATCCCGAAGTTGTTTCGAACGCTGAAAAAAATCAAAAAGTTTATCACTGCTACCAGCCATAACTTCAGTTTTCAACTCCGCAAAAAAAACCTCAAACTGTTCCATCATTTCCAAAAGAGCATCACGGTTTGTTTCGGCAATATCCCGCCACATTGTCGGATCAGAAGAAGCGATCCGGGTAAAATCACGAAACCCACCTGCTGAATATTCCAATATATTCTCTTCATAATGATCGTATGACCCAACTGCATTAACGAGGGAGTAAGCAACCATATGGGGTAAATGGCTGATTGCAGCCAGAATCTTATCATGCTTTTCCAGTGACATCTGCACCACATTGCTTCCAGCCTCAGTCCACATCTGCCGGATCAACTCCAAGGCACCGGAATTTGTGTTTTCCGTCGGCGTCAAGATACAGCGCTTACCTTGATACAAGGTTGAGAATGCGGCTTCAGCCCCGCTTTTTTCTGTGCCGGCAATAGGATGCCCTGGAACAAAGTGAATATCTTCCGGCAGCAAAGGTTCTATAGCTCTGACGACCTCGCCCTTGACACTCCCGGCATCAGTTATAATTGCTCCCGATTTCAAGCCAGGCAAGCAGCTTTGCGTCACCGGCCCCAGAGTTTTAACCGGTGTCGCCAAAAACACGACATCAGCGCCATTGACAGCCTCTAAAGGGTCGCGACTATAGGAATCAATGACCCCCAATTCAACAGCTTTTTCGAGATTCGGCTTTCCCCGTCCGCAACCAATAACCTCACCAACAGCACCGGCCTGTTTCAAAGCCAGAGCCAGAGAGCCACCGATTAATCCGACACCGAGAATAGCTAAACGTGGAATCAGTACCCTCTCGGTCATCATACCTTCTCTCCAATCGAACTTTGATCGCGAGCAATAGGATAGGATCCGAGAATTTTAAGAAAATGGCAGTGACTGCGTAATTCCTCTATAGCTGCTGTAATTTTTTGATCTTCTACGTAACCAATTAAGTCGAGAAAAAAGATATATTCCCAGGCTTTCTGTTTCATCGGACGACTCTCAATTTTCGCCAAGTTAATTTGGCGCTTGCTGAAAGGTTCCAGCATCCGATAAAGAATCCCGGGCTCATCCTTAACACTGAACATGATAGAGGTTTTATCTGCACCGCTCTTTTCCGGTGTCTTCTTGCCGATCACCAGAAAGCGGGTAAAATTGTGAGGGTTATCCTCAATTTTTGCTTTAACAACCTGTAGGTTATATTGGGTCGCTGCGGCATGACTGGCAATCGCCGCCACCGAATCATCCTCAGTCGCCATTTGAGCAGCGGCGGCAGTGCTGGCAACATCCAGCAACGGCGTATCAGCCATATTGGTTTCAAGCCAATGGCGACATTGAGCTAATGGTTGGGGATGGGAAACAATTTTAGAGATTTTCTCCAGATCTCCCGACTTTGAAAGCAGGTTATGTGATATTTCCAGCATCACCTCAGCAATCATCTGTAGCTCAGAATCGAAAAACATATCAAGAGTGTGGTTAACGACGCCTTCTGTCGAGTTTTCAACCGGGACAACACCATAATGGGCACGGCCCCTTTCCACCTCCTCAAACACAGCAGGGATACTTTTCAAGGCAACCAACTGTGCAGACAAACCAAATTGCAGCATAGTTGCCATATGGGTAAATGTCGATGGTGGGCCCAAAAACGCTACCTTCATCGGCATTTCCATATTCAGGGAAGCTGAAATAATTTCACGAAAAACCTTACAAACCGCTTCATTAGGAAAGGGGCCTGGATTTTTCCCGGTCAATCGTTCGTAAATGGCCTTTTCCCGACTCGGCACATAGAATGATTTTTCATTCCCCTGTTTTGTTTTACCAACTTCGATGGCTATATTCGCCCTCTGATTAAGGAGATCAAGGATCTCGTTATCAATCCTATCGATTTGCTGTCGCAATTGATCTAAATCTTGATTAGCCATAGAAATATCTTTCTAAAAAGAGAATAGAGGATGCAGGAATGTAGCCTAACCGGCTGTAAAAATCAATTTCATGACCGTCATAACTAGATGACAAACCTCCTTGACCTGCTAATTCACCAAAGCTAAACTCCAGCGATTGCATTATCGACTCAATTAAATCTCAATACGACACTTTACATGAGCAAAGGAATAGATGCAGATGCCTATTGCAAACAAAATTAAAAACCATATTGAACGATCTTCCTGGATCCGAAAAATGTTTGAAGAGGGAAACTCGTTACGGCAACAATTCGGTGAGGAAAATGTTTTTGATTTCACTCTTGGCAACCCCACCATGGAACCACCAGCAGAGTTACAGCAGGAATTGAAAAGGATTGCTGAGAATCCGACTCCGGGAATGCATCGTTACATGAACAATGCCGGATATGAAGAAACCCGAGCAGCGGTTGCTGCAGCGATTGCCGGCAATTGCAATCAACCTGTCTCAGCCGACCATATTGTCATGACCTGCGGCGCTGGAGCCGCTCTGAATGTCGTATTAAAAACATTACTGAACCCAGGAGATGAAGTCATTATCCTGACCCCGTACTTTGTCGAATATAAATTTTACATTGACAGTCAGAATGGTATTCCGGTCGAAGTCATCACCAAAGAAGATTTTCAGCCCGACCTTGAAGCTATTGGGTCGGCAATAAACGCAAGAACGCGCGCCATCATTATCAACTCTCCCAATAATCCAACAGGTGTCATCTATCCGGAATCAACCCTGAATGCATTGGCGGAACTGTTACATCGAAAAGAACAGGAATTTGCAACGACAATCCTGGCAATTTCAGATGAACCTTATGCTCGCATCAGCTTTGGAGAAGAGGTTCCCTGCATTTTCGATTCTATTCCAAATTCAATTATTGTCACCTCACATTCTAAGGATCTGGCACTCCCCGGAGAAAGAATTGGTTATCTGGCTGCAAACCCGGCGATGAGGGACGTAGGACTGTTTATGCAGGGAGCGATTTTCTGTAATCGCGTTCTCGGCTTTGTCAACGCACCAGCACTGATGCAGAGACTTGTAACAAATTTACAGAGCGTCAGTGTTGATGTTGCGCAGTATCAACGTAAACGGGACCTGCTCTACAATAAATTGACGGAGCTTGGCTTTGAGATGGTTAGACCCGGAGGAGGATTCTATCTTTTCCCCAAATCTCCTCTTGCAGACGAAATGGAATTTATCCGCATAGCACAGAAATATCGCATCTTGCTAGTGCCGGGATCAGGTTTCGGTGCCCCTGGTTTTTTCCGTATCGCCTATTGTGTCGAAGACGCAATAATTGAGAGAAGTTTGCCCCTTTGGGAAAAACTTGCTCTTGAAATCGGATTGTCCTAAAACTGATCAAATTCTTTTTCCCCTTTCCATCCGACAGAGGCTGGAGATCAACACATGGCCAAAAAACTTTTTATCGCAGCGACAGGACAGGATATCGGTAAAACAACTGCCAGCCTGTCATTAGTCCATCTGGCAAAAAAGAAGTATCGCCGAGTTGGCTTTATCAAGCCCCTAGGTCCTAAAGTTACTGAATATAAAGGACTGACCGTTGACAAAGATGCAGCTCTCATGTGCCAAGTTTTCAACATGGGACACAATCTTCCCTATATGTCACCTGTCATTATTCACCCGGATTCGACCCGCAAGGCCCTCAATGGTGAACTCGATTCACAAGAACTTGAGAAAATGATCTTGCAGGCGGGGGAAATATTGGACAAAAAGTGTGACTTTATCATTATTGAGGGGTCTGGGCATCCAGGGGTTGGATCTGTCGTCAACCTTTCCAATGCCCGTATTGCTAAATTACTGGGAGCCAAAATCCTGATGATCACCGGTGGGGGAATCGGTAATGTTATTGATAATGTCTACATGAATAAAGCTTTATTTGAAAAAGAAGGAGTAGAAATTCGTGCGGTCATGCCCAATAAAATTCTTCCGGAAAAACGTGAAAGCACTCTCGAATATCTGGAAAAAGCATTTGCCGGAGAATCGTTCACAGTTGTGGGAGGATTCAACTATCAACCGGTATTGGCAAATCCAACCTTGAATCGCATTGCAAGTATTCTTGATCTGGAAATCCACGGCAATAAACGGGATGCGAAACGAATTATTCACTATCTTCAGATTGGAGCACCGTCCACGCAGCGGGTCACGGAACTTCTACGTGAAGATACTTTACTGATAGTCACCAGTAGTCGCGATGAACTCCTGGTGACATTATCCAACATGTACCAAATCCCCGCCTATCGGCACAAAATTGTCGGATTGTTAATCCCTGGAATTCATAAGATCAGTGATATCACCCAGCAGATTATTGATCGGAGTAACATTCCTTATCTTCGGACGACCAGCCATACAACCGGAAAGCTTTATCGAACAATCAATGAAGATGTCTATAAGCTTCAGGCCGAAGACAAGGAAAAGATAGACATGATCAAAAAATTATCAGAGACACGTTTTGATTTTGACAAACTGGATGCATTATTTGACGACTAACCTGCTCACAGAAAAACCCGTCTCACGGTTCATGCATCTTTCTTCGCCCCTCATTGGCAACGGATAACGAAACTCCGGCTGCGTCATATGGGAAACGATGCCCCTAAAACATGTTGATGAAGTGATGCAAAATGAATTAACCCAGCGTCCTTCTGAAACTGAACAGGCATCCTAGCCGGATTCTTGTGCGAGTTCACCAAGCCTTTGTAGGGCACGATCTATTTTGTTGCTGTAAGGATGAGTACAGGAAAGTCGGAAGCAGTTGCGATAACGCTTTTGTGATGTAAAAATCGAACCAGGCGCGATCCCTATCCCATCGGCAAGTGCTTTGGAATAAAAAATATCGGTATTGATGTCTTCTCCCAGAACCACCCAAAGCAAAAAACCACCCTCAGGTCTGGTCAGTCTGGTGTTTTCCGGAAAATACTTTGCAACAGCGGCAGTGACCAACCCCACCTGTTTTTTACACTGAGAAGCATAGTTCTTCAGGTGTTTACCGTATCGGCCAGCAGATAGATATGCCTCAAGCGTAAGCTGTGCTGGCCTGTTTGTATTCATCGAGACTCCCATTTTTCTCTTCAACAACTCGTCACGACGGTTTCTGGAATAGATCCAACCGATGCGAAAACCCGGTGCCAGCGTTTTAGAAAAAGACGAAATATAAAAGCTGTCGATTTTATTGCTACACGCTGTAATTGCATGTGGCCGTGCTCCTGAAAAAGACAAATCACCGACGATATCATCCTCAATCAGAGAAATATTCCGGGAAGAAAGGAGCTCTGCAATTTCATTCTTTCGAGCATCAGGGGTGAGACAACCAAAGGGATTATTGAAATTTGGCTGCAGAATACAGACTTTTATCTCATAGGAATCTATCGCTTGCCGTAGTGCTTCAATCTTTATTCCGGTTTCAGGATGAGTCGGAATCTCCAGGACATTGATCCCAAGTGTTTCCAGAATATGGAGGTAACCGAAATAGCATGGAGACTCTACAGCGACGGTGTCCCCTGGGCCAACAAGAGTGGAAAGGGTTAGATAAAGAGCCTCTGTTCCACCATTGGTGACAATAACATCATCCAGATGTGCACTGATTCCTGCTTCAAGCATATGATAGGCAATTTGGGCACGGAGTTTCCGGTTCCCCTGAATTTCCTCATAACCGTATGCATTCTCGTGCGCATTCACAGTTTGCCGGAAAAGTCTGGTTAATTCTGCGACAGGAAGAAGGTCGGGAGATGGGACAGCCGCTCCGAGGGGGACAATGTTTGCCACCGCCATTGCATTCAATACATTGATTTGAAACTGAAACGAATCCAATCGTGTTGGCTTTAGCTCAGGCGTTGAAATTTGTGGGGCAGAGATCCCCCTGGAATAGGTACGAACATAAAAGCCTGACTGCGGTCGAGACTCCAGCCTTCCCTCAATCTCAAGCTCAAAATATGCCTTCATGACTGTGCTGATGCTCATCTGACTCTTTTTACTCATGTCACGCAAAGAAGGAACTCTGTCTCCAGGCAGCAGAGCACCACTTTCTATAGCACTGACGATATGACCTTTTACAACTTCATATTTATAGCTATCACTGTTGTTCCACCTGTGAATGGTTTCCATAAATCACCCAACTGTTATGCATATAATTTTTAAAAATTGTAACTGTTATCATAATCAAAATTAGCATATTTTACAACAAATGGGTTTTATCCTGATTTTTACAACTGACTCTTGGATTGAGGTAATATTTTGTGTACAGAAAATGATTCTAAAAAGGCCTTCCCTTTCCGGGCTGTTTCAGGAGGCATGATCGCGATGTTTCTGGCCTTTGGCGTCGGACGATTTGCCTACACCCCCATGTTGCCACTGATGCAACAGCAGGCTGGACTCGAAGTCGATATGGCGGGATACCTCGCCTCAACGATGTATTTTGGATATATGGTCGGCTCAGCTGTGATAATGAAAATACTTTCCAGGCTAGGTGCCTTCTCAATCTTACGTTTCGGTTTGATCCTTCTGATTTTCGGTATCTGGACAATGTCCATTGGAGATATTTTTATTCACTGGGTCATCGTCATGTTTTGTATCGGCATTGCTTCTGCCGCAATTTTCTTGTCCACCCTCTCAATTGTTCTTGGGATATTCATTGAATATGGTGCAAGTTGGTTGACCGCCTCTCTGTATATCGGTATCGGCGTAGCCATTGTCCTGATTGGCCTCGCAGTTCCTGAAATTGGAACGACCATGGGTTGGCAGGGATCCTGGGATTTTGTTGCGCTCACAGCACTGGTCGCCGGAGTCGGGTGCTTGTGGTTATTAACTCCCTATAATAACGGTCATAAAAAGGACCAATCTGACACAGCTCCGTGGCCGGTCCCTAAAGCAAAATGGGCCGCATCGTTACTCATTGCAGCCTACTCTCTTCATGGATTCGCATGCGCTATCGGTGGTACTTTCATGGTTGCGATGCTTGCTGAATTTCCAGCTTTGCAAGGCCACGCCCATATGGGCTGGGTTTTGGTCGGAGCAATGGTCATTCCATCTTGTATTTTTTGGCCTCTGGTTGCATCGCGTCGTGGTGAGGGGACAACAACGGCCTACCTGCTGGTTCTTCTTGCTCTAGCCAATGGCATCATTATTCTCTGGCAGTCACCAGCGGGAGTTCTTCTGGCCGCTGCTATTTTCGGTAGTTCATTTCTGGCTGTTCCCGGTCTGGTTCTCGGCAGACTTGGTCAACTCGCGGGGAGCAAAAAAGATAAGGTGACCGGAATCGCAACAATCATTTATGGGATATCGATGATCATTGGCCCAGCCATTGGTGGGATGTTGGCAAAACAAACGGGCTCTTTTGATTGGTCACTTACCATGGCCAGTGTCGCTCTTCTTTTTGGTGCGGTCATTGCGGTAATGGCAGAACAGACAACAAATAGTTACCGGGGCGTACCGGCTCAATTCGGAGTTTCCGATACCGGAAATTAAAGCTTATCTGCCTGGATATGGGCTGGAACAAGTATTCCATCTGGCTGAACATAGCGAACCTCACAGTCAAGTTCAAAACCAATGTGTTTGCGAACTTTTTGTCTGACGTGCTTGATCAGGATCAAAATATCCTTCGAGCTTGCCCCCCCAAGATTGACAATAAAGTTTGCATGCTGCTGTGAAATTTCTGCATTGCCGACCCGCAGACCTTTTAACCCCGCATCTTCGATAACCTTTCCCGGGGGTCCAACAGTGGTGTGCATTGCAGTGGTACTGAGAAAAACCGATCCACAATTAGGCTGTTTACGGGGAAATTTATGGCGCCGGTTGCGAAGATCTGCCAACATGTCCCGGCGAATCTTTTTCACATCTCCGGCGGGACAGTTCAATTCAACTCGGGTCACGATACAACCGGACCCCTGGAGCGCACTATGCCGGTAGGAAAAATCACATTCACTTTGCGACAACTGTTGTGTGATGCCGGCATTGTTTACGACAGTGACTGTGACAACATTTTCGCCAATCCCTTTTCGTTGACTTCCACCATTCATCATCACCAGGCCACCCACGGTTCCGGGGATACCGATACAATGCTCCAAGCCACTTAATCCCGCCTGCATTGCCATCCGTGTCAATTGCGGGACCCAGGCCCCTCCACCGGCAACTATCGTATTTGCAGATATCTGAATATCGGCCATTTTTTCGCCAATTTTCAAAACAACCCCACGCACACCGGCATCATCAAAAAGGAGATTTGTCCCCTGGCCGATAACAACCAGCGGGATTTGATTCACGCTGACAAAACGTAAGACAGTGGCTATCTGTTTGAAGTTATCAGGTTCTATAAACAGATCAGCCGCGCCACCGATTTTCCAGCTGTTATGCTGAGAAAGAGGTTCAGAAAAAGCAACCTGACCAACGTCTTGACTGGCCAATTTTTCCAATTTTTTCTGGAGTTGATTATTCATCGTTGCAACAACCTGAAGCTCGAAAATCGACAACCTGCAATTGTACTGATTCTTTGCCACGCCACTGGTTAATTCCCGGACGATACAGCAAATCAACATCTCCCCCTAATTGATCAAACTTTCCCGCTTGGCCGAAAGCAATACAACCAACTCTGCAACCATTTTCCTCAATATCAAACTTCAGATGTTTATCTGCCAGAATCCGGGGAGCGAGAACCTGACAATTGCGACTGATAAAAGCGGGCTGCGGATTACCAACACCATATGGGTTGAGCATTTCCAGTTCTTTGAGGACTGAAAGATTAAAGCTGGAGAGGGCAACCTCGCCATCATGATACAGCATCGGCAACAAATCTGTCGCTGAAAGTTGACTCCGCGCAGCAGCTTCAAAAGCGACTTTGAAATCATCCAGGTTTTCTTCAGCAATGGATAAGCCTGCAGCCATGGCATGGCCGCCAAAACCAGCCAGTGGTTCGGCACTTCGGCTCAAAGCCTGATAGAGATGAAACCCGGAAATCGACCGAGCAGACCCCTTTCCAAGACCATTCTCAAAAGCAATCAGCACCGTCGGCCGGTGATAACGCTCAACCAGGCGACTGGCGACGATACCGATGACCCCTGAATGCCAGTTGGGACTTGAGAGAACGAGGCTGTATCGATCCGGCTGATCCAGTTTTTCAACCTGACTTATCGCTTCAAGCAGAGTCTGTTGTTCAATTTTCTGTCGATCCCGATTAAAGCCATCCAGCATCTCAGCCAAAGGCTCAATATCCTGGGGATCGTCACCAAGCAAGAGTTTGACTCCCAAGGCTGCATCTTCAAGTCGGCCCGCAGCATTAAGCCGCGGAGCCAATCGGAAACCAACAACTCCACTCGTGACCTGTTTAACATCTGCAACACGCTTTAAAGCTGCAATCCCCGGACGAGTTCCCGCTTCCAACAATTGCAAGCCGCTCCGCACAAGGAGACGATTGATGCCCCCCAAAGGGACAATATCAGCAATGGTTCCAAGCGCCACAAGATCCAAGCCCTGGCGTAAATCGGGTTCCTTCCGGGTTGAAAAATAGCCATTTTCGCGCAACCGCCGTCGTAATGCGATGAGCACAAAGAAAGCGACACCAACACCGGAAAGGTCCTTCCAGGGAGAAGTCCCTGAAGTGAGTTGAGGATTAACCAATGCGTGACAAACAGGAAGATGATCAGGGGGCTGATGGTGATCGGTAATAATCAGATCTAGTCCCAATTCAGAAGCAAAGTCAGCTTCAACCTGGGCAGAAACACCACAATCAACAGACAGAATAATTGAACAGCCATGTTCGTGCGCATGTCTGATCGCATCAGCAGAGAGACCATATCCATCTTTCAAGCGAAGAGGGATATGATATTCAACCTGCCCCCCAAAAGCACGCAGAGTCTCAACGAAAAGAGTGCAACCGGTGATGCCATCAACATCATAATCACCGTGCACTGCAATCTTCTCTCCTTGCACAAGAGCTTTTTCCAGCCGTGCGCAAGCGATTGTCATATCTGGAAGCAAATCAGGGTCAGGCAATGCTGACAGATTAGCCCGGAGAAATTCAATTCCCTGCTCCTTATTGACTATGCCCCGTAATATCAGGGCTTGAGCAGTTAACTTTTGGATATTTAATTCTTGAGAGAGTTGAACGATCCCCTCTTCATCTGGTTCTTCAGCACGCAATAGCCACTTGCGCAAATTTACAGGTTGCATCAAATGAAGTCCCACTTCTGCATTCTTAATCCTTATTTCTACCAGCTAAAAAACAAACAGGCCGGAACAATCGCCCGGCCTGCTTATCTCTGATTACTGTGGTTGTTTCGGAATCTCAGGATGTTTTTTTAAAAACTCCAGCTCTGACCGGATTTGATTCGCACCGGGACTATCAGGATCAAGAGCCAACAATTGCTCCCACACTTCGATTGCCTTGGGAAAATCCTGAAGATCATAGCGATAAACAATGCCCAGATTATACAGGCTCTGCTGATGGTTCCCGTCCATGCGATGTGCATTTTCAAAGTTTTTTATCGCCTTATCAAACCAGCCAACCCGGCGAAACATCACCCCTTGATCAGTCAAAATGTCAGGGTCATTACTATTTAGCTCCAAAGCCTTGGCATAAGCATCAATCGCTTTCATGGGCTGATCTGAATCAAAGAAATTATGCCCCAGTTCAACCCAGGCGTTACGATTATCCGGCTCTCGAGCCACAATCCCTTCAAGGATGGATATCTGCTGCTGTTGATTGACAACCGGTGCAGAGACCGAAACCGGCTGCTGAGCCGGAACGGAAGAAGATAAATCTTTTTTTAAATTCGTCGTAATTATCCCGATTAAAATACCTGCAGCCAGGGCAACGATGACAAATAAGATTGTCTCTTTCTTCATGATGTTACCAATCCCATCCTCACTTGGATGAAGTCTGCTTCTTTTGTTGCCAGAAGATCAAAACCGGACTTGCAACAAAAATTGATGAATAAGTACCAATCAGCACGCCAATCAACATGGCAAAAGCAAAGTTATGAATAACTCCACCTCCAAGGATAAAAAGAGCAAGGACGACCAGTAATGTTGTTCCTGATGTCAGTATAGTACGGGAGAGGGTTTCGTTGATACTCCGATTAACAATAAACGAAAAGCTCTCTTTGTGATGTTTGCCCAGATTTTCCCGGATGCGGTCATAGACAATAATTGTATCGTTCAACGAATAACCGATAATCGCCAGAAATGCTGCGATGATCGGCAGATCGATCTCTTTACCAAAGAGACTGAATGCACCAAGCGTAATCATAACATCATGCACCAGTGCCACAATGGCACCTACGGCAAAACGAAATTCAAATCGCCAGGAGATATAGGCCAAAAGACCCAGCATAGCGTAAAAAATGGCTTTCAGACCTTTACTACGTAAATCTTTTCCAACCTGTGGCCCGACCATCTCAACACGACGGATGTCAACATTGCCTTTTTCATAAGTCGCTTCCAGTGTCTTCTGAATCTGTTGCGCAAGACCCTGTAACTCAGAGGTACTTTGTTCTACGCGAATCAGAAATTCATTTTGGTTATCTCCAAATGACTGAACAACAACACTGCCAAGCTCAAGTTTATCCAAACCTTTTTTTATTGCAGAAGCATCTGTCGGCTGAGAAAATTGAACCTGAACCAACGTCCCACCAGCAAAGTCTATTCCATAATTCGGACCACCCTTGATGACCAGAGAGGCCAGACCAACGAGGATCAATGTAATTGAAATAAACAGCGCAATTTTGCGTTTACCAACAAAATCAATATTTGTATCCGGCTTGATCAGCTGCATGCCGTCAGCCTCCTTATATACTGAGCCGCTTAACTTCGCGGCCTTTCAAGAAAATATCAAAAATAACTCGGGAAACAAAGATTGCGGTAAATAGCGACGCAACGATACCGATCGACAAAGTAACTGCAAATCCGCGGACCGGACCAGTCCCGAACTGGAACAGGACCAGAGCTGCCAGAAGAGTGGTCAGGTTCGCATCAATAATTGTCATAAACGCTTTACTATATCCTGACTCCAGCGCCAATTTAGGGGCCCTTCCGAGACGAACTTCCTCTCGTATCCGCTCAAAGATCAATACGTTCGCATCGACCGCCATACCAACAGTCAAAACGACACCTGCCAAGCCGGGCAACGTCAGGGTTGCTCCAAACATCGCCAGCATTGCGGTGATAAATACCAAGTTAAGCGCTAGTGCAAAAACAGCGACAATTCCTGACAATTGATAATAAATAATCATCGCCAGCACGACCAGAACAGCACCTACCCAGATTGATTTAATTCCCTTGGAGATTGAATCATGCCCTAAGGAGGGTCCAACAGTCCGATTTTCCAGGATTTTAACTGGAGCGGGAAGTGAACCCGCACGCAATACAATCGCCAGGTCAGTTGCTTCCTGAGATGTGAATGATCCCGAGATCTGCGCACTGCCTCCCGCAATCCGCTCACGAATGACCGGGGCTGAATAAACGGCGTCATCCAGAACGATTGCCATCCGTTTACCGACATTGGCGGCCGTAATCTGATCAAAGCGTTTCGCTCCGACCGAATTAAATTCAATAGAAACATAGGGCTCATTAAAGCGCGTATCAATCCGCACATTGGCATCAGAGAGAAGATCTCCCGTGAGGACTGTTTTATCAACAACCACCAGAGGTTTTTCTGTTATCGAGCCAGTCGCCTTATTCACATTCCGCTCGTAAAGCAACTGGGTTCCGGCTGGCAACCTACCCGCAACAGCATCCTGGACGTTGGCCGTTTCATCAACCATTTTGAATTCCAGTCGTGCTGTTTTACCGATGAGAGAAATCGCCCGTTCAGGGTCTTCAACACCAGGAAGCTGGATCAGGATGCGGTTGCCACTCTGCCGTTGCAAAGTGGGCTCACTGACACCAAACTGATCAACCCGGTTACGCAAAGTTTCCAGGGCTTGGCGGACAGCATAATCCTTGATATTTTCGATTTCCTGATCGCTCAACCGGAAATGCTTTTCGATATAACCACCACTTCCGGAAAAGGTTTCAGGCTCCAGAGATGGATATTCATCGGCCATCAGCGCGTCAACCTTGGCACCTTCAGCTTCATCGTAGACCAGAACAACAAGCCGGTCCCCCTGGCGACGTTCCAACCTCTTGAAAATGATATCCTTTTCACGAAGCTGGGCTTCAGTCTGATCAATGACCGTATCAATACGACTCTCAACCGCTTTGTCAACATCAACACCAAGCACCAGATGCATACCACCCTGCAAATCCAGTCCAAGTTGGATTGGACCAAAGGTATTTGTCCACCACTGTGGCAAACTACCCTGCATCAATGTCGGGGCAATGGCAAAAAATGACAGAAGCAGGCAGACTAAAACCAAGAAACTCCTGAATTTAAGACTATTGGACATTTGCTTTGTATCTCCCTCTAAGCATTATGGGCAAATCAAATAGCTGATTACTGTTTAACCTCAGTAATAGAAGCACGGTTCATCTTCATCTTCACTCCCGTTGCAACTTCAAGAGTAACCGTCGTTTCATCGACTGCAGTAATCTTACCGTGGATCCCACCGGCTGAAACAACTGTATCTCCAGCTTTGAGACCACCGACAAGTTCCTTCTGCTGCTTGGCGCGTTTTTGCTGCGGACGGATAAGTAAAAAATAGAAGATGGCAAACATCGCTACCAGCATGATTATTCCCTGATATTGTCCTCCCTGTCCTTGGGCTGCTGCGCCCCCTGCCATTGCAAAAACCTCTGTAGCCATGTGAATTCCTCCTTGAATAGTGTTGTAGATAAAACTAGCGTTTAATCCGTAGGGTTAAGTTTATGCATATCTCTTTTATTGTAAAAATCTCTGCGAAATTCAGAAAATGTTCCATTTTCCAGCGACTGCCTGATCCCAGACATCAATTGCTGATAGTAATAAAGATTGTGGTGCGTGTTAAGTACCGATGCAAGTATTTCTTTACTAATGTAAAGATGGCGCAAATAAGCACGGCTGTAGTTCCGGCAGACATAGCATTGACATTCAGGATCCAGCGGTCGCTCATCATCGCGATATCTTGCCTGTTTGATCGCAATCTTCCCGAAGCTGGTAAAGAGAAGACCATTGCGGGCGTTACGCGTCGGCATAACACAATCAAACATATCACAACCGCGAGCCACCCCTTCCAGCAAATTTTCCGGTGTTCCAACGCCCATCACATACCGGGGGCGATTGACCGGCAGCAAAGGTAGACTATACTCCATCATGTCATACATCAATGAAGTCTCTTCCCCGACCGACAATCCACCGAGAGCATAACCCTCAAAACCAATCTCCCGCAGTTGTTCGACACTCTGCTTGCGCAAATCCAGTTCCATACCCCCCTGGACAATCCCGAACAATGCCGATTGTGATCCTGCCGGCAACGCCTCACGACAGCGCTTGGCCCAGCGTGCTGAACGATTGGTCGATTCAGCAACATAGTTACGTTCCGCTGGGTGCGGGATGCATTCATCAAAAACCATGATGATATCTGAGCCGAGAGCACGTTGAATTTCAATCGACAGTTCTGGTGTCAACATGTGCTTACTGCCATCTACATGAGATTGAAAAGCCGCCCCTTCCTCGGTAATTTTACGTAAATCACCGAGACTGAAAACCTGAAAACCACCACTGTCAGTTAATATCGGTCGATCCCAGTGCATAAATTTATGCAAACCGCCAAGTTGCTGAATCAGCTCATGGCCCGGGCGCAGATAAAGATGATAGGTATTGGCCAGAATAATCTGTGCCCCAATCTCCTTGAGCGCTTCCGGCAGTATTCCTTTAACGGTTGCCAGCGTGCCAACGGGCATAAAAACCGGCGTCTCGATTGCGCCCCGCGAAGTCGTTATCCGTCCCCGGCGCGCTTGAGAATCAGTATCTTGCTGTAAAAGATCATATCTGAAAGCAGACATATGACATCCGTTTCATAAAATCAACATGCAATCACCATAACTAAAAAAGCGGAACCGTTCTATAACCGCCTGGCGATAAGCAGATAAAATAAATTCACGACCAGCAAAAGCCGAAACCAGCATCAATAATGTTGATTTGGGCAGGTGAAAATTTGTAATCAGGGCATCGACAATTTTAAACTGATATCCCGGATAAATGAAAATTTCACTCTCTCCCGCTCCCGATTGCAGCACCCCGACGTCTGTTACCGCAGTCTCCAGAGCTCTGGCACTGGTTGTTCCTAAAGCAAAAACCCGTCGTCCATCCTTATGGGCCGAATTAACCGCCTGAGCCGTTGCATCAGGGATCGAATAAAGTTCAGCGTGCATCTTGTGCTGACAAATATCATCGACTCGCACGGGCAGAAAGGTTCCCAGTCCAACGTGCAGGGTTAGATTGACAATTTCTACCCCTGCAGCAATTAATTGCTGCAAAATTTCCGTAGTGAAATGCAATCCGGCAGTCGGTGCTGCAACAGCACCTTCCTCACAGGCAAAAACGGTCTGATAGCGAGAGCGATCTTCCTGACTGTCATCACGCTTTATATAAGGTGGCAACGGTAAATGTCCAACTTTTTCGACCATCTGCATGAAGTCGCCGGGACAATGAAAACGCACCAAACGATATGGAGCTTCCATTTCTCCCAAAACTTCAGCAGAGAACTCAGGGCTAAAATCAACAGTTGTTCCAACCCGCAGAGATTTGGAGCTTTTCGTCAGGCAAAGCCATTCATTCGTAGTTGTTGCACCCGGGACTTTGCGTACCAGAAAAATTTCAACCTTGCCACCCGTCTGTTTTTGACCTAATAAACGAGCTGGAATGACTTTGGTATCATTCACAACCAGGACATCACCGGGCTGAAAATAATTCAGGATATCGACAAACTGCTTAGACTCCACCGTCGCCGATTTACGATCCAGACACAACAGTCGCGACGCATCACGCTGTGCGGCAGGAACCTGTGCTATCAATTCATCAGGGAGTAAAAAATCAAAATCAGTCAGCTGCATTTAGACACATCCAAATCGAGTCAAACAGCGACCTAGAAGATCATAGAAGCCAACCAATGTCAATCGCTTTCCGCTGAGTCAGAACAGCTTATTAACTGGGATTGAACAGTTATTTATGGCAGAATTATGAAAGGATAAATAGAGTCAGGCCTGATGTCATTAAGGTGATCTGAAACAACACATAAATGAACGGCTCTATAAAAAACAGATGCCCAATATAATCATAGAAATGACCTGTTATCCATTACTGTTAACCGGCTTCATTTCTATAGCTTTCAAAGGAGGAATAAATGAAAACATGTTGGATTATTTTTTTAGCCTGTGGACTACTGATTGCAGGCTGCGGTGAGAATGGAACAAAGACGGCAACAGAACCAACGCCCGCACCTGCTGAAAAATCTGCGGCCGTTGAACAAGTTAAGAAATCAGCAAATGAAGTTGCCATGCAAACAACGAAGATGGTTGAAGCCGGAAAACAATTAGCCAAAGACGCCGGTGTTGCTGCAGAAGAAACAGTAAAAGAAGCTGTCGCAAACACAAAGGAAGAGCTGACAACTGCAGCTGAAACCACCAAGGACAAAGTCGTCAACGTTGGAAAACAGATAAAACAAGAAGGGGCCGGGCTGATTAATACCTTGCAAACGAGCACTGACAACATCATAAATGCTGCGGCCTCCGATGCTGAAGTTCCAGAGATGGTGGTCATCGAAAATAAAAATGGCAATGTCACCTTGCCTCACGCCGAACATGGCAAGATGTATGGCTGTGCAACCTGTCATGGCGATAATGTACCCGGACCATTTGAATTGGGAAAAGACACAGCTCACAGCATGTGCAAGGGATGTCACAAAGAACAAGGTGGACCAACTAAATGTAGTGGTTGTCATAAAAAATAAGACCTCAATTGACCCAGCCGCTGCGTTGACAAATGCAGCGGCTGTTCAGAAAAAAGAAATTCTTCGCTTTTTTTGTATGAAAGATATGAATCGAGATGACCTGAAAGTGCGCCTGTTTGTCGCCATTGAGCTTCCGGAAAACTTAAAAAAATCTTTGTCGGAGGTTGTCTCTTCACTCGCAAAAAGTCGAGTCGATGTCAAATGGGTCAAAGTGGAAAACTTGCATATGACCTTGAAATTTCTCGGCGATACCGACCATGACAAACTTCCGGAAATTATTGCGGCTCTGGACACTATCAGCAGACGTCAAATTCCCTTTACCGTAAATGTTTCCGGGTATCAATTCTTACCACCGCGTGAAAACCCTCGCATCCTCGCTGTGGAAACAGATCAACAGGAACGTTTAAAAAGATTAGCTGTAATTGTTCAAGATTATTTAGAAAAATATGATTTCAGCAAAGAAAAACGATTCAAATCCCACATCACTCTAGGGCGGTTAAAAGGAACCACAAAAAATTCAAAACTTAAGCAGCTGACAGAATGTGAGAAACCTGCAGGGTCATTTCCTGTTCAATCGGTCTCTCTCTATAAAAGCATCCTCACACCCACAGGCCCCATCTATAAGGTGCTGCACAGGGCAGAATTTAAGGCTCAGGTTGTTTAATCGTTTTGCAACATCCTCTCAAACTAAATTCAGGCAACCATAAATTTCCCAGCCACAGGTTATCTTGTCAGGGATACATAGCCCGAGCCGAACGTTTAATTATGGCTTGCTAAAAATGAAACCACTCTTGTCTGAACATCAATATTGCTTATTTTTCTTGAATTGAACAACCCAATTGACCCGGCAGAATTTTTTCCTTGACTTATTTAATTATAGAACTAAAATTAGCGAAAATACATAAAGTTACCGGAATATAAAATTCCATGCTTCAACGCGTCGATCCAGGAGGGGGGGACATGACAAAAGAAGCCACACCTCTGAAAACAAATAGTAGCCAAGAAGATTCATTCGCTTTTTTTCTTCTCGATAACCAGGAATTTGGAATCAAGGTTGAACATGTCCGTGAGACAATTCTTCACAAACATGAATTCACCCGGATGCCTTGCTCGATGGACGCACTGGATGGCTTGATCAACCTGCGCGGTTCCATCATTCCGATCATCAATCTCCGCTCCCGTTTTCATCTTAATCAAATCCAACGCTCGACAGATAGCCCTATCGCCATCGTCCAATTCAACAAGGGGCTTTTCGGTCTTCTGTTTGACGAAATCAGCGAAGTCATAAGGGTCAAACAGAGTGAAATCTGTCTCGTGGAAACCGCGGAAGAAGATCCTGAGCTATGCAATCAGGGGGTCATATCCCTTGATGGTGGTGATCGTATTGTTCAACTTCTGGATCTTGAACGTCTCTTTAAAAAATACAACCTTCCACGGATCAATAACGAAACATTTCAGTCACAACAAGTCTTCATCCCACGCAAGCAGGACATCACTTTCATGCTGAACGGGCAGGAATATGCCATTGCTGTCGATGCCATCAGGGAGATTATGAAACCGCCGGCAATCAAGCGTAAAATTCTTGTCCATCCTGCCATCAAGGGAGTTATTGAACTGCGTGGCAAGCTGATTAACATTGTTGATCTGCGCAATTATTTTAATTTTCCTGCAGAAGGAATTTTACCGGAATCGCGAATTATCATCCTGCAGGGCGATCTGAACTGTGGGATCCTGGTAGATTCAATCAAAGAGGTGATTCAATATGATGAAGATCTGCTCCTGGCTGTCCCGGTTCTGCAGAAAAGTCAGGATCACATTTCAGGCATTGTAGCGCTTGAAGATGGACGTAACATTATCAAACTCGATACTGAACATCTGTTTGACAACAAGCTGATTCAACAGTTACAGGGGAATATGAAACTTCATGCTGAAGATCTCAACTCTGGTGAAGATGTCAAACATCAGGAGGGTAGCAACAGCAGTGAAATCAAAGACAAGGTCCTCATCTCCTTCCGGCTTGATAACAACTACGCTTTTGACATTACATTGTTCCGGGAAATCATCAATTATTCCGCTGCTATTGTGCCGCTACCCGGGCAGCAGCACTATCAAGAAGGTCTTCTCAATTTGAGAAATAGTGCCATTCCCATCATCAATCTTCGCAAATATTACGCTATGGACAACCATACCAATGTCAACGAGGCCAAAATTATCATCCTGAATCTTCCAGAGAAGACCATCGGTATCATGGTTGATGAGATTATTGAGATTGTAAAACCGGCGCGGATGGATGTTGAGCGTATTCCCCAGCTCTCTCACGATGCCAAAGGAAAAACGGCAAACCATGTCCGCGAGGGATACCGGCTGAAAACAACTTCCGGGGAGGAAAAATCCTTGCTCATTTATGATGTCGAACAATTCATCCGCGATATCGAAGTTCCGGCCGGAAATATTGATGTTCCTGCGGGTGAAAACGGCTGCCTTAGATCGATGAGTTTGTAAATTATCGTCATATAATCATTGCCATTTTTCAGTGAAAGGATCTTAGCATGAGTACAGAAAATAGTAATGTTGACCTGTCTTGTTTTTCGTATCTCAACAATTATGACACTGCTGCGGCAGTTCTTAACGCCGACGGAGTTGTCATATTGGCCAACTCTCTATTTCTGGAAATGTTCGGCCTGAGTGAAAAGCAGGTTATCGGAAAGATGTCACATGAGGAGGCCTGCGAAACCAATTTGAGTGGCACCAAGGACTGTCCAGTAACAAAATCTGCCAGATTGAAAAAGACTGTCAGCGAACAATTATTTCACCGGCAAGATAAAGACTTCTTGCATCTACGCTACACCGCTACCCCGCATCTGAATGGCAAGGTGATTGAAAGCACGGTTATTACCCTGCTGGATATATCTGAACAGGTTGCCACCCGGAATAATTATGAACAGGCCAAGGCCGATCTGGATGTTATTCCGACCCCGATTTTTGAAATTGATACTCTTTACAACATCACTTACATCAATCCGGCTGCAGCCGGTGTCAGCGGGAAACACCCGGATGAATGCATTGGGCTGAAATGTTTCGATCTTTTTAATACACCGCACTGCAAAACCGAAAAGTGTGCCTGTGCACGAGCCATGAAAACCGATTCCGTTGTCAATGAAGAAACCATTGCCCGCCCTGCTAAAGGGGTGATTATTCCGATCCGATATACCGGAGCGCCGCTCAAAGATGCCAAGGGCAATATCAAGGGAGCAGTTGAATACATTCTTGATGTCACCGAAGAGCGGAAGAAGAAACAGGAAGCGGATGAAAAGATCAACAACCTCAACACCATTCCAACGCCGATCATGTCGATCGACACCAATTACAATATCACTTTCATGAATCCAGCCGGGGCAGCCGTTGCCGGAAAAACCCCGGATGAATGCGTCGGCATGAAGTGTTTCGACCTCTTCAACACGCCACACTGCAAAACCGAGAAGTGTGCCTGCGACCGAGCCATGAAGACCGATTCCGTCGTCAATGAGGAAACCATTGCCCGTCCCGCTAAAGGGGTGATTATCCCGATCAAGTACACCGGTTCACCGATCAAGGATGCCAAGGGCAACATCAAAGGTGCCCTTGAATATATTCTTGATGTCACCGAAGAGCGGAAGAAGAAACAGGAAGCGGATGAAAAGATCAACAACCTCAACACCATTCCAACGCCGATCATGTCTATCGACACCGACTATAATATCACTTTCATGAATCCGGCCGGGGCAGCCGTTGCCGGAAAAACCCCGGATGAATGCGTCGGCATGAAGTGTTTCGACCTCTTCAACACGCCACACTGCAAAACCGAAAAGTGTGCCTGCGACCAAGCCATGAAGACCGATTCCGTCGTCAATGAGGAAACCATTGCCCGTCCCGCTAAAGGGGTGATTATCCCGATCAAGTACACCGGTTCACCGATCAAGGATGCCAAGGGCAACATCAAAGGTGCCCTTGAATATATTCTTGATGTCACCGAAGAGCGGAAACAGAAACAGCAAGCGGATGAAAAAATCAACAATCTCAACACCATTCCAACGCCGATCATGTCTATCGACACCGACTATAATATCACCTTCATGAATCCGGCCGGTGCAGCCGTTGCCGGAAAAACCCCGGATGAATGTGTCGGCATGAAGTGTTTCGACCTCTTCAACACGCCACACTGCAAAACCGAAAAGTGTGCCTGTGCCCGGGCCATGAAAACCGATTCCGTCGTCACCGAAGAGACTTTGGCCCGCCCGACTGAAGGATCGCTGATTCCGATCAAGTACACCGGTTCACCGATCAAGGACGCCAAGGGCAACATCAAGGGAGCACTTGAATACATTCTTGATGTCACCGAAGAACGAAAGCAGAAGCAGGAAGCCGCGGAAAAGATAGAGAACCTCAACGCCATTCCCGCGTCGATCATGTCAATCAACACAGATTATGTCGTCACCTTTATTAATCCAGCCGGTGCTGAACTTGTTGGAAAGCCGATCGATGAATGTATCGGCAAAAAATGTTACGACCTTTTCAAAACAGAAAATTGCAACACTGAGCGTTGTGGAAGTAACATCGCTATGAAAACGGATCAGGGCCATAGCTCCAAAGCGAGAGCAACCCCGAATGCCAAACCCGGAAGCCTTTTTGTTTCAAGTGTTGCGATCAAAGATGCCAAAGGAAACATCAAGGGTGCTCTTGAATATGCTCAGGACATCAGTACCCAGGTTGAAGTTGAAGACATTATCGTCAGAAGCAGTGCCGGAACAGCCACGATTGTTGAACAGGCCAAGGCGAACATGGAGTCAGTAATTGATTCCGTCGACAGAATCAGTGATAGCATCAACGAAGGGGTGACCCTGCTGGCATCCACCTCTGAAAAAGTGGGAGGCATGCAGACAAGTTCAAATCAGATGCTGGGACTCTCAAAAGACACCGCAGCATTGACGGATAAAGTCGGGAAAGATGCCCAGACAGGCAAGGTTGCCGGAACTGAAGCCGGCGGGAAATTGCAGGAAATCAGCAGATCGATGCTGACAAATAACGAAATGGTCGAGGGCCTGGTTGCAGAACTCGACAAGATCAGCAGTTTTGTCGATATCATCAAGGAAATCGCATCACAAACAAATCTACTGGCCTTCAACGCAGCTATCGAAGCGGCCCGAGCCGGAGATGCCGGACGTGGTTTTGCCGTTGTCGCAGACGAAGTCCGTAAACTGGCTGAAAACAGTTCCCGTTCCGCTGTAGACATCTCGAATATCGTCAAAAAAATCGAAAAAGATTCAAAGGATACGATCGGCTCCATGCAAAAAGGTCGGGACATGCTTGATGAAGGGACTGGGGTTATTAATCGTGCCCTCCATTCTCTGGATGAAATTACCAACGGCATCACAACAATTTCTTCTTCAGTCGCGAACCTGCATGAACAAGCTGACAACCTGGTGCACGAAAGTGATGAAGTGTGCAGCAAACTTGCTGTTGTCGTTGATAATTCCAAAGAGAATCGCACCAAAATGGAAGCCGTCGGCACCAAGGCCACTGAAACAGAAACGTCGATGGAATCCTTATCCGTATCCTCTGAAGAATTGGTTGACGCTGTTAAGAAACTGGCGGAAGTCTAAATGGACAACGCTAACACCAAACTGACTTCTGAAAATCTGGACACCCTGTTCCATGAGTGCAGGCAATGCGGAACCTGCTGTAAAACTTACAGAAAGGTGCTCCTGGAGCCGGATGAAATTGACCGGCTCCGGGCTCTTGGTGCGGAAATCGGGGTGATGGTCAGCCTCAATGACCTGCGAAAAAAAACCATGAATGAACTGGTCGAAGAAGCCCGAGGGAAAAAAGCTGTCTACATGATTCACCCTGACGGTAATGGCTGCATCTTCCTGCAAAAGGTCAACGGAAATTACCGCTGTAAAATTTATCACTACAGGCCACGTGCCTGCCAGGGGTTTCGTTGTTCTTTGGCTGACCACTCAATGGAGCAGCTATTACTTAATGACCCGATTTTCCTTCTGGGTGAGGACAGGTTTGGAAGAAAGTTGGAGACGCATTGATGCTTGGAAAGCATATATTCACCAAAAGACTGCGTTTGCGGAAAATAGAAAAAGACGATCTGCAGCTGATCTCTGACTGGAGTTCTTCACGTGCTGCTTATGGTGAGTATCTGACGCCGGAAAACCATTCCGTAGAGGAATGTCTTGATCGCTGGGCAAACAACTCATACTGGAGCGAACAGTCCAAAACCCTGATTATTGAGCACAAAGAGCAACATAAACCCTTAGGGACTATCCGTTTCTGGCAAAAGCAGAATGATCGTCGTACGGCTCTGGTGGCATTAAAGATCGCAGAATATGAGTATCGCGGCCAGGGGTTTGGAACTGAAGCCCAGCTGGGGCTCATCCATTATCTCTTCACTCAAAAACAGTATCAAGCCGTTGAGATGTTCACCGATCTGGATAATTTACCGGAACAGCGTTGTCTCACAAAATTGGGGTTTACCCTGATTGACATCCAAACCTATGAAGATCAAAAGGTCCAGCGACAGGGACGCCTTTATCGCCTGACACAGCTAGAGTACAATCAGCAACAGGGTTACCAATGAATCCGGTAGGACGAGTTGGTGTCATTCAGGACGCCTGCTTCTTTGATCACCAGGTTCAGCGACAATCAAAAGAGTGCCCGGATCGACTCCGCAAACTTTATTTGGATATTGAGCAGGATCCCAGCTTTAAACGGTTGATCCGGATTCCTGTCCGGGCGGCATCGGAAACACAAATCTGCCGGGTTCACTCAGAACATTATCTGAAACAGATATTGGCTCATGCGATCAACCCTGATCCGTATAGCTACGATACCGACACCTACCTGGTCACCGAATCCCCTCATGTTGCCAAACTGTCTTCCGGCAGTTGTCTGGCTTTGGCCGACGCCCTTATGGATGGAGAAATCGACACGGGTTTTGCAATGGTGCGGCCACCGGGACATCACGCCGAAATCGGACGGGGAACGGGTTTCTGTATTTTCAACAATATTGCCATAACCGCGCAGCATCTCATTGATCGCCACGGACTCAACCGGATCATGATCCTTGATTTCGATGTCCATCACGGAAATGGAACACAGGACGTCTTCTATCAAACAGACAAGGTCCTCACCCTTTCCATTCATCAGAACAACCTGTTCCCCTTCACGGGAAAAAGTACGGAAACAGGCGAAGGTGAAGGTTGCGGGTATAACATCAATATTCCGGTTCCGCCACAATTTGGTGATGCTGAATACAGCTGCCTTTTTGGAACCATAGTGCAAAACGTCATTGAACACTATCTTCCGCAAATCATTCTTGTCTCAGCCGGTTACGATGCCCACATGGATGACCCCATAAGTCAGACAAACATCTCTACAGACGGTTTTTACTCCATGACACGTGCCTTGAAACATTTCGCAAAAAACGTTGATGCACAGCTGCTGTTTATCCTTGAAGGAGGGTATAATTTAGCATCTCTGTCTGACTCTGCCCGTGCAAGTCTGCGCGCTCTTGGAGAGCCTCTATCGATTCCAGGTTTTTTGCATGCCCCCCGAGCCATCCAAAACATTAAAAATGAGTGGCCTTCTGAACTCATCCAGAAATGGATTCCTGATGCAATAGAAAGCTACATCTGTTGATGATATTGATTTTGCAAACTTCAGATGGCTCTCAATAACCACATATGACCCAGAACACATATTAATAACGGCAAAAAACACTTAGAAAGAACTCAGGCTGAGATCCATGAGGAGAATGATTATTTCACCTCAGAATAGCGAAAACAAGAAACCAGATGATCATTCACCAGACCGGTCGCTTGCATATGTGCGTAGATGATCGTCGAACCGACAAATGACATTCCCCTCTTCTTAAGGTCCCTGGAAAGACGATCACTTTCGACTGTTTCTGCGGGCACATCCTCAAGCGATTGTCGTTTGCCATCAAGCGGCTTTCCATCGACGAACCGCCACACATAATTATCAAAACTGCCGAACTCCTGCTGGAGTTCAAGAAAGACACGGGCGTTTTTACGTGCGGAAAAGACCTTCAAACGATTGCGAATGATCGCTGGATTTTGCAACTGTTTTTCAAGTTCAGCATCGGTCATACCAGCGACCTTTTCCGGATCAAAATCCTTGAACGCCGTACGATATCCTGCTCTTTTTTTGAGCACTGTCTCCCAACTGAGTCCGGCCTGAGCTCCCTCCAGTATCAGCATTTCAAAATGCTTCCGATCATCGTGCACCGGCACTCCCCATTCTTCATCATGATAAGCCCGGTACAGATCATTATCCCTGACCCAGCCGCAACGGATTATTGAATGACTGTTTTTCATAATCGTCCCTTTCAATCTACCTTGCAGACAATAACGCATTCGTCAGAGCAGAAAGATTCGAAATTTGATCTTCATTCAAAGGATTCAGAATCGAATCTGCGCTCTGCTCAAAACTGACAACAGCATCGTCGTACACCTGTTCGCCCGCTTCAGAAAGCTTAACCAGGCTGACCCTTGCATCACGGGGATTGGTCTCTTTCTGAACCAACTTTATCTTTTCCATCGGGTTCAAAAGCCGCGTCACCCCTGAAGCGCTGAGACAGACGTTTTCAGCAAGATCAATCCGGCGCATCGTTTTATTGGGTGCATGATTCAGATAATGCATCACCAGGAACTCCGAAAAACTGATGCCGTGGAGACTCAATTGGGTATCGATCTTTTTCAAGTGCTTCGCTTGTAACAATGCCAGCGATATCAGCAGTTTTCCTTTTTTCATGACTAACTCCTTGACAGATAATTGATCAATCAAACATCTATCAAAAAACTACTCCTGTCAAGAGCATAAAAGAAAAATCCGACAAAGTGTCAATATTCTAGCTGTTTGACTTGGTCGCCAGAAACTCCCCTTTACCAACAGGGACCAAACTCGTCGTGAACTGAGGATCAGAAGCCACCAGGGTCATGAAAGACTCCATCTGCTCTGCATGTGAAATGGCATTATCAACAATCAGTAATCCACCGGGGCGAATAACGCGTTTCAAATTGGGCCACCAGCCTGGATATTCGGGCCGTTCTGAATCAAGAAAAATCAGATCGAAGGAATGATCTGCAGCATCAGCAAGCAGAAGACCAGCGTCTCCATGAATGGGATGAATGACTGCAGACAAATCTGTCCGTTCGAAGTTTTTCGCAGCCAGATCGTATTTGTAATCAGACAGTTCGACTGTCGTGACGCTTCCACCAATGGCCTGAACCGCTTCGGCAAGCCAGAGGGTTGAATAACCATTTGATGTCCCAATCTCCAACACAGATTGAGCGTTTGTCGCACGGATCAAAACGGATAAGAACGCGCCTGTATCATGAGTAATATTAAGCATACGCCGCGATCTGTCCGTCGTTTTATTATCGTTAGTTTCGCCGAATTGTTCCAGCTCAGATAGTAATTGTTGTAGTTTTTCTGTCATCATTTTCCTTCCCCGCCAAAAATCACACTTTATCTATGATTCCTGATCCAAAAGAATATCCCTGGCGGTATTTATTTTTGCGGCCAAAAAATCGGAGCCGCCGCTATCAGGATGAACCCCTTTTATAAGTCGCTTCCAAGCCTGGTGGATTTCCTCCTGAGACGCATGAGGTTGAAGACCAAGAATCTGATAAGCCTCCTGTCTGGTCATATTGTCAACACCTGATCGTTCACTCCGGTTTCCAGACGCATCAGAATCATCCCGATCACGCCAATCGGGGTGGTATCGATCAAGAAAAGATTCAAGCAGAGAAAGACTCTCAGTGTCGGAACCGAAATCAAAGGTGAGCGCCAACAATTCCTCTTCACTCAGTGAAGACAGACGAACACCCTGCAAACGACCAGTCAATATTGTGCCATCCATTTCCCCGGTATCGTGATCAAGTTCCATCTCCAGATGTGCTGAGCGAACAGTCGACTTGTCTCCCTCTGCGGAACGGATCGGCCGCTTCGAACGACTTCTCCGCCACCATGAAACACCCATAATAATCAAGGGAACCCCAATGGCCCCACGCTTCAACAGCGTCAGAACAATCCCTATGATGACGACAAGTACCGGCCCGGCAGTCAGCACCACAGCAGCTATTTGCTTGGCCGGTAAGGACAGCAACCAGTAAATTGCGATCACTGCAAATAGCAGGATAAAAAGATACAGAACCATTTATTTTCCAGACAGAAAAGGATTAAAAATCATTTCTTCATCTGATCCAGGAGTAACCGGGCCTCTCTTTTGCGACTGTCTGAAAGGGCTTTCAAACCTCCCCGCGCATATATGGCAACCGCACCAAGCAGTTCAGCGAGTTCTTTTGCCGAATCAGGTCCCAGTCGAAAATAGGCTCCACCAGTCAGCCGGGCCATTTCCCGAAACCCTTTTTCGACCTCGACATCGTACCCATCCTGAAAAAAGAAGCAGCGGACTCCTTTGATCCCAAGCTCACCCGCTTTTTGGCAGAGGACGTCGATATTCTCCTCGATGGCATCTCCGATGAAAACCAAAGCGGCAACCTTTGCTTTCGTTGTTTCACGATCGGCATGATCAAGAACCTTGGAAATCTGTGTTTGTCCACCCAGACATTGAATACCAAGCATCAAATCCCGCAATGCGGCAGCATTAATTACCCATTTTGAAGCCCGGCATTCATTGATGCCGCGAAAAAACACCAGCTGAACCGATAAACCACCGGCCTTGCCAACCGCATCAAACATAGAAGCCTGAATCGTGACAGCCTGATCCCAGGTTGGCTGTCGGCTCATGGTTGCATCCAGAGAAAAAATCAATCGTCCACTTTGTGCCACCGCTGCCCTCCCGGCAGCCTTGAGGAAAGCACCAATCTCGCTGGAAGAAGACTTTTGGCGAAGTCCGTGAGATTTTTTATCAGTGGCGGTCATTTCTTTCTTTTTCATAGCTTGTTCCCTGTGACAACATTGGTTGACTTTTACCTATCATCGATAAAAAATAATCATATCCAGCTTCTCAAAAATCAGGCAATTGAGAAAATTCGCAGGCTCCAAAGAAAAGTTCCCTGTCAAAAAAGGCAGGGAAAATAGCAGGTTACTGCTGACTGTTCTCCTTCAGGCACAGTTCGCTTCCCTCCACGACTGAACCCCGAAAGTGACCACGATCTTAACATGTTTAAGGGTTTTTCTACAGCCTCAACACTCGCTTAAGGGGCTGAAAATGCCACGCGAGCCTCCGGATGATTGTCATATGACCGCTTCAAAAGCCTGAGTTTGGTTGTTTGAGAAACTCTATTTCCTCTTCTGTCGATTGACGACCTAAAATTTGATTGCGATGTGGATAACGGCCAAACCTATCAATGATAGCTTTATGCTTATACTCAAACTCCAAGCTGCTTTGAATATTCACAGACTGGAACAATCTGACGGCTTCAATGTGAATTAACTGCGATTCACTGTGCATAAAAGGCATATATAAGAAAGTACGCTGAACATCTGGCAAGTCGTTATCCAGACCCTTTGAAATAGCAAATTGGGCTAGAGCTAAAGCCATTGAATCACAAGCAAATGACTCTGGCTTTTCGCGGTAAATATTCCGTGAAAATTGGTCAAGAATAATAACTTCGGCAAGACTCCCTAAAGATGTTTCACGCCAACGGAATAACTCACCAGCTTTAGCCTGATTATGAAGTTTGCCAAAACGAGTTTGAATCATTAAATCGCACTCTTCGTTTTTTTGCCACCATTGCTTTGGCTCAAGCTCTGTAAACCAAAAATCTATGATTTCATTATACATTCCAGCTCTCCTTATTAATGACCTGACAGAACGAAGTTAATTTTTTGATAGTATTATAACAATCTCCACAATTCTTCATGTTTTCACAATATCTTTCCACGTTCTGTGGCCCGACTTGTAGCGGATGAAGAAGAGTTCAGGGCTTTTCCGCCCTCAGCTCCCGATATCCGGTAGAGTCGTGTTTTTCCTCTTCGCAAAGAGAGAAAGATCTTCCCTGCTGCAACGCTGCTATAAGGGGAAAAACGTTTTGTTTTCAGCTGACAAAGACTGGACAGTCACACATGGCAGGCTCTTCACAATTAGAGCCTTGATCAATGACAGGCGTATTCTTATTACCGGATCGGCAGGTAGATATCTGTGATCATTTCACTTTCCTGCACCTGCGGACCAACATTGACATAATGGAAAAATATAGGGAATTCCGCTCGTTGCTCCTTACTATTGGGAAGCCACTCCTCATAAAGATACTGTGTAGCGATTATATTTTCACGTGAACCTATATGCCGAACAGTGGCACAACGGCAGGCAGGAATAATTTTGTTGATTACCCCATATGAGTTAGGTAAAACCTCTGTTTCCACAGAGATACAGAGGTCAACGTGATACTCCGATGGCGGAACTTTCCGCGGGTCGTTGTGATGAACTCCATAGCTACGATGAGCAGGAGATTGTGGTAGTTTATTTTCAATACGCCATGAAATAAGTTTTTTTACAGATTGGTGTTCAAGCTCTAGTGGGCCGTGATGTTCGATTACGGCTATTTTCGTTTCAGGGAAATTGACAATTTGAACATCCATGTAATTACTCCAAGGCTGGTGTCTCAGATTTATTCCGGAATGTAAAGAATACCTTCAAGATCAATCAGCTTTTCCTGGATAAAGGAGTTAGCATCGTCGATAGCTTGGTTGTAAATTTTGGGGCCGATTTTATCGATAAAAAAATCTATGAGCATTTCAGCTCTGAGATCACCAATATTTTCATCATGTTCGTTTCGAAAATATGATTGAACTTCTGCAACTATTTCTTTTTTTCTGAAATCGCTTAACTTTATCTCCATTATTTTCTTTCCCAAGCTTCACCGGTTCAGGATAACCGGCAGCGACGCAAAGATTCAGCTACCACCGCAAGTTGATTTTGTTTTTCAAATTAGCGCAGACGTATTTTCCGTCCGGTTGATTTACTATTAGTCTAAACATTCCGACAAAAAGGACTCCTCACTGTCATAATCACTGTAGTTCGGACAGTGAACCTACGAGCGTGATCCTGGAAGATCCGCCAATTTTTTACATGATCAAGGAGGAGCCAAAATGAAGAATATCACATCAACTATTCAATCCAAGCATTCTGTTGAACAGAGAAAAGGGGACAGGCTACTTTTTCATCTTCTTTGGTCTCCCTTTTGCTCTTCTTGTCGATTCAAGTCCAAATTTCTCATACATCTTCTGCCGCCATTCCATGCTTCCGAACGGGGCCTGTCGGGTTATGCTCTCAGCAAACGTCTGCTGTTCCTTTTCCGACATCTCCGCATTAACGAATTCCTCCCAGTTTCCCACGAAAGGCAGCGGCAATTCAGAGACGATTCTCTTTTCCGTCTCCCCCAATCTTTCAGCATGGGATAACCATGCCCATTCTAATGCACGACGGACCATCCCAGCAGTGACGGGATTTCGTTCAACATATCGAGTAACGGCCTGCAAATGCTCATCATCCTGAACCAGAAAGCTTTTATACCGCCCCTGCCAGACATGGCCGCTACTGTTGTGATGTCGATGATATCTTCTTACATGGCTGGTCATCAGCCACTGCATAGCCCGACTCAAATCGTCACCGTTCTCAGGGCACATCAACAGGTGAAAATGATTCGTCATCAAACACCAAGCATAAACTTTGATAGAATATCGCTCTTTTGCTTCCACCAATAAATTCAAAAATACTTGGAAGTCCCCATCCTTATGAAAAACATTCTGACGACCGTTGCCCCGGTTTAACACATGGTAACAATGACCATCAGCAAGCCCCCTCGCTAATCGTGGCATTCAATTCCCTTTCATTCATACTTATATAAACTAGCCTGTCCCCTTTTCTATATGTCCCTTTTCTCCCTTTTCTATGTCTGTCCTAACCCTGCCGTCGAACCAATCTAAGCTGAAGTCCTAAGAATGCAGAGCCATAAATTGTAACCAGAAAAATGAGTAGCTCAGAAATAATTCTAACTGGTTCTTTTTCAGCTACGAAAAAAATCGGCAATATCAAAGCTGACGAGAAGGCAAATATTACTATTCTTTTTCGAAATATTAATATCTCTTTTAGGTTTGTGTCCTTTATTACAATATTCCAGACAAAGTACGAAAAAAGGAATGTTGGCAAACCGCCCAAAAAGAGAATTATCAATGTAAATGATAGAAGTTCCATTTGTTTTGATATAACGGTTGAGTTGAGACGCGCGCATTTTTTGCGCGTTGATTCTCAAACGACTTGTTAGCTGTACTTTTTGTTGTTTCCAATGATTATTCAGTAGTAACAGCGGTCAGATTCATTGTGAGTAAAACACCGGGTTTCGGGAGCTCACTTACACCAATTACTGTTCGCGCAGGACGATGGTCACCCATCATCTCGACATAGGCGCGGTTCATTTCGTCAAAGTCTTTCATGCAATCTAAAAATATGTTTACGTGGATAACTTGATTCAAGTTTGAACCTACGGAGTAGAGCATTGTTTCAAAGGACTTAATAATTTGCTTTGTTTGCGAATATACATCTGCACCAGCAAGCTGACCGGTAGCCGGGTTTACCCCAGCAATCCCCCCAATGCTGATAAACGGACCGACCTTAGCGATATGATTGTAAGGCCCTATGGGATCAGGTGTATTTGCGGGAGTGGATGTTTCAACTTTATTTACCACAGACGCCTCTCTCTCAGTTTATATAATGCGATTTATTAACGATGCAATATTTCATTTACAGCTAACGCCCCGCTAAACGGCGAGCGTCAGTGAGTCCGGTGGAGGCCACGTTTTTTGTGGCCGGAACGAATTTGAGCGGCTTGTTACACGTTGACCTTGGATACATGTTTAACCAATTTCTCTTCAATTTGCATAAGCCGAAGAATAGGAGATTTTAACTCCTTTGTTTCTTTGGCAGCATACTTTCTAAGTTGTGATAAGCAGTTGAGATACGCTTGGTTTATTACTGGCTCAAGTTCAATGCCAAACTCTGAGCGTAAATTCTGTTGAATTTCTTCAATATCTCTCGTTTGGTTATTTTTTGCACTCGAACCTTGGTTTTTGACTATGGGGGACCAAAGCATAAAATGCTTTTCGTAACCCTCGAAATACTTGTTGGCATATTGAATATTTTTCCGAAACTTCTTAGTAAAGCGATCCACATTGTCAGGCTGTCGATCCTTGACATACTGAAGACCTGTTACTAAATGGGTGGCCACTTCGCAAATGTAAACAATTTTGTTCTTTGGGTTTATACCAATAACGTCAATTTCGCCCTGAACGTCTGGAGTATATAAGTTGTACTCGACGAAATCGCAACCCAGAAAGTATTTCAGATACTCCCCTACAATTTCTTCACCTGGGTTTTGCACGATTTCTCCTTAAGACATGTAACGTTAAATAGATAGTTCTGTATATAACTGTAAACATAGAAAGTCAGAGCTGTATATAATTTCCGGGATATTCCGGGGGACACAACACCTCTTTCCCGTTAATTCTTGGCCTTTTCGCTGCTTTCAGCATCAGCTTTCGCCTTTTATTTTGACATCCGCTATCCCAGTTCGATAAGAATCCTCTGGATTTCACTCTGGGTCTGTTTGAGTTTAATCTCACGACTGGCTGTTTCATGCGCAGTTGATTCACTTTTCTGCAAAGCTATTTCCATGGCTTTACGTGTTGCTGAAATTGTCCTCTCCAATTGTTCAGAGAGCTCTCCACCAAACTGGGTAAAGTTTTCATCCAGACCACGACGCAAAGCCCAGTTAATCTGTTCAACATTCTGGTTGAGTAACTTAAGCCCCTCTTCCCGCAACCGGTTCACAGTTCTTTTACGCCGATACTTCTGGGTCAGAAACTTACGTGAAAGTTTCTGACCCAGCGGATCCATATCCGAGATAAACAGCTCATGACTCCACCCGGACACTTCAAACTTTGTATAGGAGCGCCCTACGGCAGGAGCATGATAAGGGATATCAAACAGTTCAGCGGCAATCTTTCTGACCTGCTCCACTAATCGATGACTGCGCTGCTGATGCAAGGCAAGTAACTCTGTCGCTTCCGCTTGAATCACTTCGGCAACTTGACGCATTGCCGGGGCAAAGAATGTAGGAAGTTCTTGTGCCAGCATTTCCCGCACCAGACGTTCAAGTTCTTCAATGTCTTCAATCGATTGGATAAAATTGTCCAGTTGGCACATAATTTTTTCTTTGGCCAGAGTTCGGACAGCCTCGACTTCTTTCGTTAACCGTCCGACAATCCGCTTTAAATCCCCAGACAAAATATCGCCGGCAGCCTGTTTCTCACGTTCCACATCCGGCAGTGACTGACGAAACTGTTCAATGCGTTGCTTCAATTCTTCTTCCGGCAAGATCAAAGCCTTTAAAGAAAGTTGTAGCTGCATATTGATATGATTAAGTTGATCGCTGGTGCGACGCTGTAGAGACACCTGCAAGGTTTTTTGTTTTTCCCGGGCAAAAAAATCAATTAAATTTTTCTCAACCTGCTCCATTCCGCTAGCTTTCCAGCTATCGTTCTTTGCCGCTAAGCGTGCATTCAAACCCAGCTTGGCCGATATCGGCAATACGAGTGGAGCACCATCATACAGGGGGATTAATTGGTCTGATAAAAATCTTAGAGAAGTGGTTTTTTCTCTATCATCCAGATAATCGACTTTATTCAGGAGAAAGAAAGTTCGAGGTAAGCACTGTTTGATCTCTTTGAGATAATCAAGCTCCATTTCGGTGATTGGCGGATCAGCAGAGACAAGAAAGATGGCCGCATCGCATTGCGGAAGAATTTGATAGGCTACTTCCGTATTATGTTTATAGGTTGAGCCAATCCCCGGCGTATCGATTAATACAATTCCTTGCTTGAGAATATCGGCAGGATGACCGATATCAACCCGTGCGACCATGCGTTGATTCTTCGGATTCCCCTTTTCAGTCACAAATTCTGTCAGGAAATCACTGATTGACTGGCCGGATGAGGGTGAGAACTTAACAATTTCTTCCTCTGAACTAAAAGCAACCTGGATCTCTATTTCTTCTGCAGCACTGATAAAAGTGGGGATCGCCGTTGCCGGAAGAATATCAGTTGGCAATAATTCCTCCCCGAGAAGTGCATTTAAAAAAGTACTTTTCCCGCGCTTGAACTGCCCTAGAACAGCAAGGCGAAATTTCCCGGCTAGGAGGCGTTGGCTAATTGATTCAAGCTCGCGTCGACCATCAGAATAGTCATCGTCCATGTCGTTTAAGCAACAAAGAGCCTGCGACAGAACGTTGCCCAGATCTTCGTGATGAGAAGATTCACCTGATTCTTTTTCTTTCTGTTGTTCGTCCATGCGCAACCCTTAAAATAAACTCAAACAACTGATCTTACGACTTGTTGAGAATAGCATATTTCCGAAAGTATCAACATTTTATACAAAATTAAGATAATTTGAGAGAATGGTTTTTTTAAGACAAGGCAATCTTCATAAAACAGGAGATTCTACGCTTTATAGCTGTTTAACAATGAAGAAGTCCTGATATCTCGATCTAAAACAAATACATCGACATCAGGTAAACAAATCACTACTTAAATATCGCTCTCCTGAATCCGGCAGAATAACAACAATATTCTTTCCGGAAAATTCCGGCTGTTTAGATAATCTGGCAGCGACAGCAACGGCAGCTCCGCTGGAAATACCGGAAAGCATCCCTTCTTCTCTGGCTAAACGTCTGGCATATTCATAAGCTTCGTCATTACTGACCAGTTCAACATGATCAATCATCTGCAGATCAAGAGTTTCCGGAATAAAACCGGCACCAATGCCCTGAATTTTGTGTGGCCCGGGCTGAAGCATTTCTCCTGCCAGATATTGGCTAATGACCGGACTGTCTTCCGGCTCGACGGCAACAGAAAGAATTGTTTTTTTCTTTACTTCTTTTATGAATTTTGAAATTCCACTTATCGTTCCGCCTGTACCGACTCCTGCGACAAGAATATCGATTTCACCATCAGTGTCCTCCCAGACTTCAGGTCCGGTTGTCTGAACATGAATCTCAGGATTGGCCGGATTTTTAAACTGATGAAGCAACAAATAGCGATCAGGCTGCTCCTCTGCCATCCTTTCTGCTTCCTGTACGGCACCAGCCATCCCCTTTGCTCCTGATGTTAAAATCAAGTTAGCACCAAACGCCTTAAGGACTTTACGCCGCTCAATACTCATCGTCTCAGGCATCGTCAAGGTCAAAGGGATGCCTTTTGCTGCAGCCACAAAAGCCAAAGCGATTCCGGTATTTCCACTGGTTGGCTCAACGATTTCCATGCCAGGTGTCAATCTTCCCTTTTTTTGCGCATCATCGATCATTGAGACACCAATCCGGCACTTGACTGAGTACGCCGGGTTTCGTCCTTCGATCTTCCCATAAACATTAGCGCCGCCCGGTTCTACGATTTTGTTCAATCGGACCAGTGGAGTACGACCAATTGAAAGTGAATTATCAGCAAATATCTGAGCCATTATTTTCTCCTGCTGTTTTCATGATCCCCCATTCTACATCAAAATAGCGACGAAGTGTGTTTATATCTGTCACTTAATGATATGTAATTAAAAATATAAGCTAACACACCACACGCGTCAAGAAAGGGTAACATCAATGCCACAAAAATCACCACTATTAAAAAGGGATTACAAAAACGCAATTATTCACTTTGACGGCATAATTTTGGAGGTCAGAATGCCCCTTACAACTGGTTGTCGAGGAGAAATCAGCGAACTCAAAACCGGATGACTTTAAAAACTTTTGGCTAGGCTAAAATACGGTCAGTTTCAGTACCGGAAAGCATATTTGAGCATGACCATACGATTCATTTTTCTAGCTTAATGCATAGTGACATTATTCAATAGAATAATTGCCTTGACAATAGATAGCCTGCTATGCAAAAACATAGCAGGCTATCTACTTATAGGGGTATTTATGGAAAATCAAGTCAACAATAATCTTGGATACAAGTTGCATTATTTGGCGCGATTGATGATGGCCAGCTTGAATGATCGAATTAAGTCTCAAGGTGTTTCCCCTGGGCAGCTGCCGGTCCTCTGTTGCCTGTATGATGAAGAGGGGCAAACGCAAGCTGAACTTTGTCGAAGAATCCAGGTGGAACAGCCGACGATGGCCAATACCCTGAGGCGGATGGAAAGGGACGGATTAATCCGACGCACTCCTTGTGAAAATGATAAACGACAAACACGTATTTTTCTGACCCGTAAAATCCAGCCAACAGTCGAGGCGCTCCAACAAAAGCGGGATACTGTCCTTTCTGAAATGACAAGAATGATGTCAGAAGACGATGTGGCAACATTTCACCGACTTCTTGATAGTGCTATGCAGGCACTTGAAAATAATAAAAAAGCATAGGAGAAAATAAGATGCAATCTTTTGATGTAGTTGTTATTGGCGGCGGCCCGGGTGGCATGACCGCAGCCATGACCCTGAATCAGTTGGGCAAAACAGTCGCTATAATCCAGGCAGAAAACGACCATTTTGGTGGAGTTTGCCTTAATCGTGGCTGCATGCCGACTAAATCTCTGCTGAAAGCTGCGACGGCGTATCGTTATGCCCGACAGGGTGATAAATATGGGCTCTCTCTTTCTGCAGAAAAGGTCGATCTGCAGCGGATACGGTCTGTTGTCGACTCAGACCTTGAGACACTCAAAGGGATGATCCGGGGGATGATGGGACAAGTCCAGATTGATGTCTTTCGTGGATTTGGATCATTTCAATCTGAACACGAGATATTGATTTCTAAAGTTGATGGCACCAGTCAAGTGATTCGTGGTGAACAGATTATCATCTCCACGGGATCGGAAACTGTCGAACTTCCTTTTGCTCCCTTCGATGGTCAATATATCCTGTCCAGCGATCAGATGTTGAAAAACACTGAAATACCGGAAAAGCTGCTCATTATCGGCGGTGGTGCCATAGGCTGTGAATTTGCGACTCTGTATCATACCTTTGGAAGTGAAGTCAGTGTCGTTGAAGCTCTCGACTCCTTGTTACCCCGAGAAGATAAAGAAGCCGGAAAGGCTCTGCAAGATGCTTTTGAAGCTCAAAACATTACCGTGAAAACCGGCACTATGGTTGAGCAACTAACGGTTCAAAACGACCAAGTCATAGTGAAGTATCAAGGCATAGAAACTCCTGAGATCGTTAATAAAGTATTGATCGGAGTCGGTCGCAAACCGAATATTGACACTCTTAATCTGAATGCCGCCGGGGTTCAGGTCGAGAAAGGTGCGGTAAGCGTTAACTCCACCATGCAAACAAGTGTCTCACATATCTATGCTCTAGGAGATGTTACCGGAGGAGTTATGCTGGCACATGCGGCCGAAATGGCAGGGCAATTGCTCGCGAAAAACATGGTGCAAGGAACGCATGTCTCTCTGGAAGAGATTGCGGTCCCACGTGTTGCGTTCAGTCACCCGGAAGTCGCTGGAGTTGGCGTCAGTCATGAAAGTGAAGGAATCCGGAGCTTTACAATATCACCGGTTCCCAATGGCCGGTCAGTTGTTGATAAAGTGACACCAGCTTTTGTCAAGCTGTTTGTTGAAGAACAGAATTCGGTTGTGGCAGGAGCAATTATTGTCGGCGAAGCAGCTACCGAAATGATCCATGAGCTGACTTTAGCGGTACAAAACCGCTTAACTCTCAGCCAGATTGGTGGAACGGTTCACGCACACCCGACACATTCAGCCAATGTGTCTACAGCGGTTCATCAAATGCAAGCATTCAGATCAAGTTGAGCGACGATTCTTCTGAAGAGATCATAGAATTGCCGTACGGAATTCAGCTCAACCGTACGGCAATCTAAAACTTTAAACCAATTTTTAACAGCAACAACTAGGAGTCACTGACGGTCTCATCAGCTTCATCAACATGCGTAGCCGGATCTTGGACCTGATCCTGTACTTGGTCCTGCACCTGATCCTGTACCTGGTCTTGTACTTCATCAGCAACTTGATCCAGTTGATATTGGTTTTGGGTCCGCGTCCGGGTTCTGGTTTGAGATTGAGTCTGGGTCATTGATTGTGCTTGCAGACCTGATGCTTCAGCGGTGTTTTCATCCTGCATTCCAGGCCCTGTGCCATCACAACTGCCATCGGCAGTTCCACCACCGTTACCGCCATCGCCACCGTTACCGCCATCACCACCACCGTTACCGCCACCATCGCCACCGTTACCGCCTCCACCACCATTGCCGCCTCCACCATTTCCACCTTTAGCATAAGCAGTGCTTGAGGTCAGGGAACCTGACGAAAAATCAAATGCAACAGGGGTTAACACAAACAGTAGAATGACAGACCAAACCAGCGGGGACATTTTCAGAACGCTTCTCATTTTTCTCTCCTTCGTTAGGGTTTAATAGTGCGTCTATGTGATTACTTCAACGCTCCGACGAAGGATTCGTTGACAAATTATTTACATCCCCTTTATTTTTCGCAAAAACAAAACCATAGCTCCTTCTCCACCATACTGTTTTGGCGCTCGCACCCACTCAATCACATATTTTTTCCCCTCAGAGGACAAAAACTGCTCCACCTCATGACGTAACACCGAGGTTCCGTCTTCGGAATGCATCCCTTTACCTGTAATAATGAGCACTGTCTGCAAGCCTTGATACAAAGAATCATCCAAAAAATGTATCAACTTCCGCACGACATCAGTGCGCCGAAAACCGTGAAGATCCAGGGAAGCTTCAGGTGACAGTTTTCCTCTTTTGAGCTGCTTTAATCGACGTTGCTGTGCCTCGGGAGGCGAATCCTTTGCAGGCAAACCGTCTCTGAAATTGACAGATAATTCACCCATCGCGGTTAAAAAAATTTCTTCTTCTGTCACCTTTTCAGAATCAGATGGTGGCAAAATAACTGTGGGTTCAGCAGACAATTCACTGTCAGACTCCACATCGTCACTAAGTTTCTTGACCCCCAGCATCTCCATCTCATCAGCAAAAGAACCGATAACATTGTCAGATACCCGCTTTTGTTCAGGCATTTCCGGTTCTTTTTTTTCTGCCCCAGAAACAGCAAACCCCTTCAGATCACTAAAGGGGGTGCTATTAAATTCATTTTTTTTTGATTTGGCTTTGGTTCTTTTTTTAGCCATACGTCGTTCTCACCGTAAAACCTGTTTGCGTCGACCAGTCATAGCTTTCGTTTGTTTTTTTATAATGGCTCCCTGCTTTTCCAGATGAAATTGATACCACATATCACCAAAGCTCTTCATTTTTCATCTTTTTACCAGACTCCAGCAGATCCATATTTTCCTGCAAGCGCTCATCGCTGGTTTTGGCAATACCCTTTTTCAGGATCTCTATGGCTTTTGTCCGTTCACCAACACGGTCCATACAAAAAGCATAAACGGCATAGACCATGGGTTCTTTGCGATTTCCTGAAATGGCTTTACCGAACGTTTCAACCATTTTTCCGGTTTTATTTTTTTTCATATAGGTAATTGCCAACATTGAGGTACTGACCCAGTTCCGGACAAATCCTTTCTCCAAAAATGGAATCGCCTCTTTAAATTCCCGCTTAAGATAATAAATTGTTCCAATTTGCGAATTAATTTGCTGTTTGACATATATTTGCCAAGGTCCGTATTTCAGACCCGCCTGAAGTTCCTTAATGGCTTTATCAGTCCGGTTTTGCCAGCATATCCTTCTGTGCTGTTTCCATCAATGCACCGACTTTTTTCATGATAATTCGCGTCAGCAGCATAAACACAAGGGCAAAGATGACTGCAGAAACAGCCATAGTTATCCAAATATTGGGGGTGACAAACCCCATCATCAAAGCAGAGGACAAAGCTGAGCAGGCAAGTGAAATCAACATATTAAGCATTTAGACAATCCTTTTACAGATAGAGAAAAATAAGATTAAAAATCGTCATATTCAGGCGCTGAACCTTATCAATCTGCGTCCAAAATGTCAAAGCAAACAGCGTTCATTATGCAGAAGAATTGCAAGGGTTATTAGCTGGCAGAAACCATCAGGGTGAGTTTTTGTCCCGGACGCAAAATATGCTCGTGGGAAAGTTCGTTCCAGCGACGAATTTGTTCTGTTGCAACATCAAACTGGCGGCCGATATCCCAAAGAGTGTCACCCGGGACAACATGATAAATCATTTTCCGGGCAGGACCTTTCTGCGATCGTGTTTTTGCGACCACATGCTTTCCGGGCTTGGAAACAACAAGAACCTGACCTGGACGCAGGTGATTGCTCCAGCCCAGTTTGTTCCAGACACGCAATTCCTTCTGGGTCACGTTATTCCGCTGCGATATTGACCACAGGCTGTCACCCTTTCGTACTGTATAAATTTTGCGGCGGCTACGCACATAACTATCCTTCAGTGCATTTTCAGGAAGGTCTTTAAATCCCTCCTTCAGTGGCAGAATCAAGTTATGACCAATCTGTAATGCTCTGGGATTGCGGATATTGTTTAATGCGATGATGTCATCGACACGGATATGATATTTTCGCGCCAGAACCTGTAATGTATCCCCTGATTTTATCTGATGACGATGGTAACTGGCTCGCTGATCTTGAGGCAGCTGAGAATAAGATAATTGGGCTTGGGCAGCACTCCCAAAAGGCACTCTAAGCTGATAATTTTTCACCCCCGGTGGTGTACACCAGCGCTTTAACTCCGGATTGAGTTCCTTTAATTCATTGTAGGTTATCCCACAAAATCCGGAAATTATTTCAAGATCAGTGCTTGTTTCCACAGTGATTGTCTCATATTCAAGGGGTGGATTAAATTTCAAATCCGAAAACCCATAAGCTTGTGGATCTTTGACAATCTGCAGAGCTGCCAGTAATTTCGGTAGATAATTTTTTGTTTCCTCTCTTAGAACGGAGCCTTCGGCCAAAACCCAGAAATCACGACTGTCACTCTTTCTAATCGATTTACGGATTTTCCCACCACCGGCATTATACGCCGCGACAGCCAGATACCAATCTCCGTCAAATCGTTTATATAAATACTTTAAATGCTTAGCCGCCGCTCGTGTTGATTTTTCCAGATCTAAACGCCCATCCTGCCACCAGTCATTTTGCAAGCCATACAACCGACCGGTACTTTCAATAAACTGCCAGGGCCCGGCAGCATGAGCCCAACTATAAGCCCTGACATTAAAACCGGATTCAATCATAGCCAGATAAGCCAAATCGAGAGGAATCCCTTCAGCTGCGAAGACTAGCTGGATTTTGGGAATATAGCGACTGGCCCTTTCAAGCCAATGACCAAACATGACTTTATTGGATCCACTGTACCTCTTAACCAATTTATCAACCCGGGGATGGGACGCCAGGGGGAAATCCCCAAAATAAGGAAGAGGTGAGTTGACCTGTAAATATTCTGCTATTGGCACTGGAAGAGTGTCTGTCTCAGCTAATGCATATTGTTCTACAACTGTCGCCTTATCCGGCTTATGAGCCGCGACAACCTCAGGAACCTGTTCATGTTTTTCCACTCTTATCTGTTTATTGGAAAAATCTCCCAACAGCCGGGCAGAAGGCTGGCAGCCAAAGCAGAACAACAGCAGCACATATAAAAACCATTTCATCTTTTACTACTCCAGACAACTGATACAATCACAAATATTAATTTCAGCTAATGGCAAGGTAACGAAAAGACAACTTTAAGTCAAGACCATCAACAGGCCTATAGCATGGAGATCTCTTCTTCAGGCCAGAAACGATGCTGCATTTCATCCAATAGCGGTCCGAAACTAGCTCGTTTTAAAGCAGAAACAGCTATCGCGTCATAACGACGACAGAGATGTGGTAAATCATCAGCGGACACTTGATCGATTTTATTAAACACCAAAATTCGCTGATGAACTCCAAGATCCAGAGAATCAAGTATTTTATCAACGGATTGAATCTGCTCATCAAAACGGGGGGTTGGAGAGATCAACCAGATGAAGCAGCAGATCAGCGTCTTCCAGTTCCTCCAAGGTTGCCTTAAAGGCACCAATCAGACTTGGGGGCAAGTCACGGATAAAGCCAACGGTATCTGTAATGATCACTTCCCTGTCCAGAGGAAAACGAAGGCGCCTCGTTGCAGTATCAAGAGTTGCAAAAAGCAGATCCTCAGTTAAAACATCGCTTTGAGTCAATGCATTCAGCAAAGTTGATTTTCCTGCGTTGGTATAGCCGACGATAGAAACAATCGGCAACCCGGCACGAATTCTTTTCTGGCGTCTCTGAGTCCGACCTCGGCCAAGAGAATCAAGCTGCTTTTCCAGGCGACGGATTTTATCGCGGATTCTCCTGCGATCTGTTTCCAGCTTGGTTTCACCCGGCCCCCGGCCCCCTATCCCCCCCATGAGGCGAGACATAGCTGTCCCCTTTCCAGATAAACGGGGCAGAATATATTTCAATTGCGCCAGCTCTACCTGAACTTTTCCATCCCGGGATTGGGCCCGTTTAGCAAAGATATCAAGAATCAACTGACTGCGATCGATAACCTTCATTTCGGTAATTTCAGAGATTGAGCGGACCTGGTTCGGGGTCAGATCCTGATCAAACACCAGCAGTGTTGCACGTTGTTGTAATGCCCGTATGATAATCTCCCGCAACTTTCCCTCGCCGACAAGATAACGAGGATTCAATTTACGGGGTCGCTGAATAACCTTGTCAATAACAACAAGATTTGCAGTATTTGCGAGCTCATCAAGCTCATCCATGGAGGCTTCAACTTTTTGCAGACTTTCCTGTCCGACAGAAATAAGCAGTGCCCTCTCCCGGCCATCTGCAAGGTCAATTGTCTCAGCGGAAACACGCTCCATTTCCTGATCAAGTGCATGAATGAAAGCCGAAAAATCGAGCTTAAAACGATAGAAATCTTTAAAATCTACCGTCTCAATTTGTGACTTTTTCTTTGTCGGAAGAAGATGCGCATAGGAGAAATAGGTCGGCAAACCATCATCACCGACTCCGACAATAGCCATCGCATCCAGACGCAGCAACTCAAGGTCTGTTAAATCGTCCCGACTTAAAGGTTCCTGTTTTAAGTGGGTATGGACACATCGTAGTCCACGCAAACCACTACGCCCCAAGCTATATCTGGAGAGATCCGGAATAACAATTTCCCGATCATCACCAACAATAACAGAGTGAATGACACCGCGACGATCAATAATCAGCCCCAGTTGCCGTTGCAATTCTCGGGATAACTCCGTGAGATAACGCGCCAACTCTACAGAAATCATCTCCGTCGTGGCAACTTTACGTCTTAAAATTCTCTCTAACAATTTGATTTGACTGGCTTTTAATCCGCCAGTTTTCCCTTCAATCATTAAGACACCCTAAAATCAAAAAGAGGACAAATCACGATATGATTGTCCCCTTCTTATTCATTTCTATCTATAACGTTTGGTCGTGAGAATAAAGAGGTCTCTTCACCCTTTTAACCCGCAGCAATATTAAATCCGGCATCAACATAATGAACTTCACCGGTCACTCCGGAAGAGAGATCGGACAGCAAGTAGAGCGCTGACTTACCAACCTCATCCTGATGGACCAACCGCTTTAAGGGAGCACGTTCTTCAGCGACGCTGAGTTTTTTCTTGAAATCGGCAATTCCCGCAGCAGCCAGGGTCTTTATTGGGCCAGCGGAAACAGCATTGACACGAATTCCTTTTTCACCCAGTTCAGCAGCCAGATAACGAACAGAAGATTCCAGAGCAGCCTTAGCCACTCCCATGACATTGTATGCCGGGACAGCACGTACCGCTCCAAGATAGGTCATAGTGACAATACTCCCCCCCTCTTTCAGAACGGGTAATGCACAGCGTGTCATGGAGACCAATGAATAGGCACTGACATCCAGTGCCAGGCGAAAACCATCCCGACTGGTCTGGCTGAAAGGCCGCTTCAGGTCTTCACGATTGGCAAATGCCAAAGCATGAACGACAAAGTCTATCTGCCCCCATTGTTTTTCCAACTCACTGAAAACAGAAACTATTTCCTCTTCATTTTGAACATCACAAGGAAGGATAATAGAAGAATCAAGACTTTCTGCCAACGGACGCACCCGCTTTTCCAAGGCTTCATTCAAATAAGTAAACGCCAGATCGGCCCCCGCAGCACGCAGCTGCTTGGCAATCCCCCAAGCAATGCTTTTATCATTTGCTACACCAAAAATAACACCACGTTTTCCACTCATTAATCCCATAATTCAGATCTCTCCTAGAGTTTTTAAAATTAACTTCTCTTTTTAACAAAAGAACAGATAGAAGGCAAGCAGGTTGGCAACGGGTTTATTCCTTGGAGTTTCGCTGAAAACAACTAAAATACGTTTACCCCAAGACAAAACCGCCACAATTGTTTTACAATGCTCGAACACAATAAACAGGAGTAAAACATGGACAAGACTCTTTATGACAAACTTTGGGACAATCATATCGTTGACCAGGATGAAAACGGCACCTGTCTGCTGTATATCGATCGCCAGCTTTTGCATGAGGTCACATCACCTCAAGCATTTGAAGGTCTACGTTTGACAAATCGCCAGCCATGGAGAATTGATGCAAACCTTGCTGTCCCGGATCATAATGTTCCCACCGATGATCGCAGCAAAGAAATTGCCGACCCAATTTCCCGCCTTCAGGTTGAAACACTGGATAAAAACTGTCAGGAATTCGGAATTACTGAATTCACGATGAACGACCCGCGCCAGGGCATTGTTCACGTGATCGGCCCCGAACAAGGAGCGACCCTGCCTGGCATGACCATCGTCTGTGGCGATTCACACACAGCAACTCATGGCGCTTTCGGAGCATTGGCCTTTGGCATCGGAACATCCGAGGTTGAACATGTTCTGGCAACCCAATGTCTGATTCAAAAGAAATCAAAAGCAATGCTGATTGAAGTCTCTGGTGAACTCCCTCATGGGCTGACGGCAAAGGACATTGTTCTGGCTATTATTGGTCGCATTGGCACTGCAGGTGGTACCGGTTATACAATTGAATTCGGTGGTTCAACAATTCGCAGCTTATCAATGGAAGGTCGCATGACTGTCTGCAATATGGCCATCGAAGCCGGTGCACGAGCAGGGATCATTGCCGTGGATCAAACCACCATTGACTATATTAAAGGCCGCCCTTTTGCCCCGAAGGATGACCTTTGGGATCAGGCTGTCAATCATTGGCAGCAATTGCACAGTGATCCTGACGCAAAATTTGACCGGATCATTCGAATTGATGCACGAGACCTGCAACCGCAAGTCACCTGGGGAACCTCACCTGAAATGGTCGTTCCTATTGATGGTCAAGTCCCCGATCCCGCTGCCGAAGAAAATAAAATAAAACAAGATGGAATTCAAGCGGCACTCAAATATATGGGATTAACGGCCGGCACCCTGATGACGGATATCTGTCCGGATAAAGTCTTCATCGGATCCTGCACAAATGGTCGGATTGAAGATCTGCGTGCTGCTGCAGCCATAGCCAAAGGGCGGAAATTGGCAAAAAACATAAAACTTGCTTTGGTTGTCCCTGGATCCGGCCTGGTCAAAAAAACAGGCAGAAGCAGAAGGTCTGGATAAAATTTTTATAGCAGCAGGTTTCGAGTGGCGTGAACCTGGCTGCTCCATGTGTCTGGCCATGAATAATGATCGGCTCGCCCCGGAAGAACGCTGCGCATCGACGTCAAATCGTAATTTTGAAGGCCGCCAGGGACAAGGAGGCCGCACTCATCTGGTCAGTCCCGCCATGGCTGCCGCAGCAGCTGTCACAGGCCATTTTGTTGATGTTCGCCAAATGGAGGTGATGTAATGGAAAAGTTCACCAGTTTCACTGGATTGGTTGCTCCTCTTGACCGCTCTAACGTTGATACAGATGCAATTATCCCGAAACAATTTTTAAAATCTATAAAGCGCACAGGTTTCGGCCCCAATCTTTTTGATGAATGGCGTTATCTGGATCACGGAGAACCGGGCATGGATTGCACCGACCGGCCTTTGAACCCTGACTTCATCCTCAACCAACCCCGTTACCAGGGGGCGCAAATCTTACTGGCACGGGATAATTTTGGCTGTGGATCCTCACGTGAGCATGCTCCATGGGCACTACTCGACGACGGTTTCAGGGTGATCATTGCTCCAAGCTTTGCTGATATTTTTTACAACAACTGCTTCAAAAACGGGATCCTTCCCATTATTCTGGCTACAGGCAAAATTGATGAACTTTTCGTCTCGGTTCAGGATCAACCCGGCTACAAGCTCCAAGTCGATCTGGAAACAACGACTTTGACCATGCCCAACGGGGAGAAAACAACTTTTGAAATCGATCCATTTCGCAGGCATTGCCTTTTAAATGGGTTGGACGATATCGGCTTGACGTTGGAAAAAGTTGATAAAATAAGAGCTTACGAAGATTCTCACCGTCTGAGCACACCCTGGCTCTTTAGTAACAGCTGACAATAGGCAAATCCAAATCAAGCTGCTGCTGCAAACGGGCAGCTTTTTTTGCAGACACCAACATTACCATTTTAGTCAGACTTCTGTTAAAATTCCATTACCGGACAAATCCCCTCTCGATCACAAAGGGTATATCGATGCTTCCAGAAAATTATCAGAGCTTTTATAGCGCGATAGCAAAAACAATCCCAAAGCAGAATATTATCACCGACCCTCTTTTGACCGTGGCATTTGGCACCGACGCCAGCTTCTACCGCATGATTCCAAAAATTGTTATCAATGTCGAAACGGAACAGGAGGTACAGATAATTCTTCGGGAAGCCAGTCAACGGCAGCTTGCGATAACTTTTCGTGCCGCCGGGACCAGTCTCTCCGGACAGGCGATTACCGACAGCATTCTTGTTCGCCTTGGAAAAGGCTGGCAGAAATATAAAATTTTTGACAAAGCAACAAAGATTCAGCTGCAACCGGGAATTATCGGCAGTCAGGCGAATCGATTTCTTGCTGAATTCGGCAAAAAAATCGGTCCCGACCCTGCTTCCATCGACAGCGCAAAAATCGGCGGCATTCTGGCTAACAATGCCAGTGGCATGTGCTGCGGGGTTGCTGAGAACAGCTATCAAACTCTGCACAGTTTACGGATGATCCTTGCAGATGGCACTATTGTTGACACTGCCGATGACAAAAGCCGGGCACAGTTTAAACGCAGTCATCCTCATATTCTCCAGGGCCTTGCAGAGCTACGCAAAAACGTTTTAGCAGACAGTCAACTAAGCGACAGAATCCGTTACAAATACAAAATCAAAAACACGACCGGCTACAGTTTGAACGCCTTGGTTGATTTCAAAGATCCTTTCGCCATCATGCAGCAGCTAATGGTCGGCTCGGAAGGAACCCTGGGGTTTATTTCTGAAGTTATCTACAAAACCGTCACCGAGCACAAATATAAAGCCAGCGCATTGATCATGTTCCCTGATGTTCCCACCGCCTGTAGTGCCGTACCAATTCTTCGTAATGGGCTTCCTGTCGCAGCAGCAGAGCTGATGGATCGTGCCGGACTCGCTTCGGTCGAACATGAACCAGGCATGCCTGACTATCTCGCCGGGTTGGGCAAAACAGTGACCGCATTGCTGGTGGAAACTCGTGCCAGCAGCGCAAAGGCCCTCAAAGAACAAATTCAAGAAATCAAATCAGCGCTGGCTAAAATAAAAACTGTTCACCCGATTGAATTTACCGATAACCCCTCTGAATATAAGGTCTATTGGAATATTCGCAAAGGTCTTTTCCCTGCAGTTGGTGCCGTCCGAGAAACCGGAACCACGGTTATTATTGAAGATGTTGCTTTCCCAAATCAGCACCTGGCTGCCGCTGCTCTAGACTTGCAGGCGTTGTTCAAAAAATATCATTACGACGAAGCCATTATTTTTGGGCATGCCCTTGAAGGAAATTTACATTTTGTCTTCACTCAGGATTTCTCGATAACAGCCGAGGTTATCCGCTACCGGAATTTTATGGATGAAGTCGTCAGCATGGTCGTAGAAAAATACGATGGTTCGCTTAAGGCAGAGCACGGCACAGGAAGAAATATGGCCCCATTTGTTGAAAAAGAATGGGGTTCGGCAGCCTACAAGCTGATGCAAGAAATCAAGACTCTCTTTGATCCTGATAGCCTCTTGAATCCGGGGGTCATTATCAATGCCGATGCCGAAGCCCATATCAAAAACCTGAAGCCATTACCCCGCCACCCACGAACTTGTCGATAAATGTATTGAGTGCGGTTTCTGCGAACCGGTCTGCCCGTCCCGCAATCTGTCATTTACACCCCGGCAACGGATTGTCGGCCGACGTGAAATCAGCCGCCAAATGGCAGCAGATGCCACCCCCCAGGAAATGAAGGCGCTGTTTAAATCCTACCAATACCCCGGGCAGGAAACCTGTGCTGCCGATGGCTTGTGCGGCACAAAATGCCCCGTCGGTATCGATACGGGAAAAATGGTTAAAGCCTTGCGCGAAGAAGCCAATGGAGATCTGGCGAACCTGGTCGCTGATTGGGTCGCAAGAAACTTCAAGGGTGTTGCTGGAACAATAAACACAACCCTGAAAACGGTTGATAAAATTCACCAATTGACCGGCACAGCTTTTATGGAGCATGCTTCAGCCACAGCCCGAACTTTGACTGCTAATAAGCTCCCTCTCTGGAACAAGGAAATGCCCTCCGGAGTGATGAAAATCAAACCAGAACCCTTTGATCCTGATAACCCGCGACAAGTTGTTTATTTCCCTGCATGTCCCAGTCGTTGTATGAGTGGACCAGCACGAGGCGAAACAGAACCTGAGGCGCTGCCACAGAAAACCGTTTCACTCCTGAAAAAAGCTGGCTATCAAATTATCTACCCTGAGAACCTGGGTGCTCTTTGCTGTGGCCAGGCATTTGAAAGCAAAGGTTTTTTCAAACAGGCTGATGATAAAAGTGAGCAATTAAACCGGGCCTTGCTGACAGCTTCCAAAGAGGGTGAAATACCTGTCCTCTGTGACACCAGCCCCTGTTTGTTACGGATGAAAGAAAAACTTGATGCCAAGTTGAGTCTTTATGAACCGATAGAATTTGTTCTCGAATTCTTGCTGGACAAACTTATCTTTACTCCGGTTGACTCCAAGATTGCCTTACATATCACCTGCAGTGCCCGTAAAATGGGACTTGATGAACAGATAAAAACTCTGGCTGAGGCCTGTGCAACAGAGGTTGTCATTCCAGAGGATATCTACTGTTGTGGTTTCGCCGGAGATCGTGGTTTTAACTATCCGGAATTGAATGCAGCCGCGTTGGAAGAGCTGAAAAAGCAAGTTAACAATTGTGATGCCGGTTATTCTACCAGTAAAACCTGTGAAATTGGGTTATCACTTCACGGCGATATCCCCTATCGTTCCATTCTTTATCTGGTTGACGCAGCAACACAGGCACGGCCACAAAAAACTGCTTCCAAGCTGGATCGCGTCACTTGAGAGTTTCACTACCACATCAATGGAAAAGGGATAAACAATGAAACATGTTGTGATAACAGGTGCCAATCGCGGAATAGGTCTTGCTCTGGCATGCCATTACCAAGGAGAAAACTGGAATGTCACGGGGGTGTGTCGCGAGTCCTCACTCGAGCTTGAAAAGGTTGCTACACAGATTATTGAGGGGATAGATATCACTCAAGAAGACAATGTCGAAAGGCTTAAAACCCAACTCAAAGGACAAAATATCGATCTATTGATCAACAATGCAGGTCTTCTTCAGGATGAAGTCCTTGGATCAATCAATTTTGACTCGCTCCGGTTACAGATGGAAATTAACGCCTTTGCCCCTTTGCGGGTCAGCGAGAGCCTGCTCCCCAACCTGCATAGGGGAAGTAAGATTGCCAACATCACCAGCCGCATGGGATCTATTAGCGACAACGATTCCGGAGGCCGCTATGGCTACCGCGCCTCCAAGGCGGCATTGAATGCTTTGGGCCGTTCCCTTGCCATTGATCTTAAAGAACAGGGAATTGCAGTGGCACAACTGCATCCCGGCTATGTAAAAACCAGAATGGTCAATTTCGGAGGAATGATAACACCGGAAGAATCTGTCGCCGGACTGGTCAGGATAATCGCAAATCTAAACCTCGAGAACACAGGTTCTTTCTGGCATAGCAATGGTGAAGAACTACCTTGGTAATAAACGGGTTTAAAGGATCAATCAAAGGATGATGTCACCGCCCCTGTTGATGCCGAGGAGACCAGCCTGGCATATTTAGCCAGAACCCCACTTTGATAACGCTGTGGCGGCTCTTGCCGGTTTTTGTTCCGGGACACGAACTCTGCCTCACTGATAACAAGATTGAGCTCTTCACGTTCAAGATTGATCTCAATGCGATCTCCGTCCTGCACCAGAGCAAGAGATCCACCAATCTGGGCTTCCGGGGCAACATGACCAATCATAATGCCATGGGTGCCACCGGAAAACCGTCCATCGGTAATCAAAGCAACACTGTCACCCAGTCCAGCCCCCATCAATGCGGCAGAAGGGGATAACATCTCCCTCATTCCCGGCCCCCCTTTGGGGCCCTCATAGCGAATCACAATGATGTCTCCTGAGTTGATTTTCCCACTCAGGATTGCGCCCAGGGCATCTTCCTCACGATTGAAAACCTTTGCCGGCCCACTCATGGTGTTTAATTTTTTACCACTCTGCTTAAGGACGCATCCTTCCTTGGCAAGGTTACCATAAAGGATGCGAATATGCCGACCCGCAGGAGCATAGGGAGCACTAACGGGAAACAAAACATCCTGACCAGAAGGACAATCAGGCGCTGAAGTCAGATTTTCGGCAATCGTATGGCCCGTGACCGTTAAGCAATCACCATGAAGAAAACCCGCATCCATGAGAACTTTCATCACCATCGGTACACCACCAAGGGCATGCAGATCATTCATCAGATACCGCCCGAAAGGTTTGAAATTACCAAGCAATGGAACCCGAGCTGTGATGTCAGAAATATCCTTCAGAGTCAAAGGCACACGGGCTTCTCTTGCCAAAGCCAAAAGATGCAAAACCGCATTGGTCGATCCCCCCAGAGCCCAGGCAACGGTCAGGGCATTTTCAAAAGCCTTACGAGTCATGATCTGCCGAGCCGTGATTCCCTTTTTCAGAAGTTTCATCAAGGCTCGGACACTCTCTCCGGCATCCCGGCACTTATCCACAGAAAGTTGATTATTCCGATCGACCGCCATATGCGACGAGGAACCGGTCACGCTCATCCCCATTGCTTCGATGGCAGACGCCATTGTATTCGCCGTATACATCCCGCCACAAGATCCCGCCCCAGGACACGCACAACTCTCAATTTCATGCAGTTCCCGGGTATCAATCTTTCCAGCGGAATGGGCCCCGATACCTTCAAAGGCACTGACAATATTTAGTTCCTGATGGCCGTGTTGTCCCGGCAGAATACTTCCACCATACAGAGTCAAACCAACCAGATCATTACGCGCAATGGGCATGAGAGCTGCGGGAATGGTTTTATCACAACCAGATAAGGTTAGGACGCCATCAACCTGATAACCTTCAGTCATCAACTCAATCGCATCTGCAATCACTTCACGGCTGACCAGCGAATATTTCATCGCCTCTGTTCCCATGGAGATGCCATCAGAAACAACAGGCGTACCAAAAACGATCGCCTTGCCACCAGCCGCCTCTATTTCATTCTGTACCAGATCGCCTAAATTACGGATATGATCATTGCAAGGAGTTCCATTGGTATAGGGAATTGCCACAGCAATAACCGGTTTGGAAAAATCTTCATCCTTGAACCGCACCGCTCGTAACATCGTTCGTGAAGCAGTCCGTTCCACCCAGCTTGAATCTCCTCGTTTCCCGGTGATTTGATGACTACGTCTTTTCATAACAGACCTTTGTGTTTAACATCTATTTTTCCAGTGCAGTCACTCCCGTTCGAGCAATTTCGATGATATGCTCCTGCCCAACCTCGTCAAGGAATGCGTCAATCCGACGTGTGGATCCGACAATTTGCAGAATATGGACATCTTCCCCTTTTTGTTCAAGAATTTCAAAATTATAGCGACCGGTAAAATCCTGAATATGTGCAGCATCAACCTCTAATTTCACAATTGCAACTTCACGCCAGTAACTATGATCCGTGTCCAGTTCTTTAGCAGAAATGACCTCGGTGAACTTTTCCAGCTGCTTGATGATTTGAGTCACTCTCGCCTGATCATCTTCCTCAAGAGTGATCGTCATTCGACTCACTCCGGGAATGCGTGAACGACAAACCGTAAGAGTGTCCACGTTATACATTTTTTTGCGAATCAGCATCGAAACCTTATTTAATACCCCTGGATTATCGAGCGTAAAAGCCAAAATAGCGCGTTTTTTCATGCCACGTCCCCTTCCTCTGTCATGTCCTCACCATTGCGTTGAGGATGGCTGACAATCATGTCCTCAAAGCCACCACCAGAAGGAACCATAGGCAAAATAACTTCTGCAGGATCACAGATGAATTCAAGAACCATGGGACCCTTATGATCGATGGCCTCCTGCAGAGCGGGAGTGACATCTTCGAGGTTTTCGATTTTCCGGTGCGGTATCCCGTATGCCTGTGACAGAAGTTTAAAGTCCGGGCTTTGCATCGGCGTACCTGCGTAACAGCCATCAAAGAAGAAAGTCTGCCATTGGCGCACCATTCCCAGGTAACCATTGTTAAGGATAATAATCTTCAGGTCGATGTTATGTTCCATAATTGTGCCCAGTTCCTGGGCATTCATTTGAAAACCACCGTCACCGCTGATAGACCAGACCCTCTCATCAGGTCGTGCCAATTTGACACCAACAGCCATCGGCAAGGAGCACCCCATTGTGCCGGCCCCGCCGGAGGCATACCAGCTGTTGTTGGTCTGGTAATTATAAAAACGGGCGGCCATCATCTGATGCTGACCAACGTCTGAAACGATCAGGTCACGACCTTGAGTGACTTCTGATAGTTGATGAATAATCGTTTTCATCAGCAGCTTATTGTCGACACCAACGCCATGAGCAATTTCGGCGGCAAGATCTTCTGCCATGACGTTACGGAAACCATCGATTTTTTCCAGCCAGCGACGCCGAGGTTTGTAAGTCACCATCGGATCATCGAGCAAAACATGGAGGGTTCGATAAACATCGGCATTAATTGCGACTGAAGTCCTGACGTTCTTGTCAATTTCCGAAGGATCAATTTCGACATGGATGACATCAGCATTCTGAGCATATTCATTCAGCTTTCCGGTGACACGATCATCAAAACGCATCCCGAAGGAAATCAGCAGATCGGATTCAAGAATTGCCCGGTTGGCTTCAACCGTCCCGTGCATTCCCATCATCCCCAGACTCAATGGGTGATCGGCCGGCATTGCCGACAACCCGTGCAGGGTAAAGGCGACCGGGATATTGACTTTTTCGGCAAAACTTTGCAGTAACTGACCGGCATTACTGTTGATGACCCCATGGCCACAAAACATCACCGGCCGTTCACTCTTGTTAATCAGTTCAATAGCCCGCTGCAGGGGTTCACGCTCCGGAGTTGGAGAATAGAAATAACCCGGCAGATGAGGTCGGAAAGATACCGGATCAAACTGATAATCTTCACCAACCTGAGCATTTTGCACATCTTTGGGAATATCAATCACAATCGGCCCACTCCGCCCGGTTGTAGCGACATAAAAACCTTCATGGATCGTCTTTTCAATTTCATCAGCGTGCAGAGGCATGTAGGTTTGTTTACAGATCGGCATCATGACTCCGACCACATCGCTCTCCTGAAAAGCATCTGTCGCAATCACTCCCGTCGCAACCTGCCCTGTAATCGCAACAATCGGGATTGAATCCATATGCGCATCGGCAATTCCGGTCACCAGATTCATCGCACCAGGGCCAGATGTCGACATACAGACACCAATCTGCGGCGCAGAAGTCGACAGAGATGCCCGCGAAACCCCCTGAGACATGAAAACCGCCCCCTGTTCGTGTCGGGACATAACGAACTTAAAATCTTCAATTTTCTCCATCTCGTCAAAAACCGGCATAATTGCACCACCGGTGTAACCAAAAATATACTTAACTCCACGCTCTTTCAAAGCTTTGAGCAATAATTGTTTTCCTGTCATAACACCCTCTTGTGGTTTATAAATTGCTTTGGATAGACACACCTACAGAAATATAACAAAATTAGTAATATATTGCTGCATATTTTGTAAAATAATGACCCATCTGATCATTTCATGTTTTTTTTGACTTATAGATGATTCAGCGGAGGATTATTCGCCATTCAGCTCAGCAATTTTTATGTCAGGGTTTGTCGTAGGAAAGGCTTTTCGGATAATCTTCAACTACCAAGAGATCTGGGTCAGCATCATTGCGAAAATTTAAAATATTCCAGGGTGCTCAATACAATCCCGGCTTCTGTAAAAAAAATGATAAGTTTAAATCTGAGGGGGATCACCTTTGAATGGCGGTATCATAGGATCTTCTACACCTTTCGGCTTAAGAGCCTGCTTTACAGTGACTGACAACTGGCGCAACGTATAAGGTTTTTTTAAAAAGCTCTCAACTCCCATGGAAAGAGCCTGTTCAACTTTGGCTTTTTCAGAAAAGCCACTGACAATGAGAGCTTTTTGTCCCGGTTTAAAGCGATCAATTTGTTTATATGTTTCCAAACCATCCATTCCGGGAGGCATCAACATATCCAGAAGCAACAGATCAACATTTTTTTCCCTGGTATATTGAACAGCTTCTTCACCACTATTCACGGTATGCACCTGATATCCAAGTTGCTTTAGAATCCGTTCCGCGATATCCCGTTGATAAGCTTCGTCGTCAACCACCAAAATCAGTTCACCATTCCCGCTTAAATTGGGAGCGACCTCCAAAGGCAGGAACTTTTCGTCCTCCTCTGTATTGAGACAATCGTCTACATATTGCGGGAAATACAGGGTAAAAACAGTTCCTTTTGCATCACTTTTTACAATCACTGTTCCATCATGGTCCTGCATTGAGTTCCAGACAACAGCAAGACCAATCCCTGTGCCACTGCGACCCATCTTCTTTTTCGAATAGAATGGCTCAAAAATATGCTGCAAATCTGCAGGCTCAATTCCTGAACCATTATCAGCTACCGTGATCGTCACATAGCTACCGGGTTTAACTGAAATTTCCTCGGCCTCAGCGGCTGACAAGTGACAATTTTCCGTACTCACAATAATTTCCCCCGAAGTATCAATGGCCTCTGCCGCATTGAGAACAAGATTCATGATACATTTACTCACGTGAGAGGGAGAACAGCAGACGAATTTAAGAGAGTTGCACAGCGCTGTCGAAATAGTCACCTCAGGATGAAGAGAGCTTATCTTTTCAGCCTCAGGAGAACTCAAATATTCCAGGATTAAACTATTAACATTGACACGGGTGCGAACCTTTGCAGCGTCCCGGGCAACGGTCAACAAATCGGCGACCACATCGGCAGCACGTAATCCTGATTCCAAAATAGCCATGATAGGCTGGCGCAATTGACTTTTTTCAGGTAATCGCATCAATAAAAGTTCAGGATAACTGACAATCCCGGAAAGAATGTTATTCAGATCGTGAGCGACGCCACTCGCCATGAGCCCGATAGCTTCCATCTTTTCAGCTCGATGGAGTTTTTCTTCTGTGATTTTGCGCTCAGTCGCCTCCAGTGACAATTCAGCGGTCTTCTCTTCAACCCTTCTTTCAAGCCTTCTATTGAGTAAAATTGTATAGCAGACAACAAAGATAAGGAGGCTGAGGATGGTCATCAACATGAGTACTGTCAACCTATGTTCACGTAAAAAATCAGCGATAGAGATTTTACCGTTATGCTGCTTATATCTGAAAAGCTGCAATTCTTTTTGCAGGTCATGAATCGGCTGATAATCGAGTGGAACTGTCCAGCCGCCAATGCGTGCCTTTTTTGCTGCATCGCTTGAAGCAGGCATGTTTAACAGAGCAACAGCAACAGCTTTAGCCAGCTGCTGCGATGTATGAGGAAGGATTGCAAATGGCCATTCCGGATATAAACGGGTGCTGAGAAGATATCCACATTCATGATTCCAGGTTTGTTGATTTAAAATTTTAATATCTGCAAGATTGATCTTTCCTTCGTCAGCCATGCGTTCCAGAGTATCTGTTCGGACAATTCCGACATCTGCATCACCATTGATAACACCCAGGACAACGGCGTCATGGGTTCCAGCAAACTGAAGTGCCCTAAAATCATGTTCCGGTCTGATATGTTCGGCGTGAAGCTCTCTCCAAGCGGCAAGCCATCCTCCCAGAGAATCTCGATCGACGGCCAATATTGATTTTTCATAAAGGTCTTTCAGGGTATTGATATCGGATCGATTCACTCGGGTAAAAATGACTCCACCAAAAACATGCTCAATATGGTCGCCATGCAAATTTTCCATCGTAGCAACCCGGCTCAGCCCATAATCAAGCTCCAAAGCGACATAATAGCTACTGTTTGTAATCAGAAAATCAATATCCCGAGATATTGCGGCAACACGAACAGTTTCAAAATCAAGGGGAACTATTTGAAAATTCCGACCGGGAATTGCATCAGTCAGGTAAGCAGCCGTTGCATTCCATGTCTCAAAAGCATGTTGATGGCCACGCTTAGCCAGAATGCCAACCTTGACGGTTTTCTGGGAATCAGTATCAGCAAAAACGGGAGAGACAAATACGTGAACAGAAAAAAGAAAGAGGAAAACAAGACATGGCAAGACTTGAAAAGGTGGGTGCCCGAGGAAGTTAGTTTGATACGATGGCTTTTGTCTCATCAATTCCCGTTCATTTCCTATCAATAAAACAGTTTCTAATGTGGCCATCTTGAATCGAGAAACCTGACATCGATCAACTATAACAGATGCTGAATATTTTTCTGGAGAGTTGCCCTTCTTTTAGTTTCTCACCCCCTGTCATAATCGGCAGGGGGTGAGAAATTGTATAAACCATAAAATTCAGAAATTAGAATTTCCCAAATTCATCATCATCCAATTTAATCTCAACCTCGTCTGAAGGCTTTTTCATCTCTTCCCAGCCTGAAGTTGACGCGGACTGAATGGGTTGCTGGGGTTGTGTCTGAGGAGCCGGTATCGCCACAGGAGCATACGACTGATTCTGAGGAATATTTGCCAAATTAAAACGACTGAGCATATGCTTGAGATGTGCCGACTGGCTGGACAACTCCTCAGCTGAAGCAGCAGATTCTTCAGCAGTCGCAGTACTTTGTTGCACAGCAGAGTCAATCTGTCCCAAACCTTGGTTGATCTGTGAAATGCCTTGAGCTTGCTCATTGCTGGCAACAGCTATTTCCGCAACCAGATCTGTCACTTTGGTTATCGAATCAACGATTCCACCTAATGCCTCAGAGGTTTTCTCCGCTATTTCAGCACCATTTTTCGTTTTTTCTACTGATCCCTCAATTAAATGGGCCGTTTCTTCAGCCGCCTTGGCACTGCGAGCAGCTAGATTGCGCACTTCTTCAGCAACCACGGCAAAACCTTTACCATGTTGTCCTGCTCGTGCAGCTTCAACTGCAGCGTTCAGAGCCAGCAGATTGGTCTGGAAAGCAATCTCATCAATGACTTTGATGATTTTACTGATGTTCTGACCGGCAACATTAATTTCCGTCATTGCAGCAACCATTTCGCCCATCCGCTCACTTCCATCCTGGGCAGCATTTTGCGCACCGTTAGCAAGCTTACTTGCTGCTCCTGCATTTTCAGCACTTTGTTGCGTCTGGCTACCAATCTCATTCATCGAACTACTGATTTCTTCAAGCGATGCAGCCGATTGTGTTGCCCCCTGTGACAAAGTTTGGGCCGTATCAGAAACCTGCACGCTGCCTGAATCAATCTGCTCAGAAGCTCTATGAACCTCACCGAGAACGTCATTGAGGTTGACAACCATATTCTGAAAAGCTTTCCCCATGATATCCTGCTCTGATGCAACCTTGACCTGAACCTGAAGGTTCCCTTTGGCAATCTGTGTTGCCTCTTCTGCCTTGACCTTCAAGCTGTCAGTCATTTTATTAATAGCATCTGACAGAATACCAACTTCATCCTTGCTTTGATAATTGACAGATTCAGACAAATCTCCTAAAGCAATTTTCTGTGCCGCGTTCACTGCCAGCTGTAATGGTCCGATGACGATTCGGGTCACATAAAAAATAGTTGCAAACAAAATAGCAACCAATATCAGAGCGCCTGTACCGAAACTCCAATTGATAGAACTCATGCTTTCTGTACCAGAGGTATGAATACCCGCTATCAGTGATTGCAGTTGTGACATATCGTAAACAAGTGCGGCAACACCAACAGTTTTTCCTGAAAAATCGGCAATTGGAAATGTCGACACAAATTGGCTGCCAACCACATTCTGGCTTTCTTCACTGCGCCCCGCATCTAACAAAGCGGTCGTAATAACTCCATTAGTCACAGTCTTATCAGTAGACGAAGTAAAGACATATTTACCATCAAGGACTGGGTTCTTTTTCGGATCCTGAAGTTTAGTGGCAACCGGCAATAGCTCCGATAGCATATAAACAGCTATCTGATAGTCGTTATTGACGTGATTCGACTTCAGCACATCACCAAAGGAAACCAGAACCTCACAAGATCCGAGATGCTCACCGGATTGATTTGAAACAGCCGATAGCCCACGGACAGCGAACCCGCCGCGTCCAATCTCAATGCCGCTAAGAGGTTTATGATCTCCCTTGTTGATCAACACCACAGTATTGCGAAAAGAAGTCAAATCATCCGAGATATCGACTTTTTTCCCATTCCGCTTGGCCTGCCAGCCATCTCGCCATAAACGCACTAAACTCCTGCCATTAGGTGTATGAAAATGAACATTTAATGACCCTTTGCCGGTTTGTTTTTTATATCCGGCGATATAGGGGGCCATCACTTTGCGCAATTGTTCTCGCGCCAACTGCATTTCATAATCTTCCTCATCATCCATATTCCCCAATCCGGCAAGCCTGTAGGCCGTTTGTACATCCGGTATTTCTGAGAAGATAGAAGCCATTTCAAGAGCGTCTTCACCAGCCTGATCAATGCCTCTGTAAATTGTCTCTTTTCGGGCTTTTGCTGTAGAAGACAGGTTGCCTTTTGCATATTGGACAAAAGTCGTCTCTTGCCCTTTAACGAGTCCTTTAACTGTCATATTTACAGCAATCAGGGCAATGACCACTGCTAAAATGACCAGTCCGGTTATCGGTAAAATAAATTTGTTGCGAATTTTCATCATACACCTCCGACGGGAGAATCTTTTGCTGATTGATATTGTGAGCAGGCAAATCTTAAGCATCAATGCCCATGCTTATTTCTACTTCAATTGTCAAGAATATGGGGATACTATCACAAGAGCAACACTATTTAAACATTTTTAATGTTAGCAGGCTTATCTTTCTGAGGGAGGAGGATAAAAGTTTTATCTCAAAGTTTGGTCCAGCTCCAGCTGTCGGGGCAGGCTTGTATCGATATTTTGTCTACAGCAAGGGGATAAACCGGAAAACCCAGTTGACGACATTGCCAGCAACAATGAGAGAGGGACTTTAACCCAGAATGGGTGAAAAAAAGCCACTGTTGTCGGGAATGGGCTATTCAAAAAGCTACTTGCCCCCTCTAAAGTCGTTAATTTTTTATTTCACCGCTCGACGGATATGAATTTCCCGTGCAAGAGTGTCATCCACAGCAAACTGCGAATGACCAACCTTAAAAATATAACTTGGAAATTTTTGAACAAGAAGGAGCTGGCTTCCGGGTAGAACTCCCATGCTCATCAATTTTTGCATTTTTTTATCATCGCTGGCGGAAAGATAAGCAATCTCACCAGATTCGCCGGATTTCAGTTCTGTCAGCGCAACAATTCCCGGTTCTCCCTGCTGGCGTGCTTTAATACAACATTCACCAGGGGGAATCGGATTTCCATGGGGGCAAGTTGTCGGATGATTGAGCAGCGTGCACAGCTTGGTATCGACCCCTTGACGCAGGAGATGTTCAAACTCACACGCCTGTTCATTCCCTTCATCACCAGAAATTCCAAGGATATCCATGGTTAAACGTTCAGCTAGTCGATGACGACGAACTGTCATCTGAGCTTCCGGGCGACCTTCTCTGCGGAGACAGACTCGATCGCCCCGGATTTCGACATAGGAACGTTGAATCAATTCCAGCAGTTCTTCGGAATCATTGTTCACGTTAAGAGAACTCAGCAGACAACCAACATTATCACCCTCCACAGTCATCACCCAGAGGGACTCGAGAATTTCTTCAGCTTTCTGTGAGAGTCTTTTCATGATTATCTATCCTTTTCTTTTCTCTGCAAAAAACGACCTAAAAACTTTCCCGGGACAGGATTAGTATACCCGCAATGAGGACAATGAATTTTGCGACACCCCCCTATACACTGGCCACAACTAGCCTGCCCTTCCGGAACTCCGACAATTTCATCAATTTCTTTGTGACAAAATCCGCAAATCACGCCAAAAGGCCTGTTGTCAGAAGAAACTTATTCAAGAACCAACCTGAAGAAAATGCCATCGCTGTCACAAAAACAAAAATAATCAGGGCAACCTTGATACCACGCTCTTTGATCATCACCAGAAACTGAGCAACACAGGGAACAAACAGGGTTAAAGTCACTGCAGCAACAGTTAATTGTGAAACAGTCAACACCCCTGAAGATTGTAAGTCATACAGCCCGGCAGCACCAAAATCACGGCGGAAAAAACCAAAGACAAATGCAGTTGTAACCTCCATCGGGAGCCCGATGGCCTTGACGACCGGAGAAAACAGTTGGATAACATTTCCCAAAGTTCCTGTCATTTTACCGGCCCAGAGCACCACGGATGCAAACAAGAACAAAGGAAGAATTTCGACAAAATAACTCTGCATTCGGGTTAAGGTTTTTACCAATACATTTCTCAACTGGGGAAGTCTCAGGGGAGGGATTTCCATATAAAAAACAGGACTTTCACCCGGCAATATTTTCGCCGCTAAAAATCCGATCAAAACAAAAATCAACGTCAGAAAAACCGTCCAGACCAGTAGAGCATCGGGTGTTGCGGACAACAACCCCAAAATAACACCCAACTGTGCACTACAAGGAATGGCCAAAGCCAGAAGCATCGTCGCAATGATGCGTTCACGTTTTGTTTCCAGAGTCCGCGTCACCAAAGTTGCCATAGTATCGCAACCAAACCCGAGAACGATGGGAATAACAGCCCGACCTGACAGCCCTATTTTTTTAAATAACCGATCAACCAACAAGGCCAAGCGGGGGAAATATCCCGTGTCTTCCAACAATGAAAAAATCAGAAAAAAAGTTCCTACGATCGGCAATACCAGGGCCACAGCATAGCGAATACCTAATGTCCAGACACCGTATTCACCAGCCACCAGCTCAAACAACCAACGAGCCGTCAGATATTTCTCCGCCCAATCGATCACCGGTGGATTGATATAATTTTCAAAAATATTCCCTTCCAGAAAATCAACCAGAGTTCCGGCACCAAAACCACCAACAAATTTATATAGACCAAAATAGACAACCAACAGCAAAATTGGTGTTCCGGTCACGGGGTTCATCATCCAGCGAGAGAGTTTTTCAGAAAAAGATTCCGTTTCTTCCACAGATTGTGTCACCACACCTTTGAGCATCCGTTTACATACTTTCCTGCGCTCCAAGCTAATCTGAAGATTCAGGTCCGCCCTTCTACGAAAAGAAATTTCCCGTACAGTTTCCGTCAATACCTCGTGATTACTTCTCGTCTCTTTAGCTGCGATCAATTCTTGAATATCATCATCCCTCTGCATCAATAAGATACTTGTCGCCCGCCGGCTAAGACGATATTCCCCCCCTATCAATTTAATAATCTGATTGATATCCTGTTCCAGATCTTGAGCATAAACAAAGGGTTTATACGGAACCATGGCATATTCTGAAATTTCCCGACGTAATTCATCCAGACCAAGTTTCCGTTTCATCACTGCACCGACGACCGGAATCCCGAGATTTTCCTGTAACAGTTGGAGGTCCAGTTGCATCCCCAACCGCTCAGCCTCATCCAGAATGTTAACCACGAGAATGACCGGCAAGCCGGCTTCGATCAATTGCAGAGTCATTGGCAGCATGCGCTCAAGATTCCGTGCATCAATGACATGAATAACCGCATGAGGATCTTCGGTTAAAAGTATTTTGCGCGCAACCCGTTCCTCTTCAGTGATGGGCATCATGGAATACATCCCCGGGGTGTCCAGAACCTCATACTGGCCACCCGCGATTAAACAATGGCCCCGTGAGACTTCAACTGAAGTTCCCGGATAATTTGACACCGTGGTGTAGGCTCCAGTAAGAGCATTAAACACAACACTCTTTCCAACATTCGGATTGCCGACAAGGACCACTTTAAGAGAAGACGTTTGCGTATCTGACATAAAACGGGAAACCTTTTAATGATCAACGATGTTAGGAGTTCTGATTGAGATTAGCGCACTTTGAACACAGCCCATACAGTTCATGGCGATGTCTTTCGATTTTAAAATCAAACTCGGCTGCAACTTCCTGCTGAAGTTTTTCTATCTGAGGATTTGTAAACTCAACGATCAGACCACAATGGGTACAAACCAGATGATCATGATGCTGATCGGCATTCAAAGGCTCAAACCGGGTTTGACCATCACCAAAATCAACTTCAATGGCAATTCCACATTCAGCAAATAATTTTAAGGTCCGATGAACCGTCGCATAGCCAATTTTTGGATGCTCTTTGCGCAGCCTTAAGTAAAGTTCTTCTGTAGAATAGTGAGATTTAGAACCCAGAAATGTTTCAAGAATCGTCATTCTCTGGCTGGTATTCTTAAGCCCTCGACGACGCATATACTCGTTAAAAACAGATTTCTTATCCATCCTGATCACCTCCTCTGGGAATATTGAAAATGACATTCAGAACCTAAAGGAAGGCAAGAGAAAGATCAAGGAGAAACTGGTCAAAACATCGGAATCAGGAGCCTTTTTTATAAAAACAGGCCGAAAAAAAAAGGCAGAAAAACTGACAAACAGCATCAGTTCCGTCTGCCATATAGGTTTTTATCTCTTGTCAGCCGTTGATAAGAAAGTTTATGACTTTAAACGTTGGGCCTGACAACCAATTGCGCCCGCCGATAATCTTCTCGATCACAATGCCGTTACGATCAATAATAAAACTTTCCGGAAAGCGAAAAACGCCATAGGTATTCTGAGCAACATTTTCACTATCCAGCAGGATCGGAAAACTGTAAGACCTTTTCTGCAGAAATTGAGTTACGGCCTCTTTTCCATTTTCTTCGACGTTGACGGCCAGCATGACCAGACCTTTACTTTCCAAATCACGGTAGAGACGCTCCATGGAAGGCATCTCTTCGCGACAAGGGGGGCACCAGGTGGCCCAGAAATTAAGAATAACCACTTTCCCCCGGAATTGAGATAAAGTCACTTCCTCACCCTGCATATTTGTCAGGGTAAAGTCCGGGGCGACTTCCCCCACAAGTCCTCCCCTGGCGACAGGTTGCTCTGAACCTGAATTATCACAGCCGGTCAGCAGAAAAGCGGTAAAAAGAAGGACAACTACAACATTAAGCAAACTAAATCGTTTCATTATTTATTCCTTTATGGGAGCTCGACCAAGTAACCGACATTATCTCTGACAACCGTAAAGGTGAGAGGTCGGCGTCCCAATCGATATGCAATCGCCTGTTTATATTCCGTCAGAGTTTCAACCCTCGTATTATCAACTTTAACCACTTGATCTCCACGTTGAAAACCGGCTTTGTCAGCAGCAGCCCCAGCAATAACTTTATCAATATATATTCCGGTTCTCCGCTGATGGAGTTCAAAACCAAAAACCTGGCGAGTATATGATAATTCATATCCAACAGGCAATGGTTCCAGTTCAACCCTCTTTGTCAGCTGTTGCGCCCCACGTAACAAAGTGATATCAAAGCTGTCCCCTGGAGTGTAAGTCTGCAGTAAGGAAAAATATTGTTCTGGGAACGAAATGGAAATACCATCAACTTTCAAAATGACGTCTGCTTCCAGAAGACCGGCCTTCCGGGCTGGTGACCCCGATTGAACCTCTTCGATCAAAACCCCTCCTTCACCCTGAGATTTTACAAAAGAGGAACTGACGGTCCCGACAAGAATCCCCATAAAGCCGGGTCGCACCCGGCCATAATTGATCAAGTCACCAAGCACACGTTTAGCGGTATCAATCGGGATAGCAAAACCAATCCCCTGGGCCTGTTTGGCAATAGCTGTATTGATTCCAACCAGCTCCCCATTAATGTTTATCAGAGGGCCCCCGGAATTACCGGGATTAATCAAGGCATCCGACTGGATAAAAACCGATGTCTGCTGTTGACTGATTTGAATACGTCGTTGCAAAGAACTGATAATCCCGGTCGTGATTGAGTGTCCCAAACCGAGAGGATTGCCGATGGCAATGATTGTTTCACCTAGCATCAAATCATCAGACCGGGCCGGGGCTAAAAAAGGATAGTTTCCTGCTTCGATTATTTTTAAAATGGCCAGATCAAGACGATTATCTTTTCCGATTAATTCCGCTTCAAGTTCAGGTTGATTATCCGACAGAGCGATAAAAATTTTGGAAGCCTTGTCAACCACATGTGCATTAGTCAAGATATGGCCTGCCGCATCAATAATAACCCCGGAACCGAGAGATTGCGTTTTATAACTTCGAGGTGGCAGCATGTCCTGAAAAAACTGATCAAAAATTGAATCCCCAAAACCAAAAAACGGGCTATTACGACGTTGTACCAGCTTTTCAGTACGGATGTTCACAACTGCAGCACGCGCCTTTGCAACAGCATCGACAACAGGAGTCCGTCTCTCAGCGGCTAAACCACTCTGAGATAAAAATGTAACGAGAAAAATAACAAGTAACAAACGGCGAATAATCATGATATTCACACCTTAATAAGGTTCGATATTATTTTCTGTAAAGGATCGTGGAGTGTAAATCGAGGAATCTACAACAACTGTACATCATTTTACACAAACCCTGCTTTTGTGTCGACGGGAACAGAAAGCCACCAAAGGTGAAATCAATCTCGAAATATGGACATTCCGGGACAATCTGTTTCTCTATCAATAGAATAGACAGACTCTCTTAACTGAGCTATTCTGAGCGAACTTTTTTGGAGTCAGAATGCAGCCTTTCATCGAAACACTCACTATTGTTCTCCCGATTTTTCTTGTTATCGGCTTAGGAACCCTGCTTAAGAAGTTTCGACTCTTTGATGAAACCTTTCTTCAACAGACCAACCGCCTGGTCTACGTGGTTTTTCTACCCCTGCTCCTTTTTTATAAAATTGGGAAAGCTGACTTTTCCAGTTTTTTTAATGCTCCTCTGGTCATCGGTTCAAGTCTGGTCATTGCCCTCGGCTTTACACTCTCATATCTCTACAGTGGAAATCGCCGCTATTCAGCCGCAATACAGGGCAGTTTCAGCCAGGGATCATTCCGTGGCAATTTAGCTTATATCGGGCTGGCAATTTGCCTGAATGCCTACGGCGAGGTGGGATTAACGAAAGCCGGCATCCTGATGGGCTTTTTAGTTCCGGTTTTAAACCTGTTTGCAATTCTTGCTCTTCTTTTGCCCCACCACGGTAAAGGTGATGAAAAAACCCCTAACCTAATTGCACAAACGATCTTTAACCCCCTGATCATCGCGTCATTCCTTGGTATTGTCTGGAGCTACTGGAGTCTGCCAATCCCAATCATTATCGATCGCTCTATCAATATTACCACCGGTTTGGCTTTACCTTTGGCCCTTCTCGCTATTGGTGGCAGCTTCTCTCTTGAAAAACTGAGAGGTGATTTGGTCCTTGCCGCTATCGCCAGTACAATTAAATTGGCACTGCTACCATTATTGGCATTTTTGCTTCTGGTTCCCATGGGTGTTTCCGGTTCAGATCTGGGGATCGGAATTCTTATAGCAGGGACTCCTGCTGCAACCGCAACCTACATTATGGCTCAACAGATGAAGGGTGATGCTGATCTGGCCGGGTCAATCGTTATGCTATCAACACTTGCATCTGCTTTCAGCTACACTATCATTCTTTTGATTTTCAAAAGCTACGGACTGCTATAGTCCCAAATTTCAGGGTTCAGCATGAAAGATAATTACAGTCCCTTTGACATCGGACAACGCTTTACTGTTGTTCCTGCAACCAATTTCACCGTTGAGAAAAACCGGATCAAACTGATTATGGACCGCGGCGCTTTTGGTTCAGGCGAACATGAAACAACACAAAGTTGCCTGGAAATCCTGGAAAACCTCCCTGCTTTAAAAAAACTGAAAAGCCTTGATCTTGGTAGCGGCACAGGTATTTTAACTATTGCATCGCAATTATTAAATCCCGGACCTGCCTGGTGTGTTGATATTGAACAATCGGCAGTTATAAGCGGGCAAAGAAATTGCCGACTCAATCATGTGGATCAAAATATCACTCATATCTGTGGAACTCTGGACGACATCAAAGAAAATAATTTCGACCTGATTCTTGCTAATATTTATGGTGATATTCTCTTGGATGTTGCGGAAGAATTGGTCAATAAGGCAGAGACAGGCGCGTTATTGTTACTTTCCGGTATTCTGTGGGAATATAACTTTGATGTTAGAAAAAAATATCAAGCCCTGGGATGTCAATTGATAAAAAACCGTCTATTAAGTGAATACAGCACCATCCTGATGCAAAAAACCTAATTGATTTGATTCCAGCAGATGGTCCTGTTCCGCCCTTGTTCTTTGGCACAATAAAGAGCTTCATCCGCGAGATTGAACAGTTTTTCCTGATTATCGCTATCTTGAGGGAAAACCGCGACTCCAGCTGAGATTGTCACTTGCACCTTTTGACCTTCAGAAAATAATTCAAGAGTCTGAACACCTTTTCGTAACCGCTCAGCAACATCAAATGCTCCAGAAAGAGCTGTATCTTCCAGCAAAATAGCAAACTCTTCCCCACCTATTCTGGCGGCCAGATCTCCTGTTCTGACAATATCGTTAAGTTGTCTGGCTACTTGCTGAATCACTTCATCTCCAAAAGAATGACCATAGGTATCATTAACACTTTTAAAAAAATCAATGTCGCACATGATAAGGCTGAATGAACCAATACGACGTCGCGCACGTTCATACATTGAAGAAAAAGCGCGTTGAAAAGCACGACGATTTGCGATTCCAGTCAGCGGATCAGTAATGACAAGCTTCTGAATTTGCTCATGAGATCGCGCAAGGTCAACCTTAATAGCCACCTGAGCAGCTAACATTTCAACCATTTCCCGGATATTGCGATTAACCAGGTTTGCCTCTATGGCACCGATAATCAGCACCCCTGAAACGGGCCTATCCTCCTCCAATAAAGGGACAACCAGTACCGACTTGTACTTATCGAACAGACTCAAACCATTAATAACTGGGGCTCGACCGCTGTATGAAGTTTTTTCAGGCAATGATCTGCGATACTTCACAACCTGCCCCACCAATGAATCTTCTAATGGATAAAGTCTATCAACTTTTCGTCCCACATAATCCTCGGAGACATAGCAAAGTTCATGATGATTCTCATGGATCATGCTGACGGCAAAAATATCTGCGGCAATAATCAACTCCAACGCTTGATTTGCAGCTTTGTAGACAGATTCAATATCAAGTGCGGCATTAAGGGTTCTCAGACCATCAAAAACAAGCTGTAAGGTCCGCCGTTCAATATCAGTAAAAAGTAAATCACGCGACAAAGAAAGGTTGCGTAAAATTTGTTCACCAGCGGTTGCTATTAAGTGTTTCTGCTCGGAAGACCAGGCATCAGAAGAAACGCGATCAACACATAAAATTCCATAATCACCCGATTTATGCTGTAAATCCTCCTCATCAGATAAAGTCAGGGCAAAAAAACTACCTACGGAATGACGGTATGAATAATAGGGGATGGTCGGAGAACTCTGTCGATATGGTGATAATGAGATTTCACTGCGATCTTTCAATGCGCCAAGAATACCGGATCCCATGGGGAAAACGCCTCGGACACACTCTTCATTCTGGCTGGATAACGCATAGACAGATACTTCTTGAGATCCAGGCCCGGACCAGAAAAGAACAGTTGATGTCGCCTCCAGTGCTGAGCGTAATATCTGCAATTGTCCCTTAACACTCTCCTGGAATTCATGAACAACCTGTAAGCGATCATCAGGCAGAAGTTTACTGTTCTTGATCAGAGAAAAAGGCAACGAGCCGATATCCATCAAATCTTCAGCATCACCACTGTTTTTCTTACTCTGCCTGTTAAGTTTATTGAACCAAATACTCATGTTTCAACTTCCGATAAAAAAAGGACGGATCAAAATGATCCGCCCTTTATAACAATTTGTCAAATGTTCAAGCCAGTTCGTTATCAGCTTTTTGAAGTTGGCATCATTGTTTTCAGATATTCACGGTTAAGCTTGGCAATAAACTTGACACTGATACCTTTAGGGCATGCAGCTTCACACTCATAGTGGTTAGTGCAGTTACCAAAACCCTCATCAAGAATAGCCTGAGTCATAGCAAGAACACGTTTCCTTGCTTCCGGCTTACCTTGAGGCAAAGCTGCCAGCTGAGCTACTTTAGCACTGGTAAACAGCATCGCTGAACTGTTGGGACAAGCAGCAATACAGGCACCGCAGCCAATACATTCTGCAGCATCCATGGCATAATCTGCCGTTGGCTTCGGAATCAACAGTGCGTTGGCATCATCAACCCCACCGGTGTGACAGGACACGTAACCACCTGCCTGCATAATCACATCAAGTGATGAGCGATCGACGATCAAGTCTTTCTGAACAGGGAAAGCCTTGGCTCTCCACGGCTCAATAAAAATTTCATCACCATCATTATATTGACGCATATGCAACTGACAAACAGTCGTTTTTTCCTGTTTACCATGTGGACGGCCATTAATAACCTGTGAACACATGCCACAGATACCTTCACGACAATCGTGATCAAATGCAATCGGCTCTTGACCTGACTTGATCAGTCCATCATTCACTTCATCCAGCATCTCCAGAAAGGACATATCCGGGCTGACACCTTTTGCTGGGTAAGTCTCCAGTTTGCCTTTATCCTGTGGCCCCTTTTGGCGCCATACATGCAGTGTAAGATCCATTATTTATAACTCCTCACAGCAAGTTTAACTCTTTCAAATTTCAAAGGCTCTTTGTGCAGTTCAGGTTTAACCCCGACACCTTTGAATTCCCAAGCGGCAACGTAACTGAAATTTTCATCGTCACGCATAGCTTCACCCTCGTCAGTCTGATGCTCAGTACGGAAGTGACCACCACAAGATTCCTCACGGTTCAAGGCATCCTCAGTCATAATTTCAGCAAACTCAAGGAAATCAGCCAAGCGTCCAGCGTTTTCTAGTTGCTGGTTAAGATCCTTGCTTTCGCCGGTCACTTTTACGTTATTCCAGAATTCGTCACGAATCTCAGGAATACGCTTCAGGGCATTTTTCAGGCTGGCATCATTTCTCGCCATACCAACATTTTCCCACATGACATTACCAAGTTCTTTATGCAGCTCGTTAACCGTCTTCTTACCGTTGATAGAGAGAAGCTTTTTGGTCTGATTTTCAACATCCTCAACCGATTTTTTGAATTCAGGATGATCGTCCTTAACAACACCAGGTTTAACAGAAGCCAGATATGGTGCAATGGTATAAGGAATAACGAAATAACCATCAGCAAGACCTTGCATCAGTGCTGAAGCACCGAGTCGATTGGCGCCATGAACAGAGAAGTTTGCCTCTCCAAGAACGAACAGACCCGGGATATTGCTCTGACACTCATAATCAACCCAGAGGCCACCCATATTGTAGTGAGGAGCAGGATAAATGCGCATGGGACGCTCATAACCGTTCTCATCGGTGATTTTTTCATACATATCGAAAAGGTTGCCGTAACGCTCTTCGATGGTTTTCTTACCAACCCGGTTAATAGCATCTTCAAAGTCAAGAAAAACACCACGCTTGCCTTCGCCGACACCACGATTATCATCACAGGCTTCTTTGGCAGAACGGGATGAAATATCACGAGGGGCCAAGTTACCAAAGGAAGGATACTTACGCTCCAAATAGTAATCGCGAGCATCTTCAGGAACTTCACTTGGATGCTTTTCACAATCTGCAGCGTTTTTAGGCACCCAGATACGACCATCATTCCGGAGAGACTCAGACATCAGAGTCAGCTTGGATTGATGCTCACCATGAACCGGAATACAGGTTGGGTGAATCTGTGTGTAGCAAGGGTTCGCCATATAAGCGCCCTTCTTGGCAGCTTTCCAGATAGCGGTAACGCTACTACCCATAGCATTTGTCGAAAGATAGAAAACGTTAACATAACCACCAGTTGCCAGAACAACAGCATCCCCCCAATGAGACTCAATCTCACCGGTTATCAGGTTGCGAACAGTAATCCCTTTAGCAACACCGTCAACGACAACCAGATCAAGCATTTCAGTCCGTGGATGCATGGTAACGGTTTTGTTTTTAATTTGCCGTGAAAGGGCTGAATAAGCGCCAAGCAGCAACTGCTGACCGGTTTGACCACGAGCGTAGAAAGTCCGGGAAACCTGAGCACCACCGAATGAACGGTTATCCAGGTAGCCAGCATAGTCACGGGCAAAAGGGACACCTTGTGCGACACACTGATCAATAATGTTATTAGAAACTTGAGCTAAACGCCAGACATCAGCTTCACGGGAGCGGAAATCGCCACCCTTAACCGTGTCATAAAAGAGGCGGTAGATACTATCACCATCACTGGGATAGTTTTTAGCCGCATTGATTCCACCCTGTGCACCGATACTATGAGCACGACGCGGACTGTCCTGATAGCAGAAGCAATCAACGTTGTAACCAAGCTCACCGAGGCTAGCAGCTCCCGCACCACCAGCGAGTCCGGAACCAACGACAAGAATTTTGTATTTACGTTTATTTGATGGATTAACCAGCTTTTGGTCAAAGCGGTATCTATCCCAAGATGTTTCAACTGGGCCTGTAGGTGCTTTTCCGTCTAATATCACAATAAGCCCCCTATTTCACAATGCGAGCGAGAAGTAGTAATGGAATGGCGATGTAAGCCAGTCCGTAAGCGATAGCCACAATTTTACCAATATAAGTTACCTTATCCTGACTGGTTCCGGTACTCCAACCCAGGGTCTGCACCCAACTGGAAATCCCATGGAAAATGTGCAGAGTCAGGGCAATCATTGCAACGATATAAACCAGAGAAATAAAGGTCTTTTGAAAGCTCAAAGTCACCATCGTAAAAACATCAAGATGACCATCAACCAGAGGCAGGTTCTGGGCTGAGATTTCTGGATTGGTAATTTGCACGGTGAAGTGAAGGAGATGATAAAGCAAAAAAGCCAGAATAATCAGACCGGTAAAAACCATTGTTTTCGCAGAAAAAGTCGTCACCAGAGTTTTTTGAACAGCATAACTGTCCGGTGTGGCAGCACGATTTTCCAGATAAAGCTGAACACCAAAGGTGATGTGAACAGCAAACAACACCAGCATAACCAGCCGGAAAACCCAAACCAATGGTCCGAGATCATGCAGGTGTTTAGCATAGGCATTAATCGCATCGGCACCAGCAAAAACCGACAAGTTGCCAAGGAGATGGACAGTAATAAAACCGACCAGCATCAGCCCGGTCACCGCCATCAGAATCTTTCTTCCCACAGTACTTTTAAACAGATTCATAGTTAAATATCCCTCGAGAATGTGAAACGATTGTCAATCAGGGTTTATCTCCCAAATTCAATCACCAAAGGTGCTCAAGTCTTCTGGCCCAGCACGCCTCTCCTTCTGAAACTGAACCATGTAATGTTGCTCTGGCGGTCCCCGCCAAGAACTTATCCTCCCGCTCATTTTCGACATCCTTTCGACGTCAAAGAAAAACTATAGCTCTAAAACAGGGTTATCAGAACTCACAGTAAAATACAGATCGTATACTGTATACTAAATATCCTTATAAAATTAAACAAAAAAATCTATAAATATAGAATTTCTAATCAACGTTCACTGCCAGCAACCATAACGGTTTCGTTCCACAAAAAAGACCGGAAAAGTCATACCTTCCTTGCCGTTCACATCAACCTATCTCAGATCCAGTATTTTTTCCAAACTCTGTTGTAATATCTCTCTCTTCTTCTCAGCGGCAGCCAATTTAGCACGATCTTTTTCCAAGACCTGAGCTGGAGCATTTGCGACAAATTTCTCATTCGAGAGTTTTTTTTCAAAGAAACTAACATCCTTTTGAATTTTTTCAATCTCTTTATTCAAACGCGCTTCTTCTTCTGTAACGTTTATTAAATCTGCCAGCGGGATTAAAACCTCGACCTCACCAGCGACCTGTGTAGAAGCCTGTTTAGGACGTTCCACAGCAACACCTACTACCAGCTCTTCAACCCGAGCCAGGGAGCAAATATAGTTTTGACCAGCCAGAATAGCCTGCTCAACAGAATCTGTTTTACAGTTGACAACAACTTTAATTTTTTTCCCGGGCGGGACATCAAGTTCACCACGCACGTTACGAATAGCGCGGATAACCTCCATGATCCGCTCCATATTAGCGACAACCATTTCATCTGTGGCAATCAGCGCTGTGGTAGGATAAGTCGCCTGCATAATCGAATCTACCTTGCGTTCTCCCGGGAGAGCATGCCAGATTTCTTCAGTCACGAACGGTAGAATGGGATGCAACATCCGCAACAAACCTTCCAGAACCGTATATAAAACCGTCTGGGTGCATTTGCGAATTTCAATATTATCACCGTATAAATTTTCTTTACTCAGCTCTATGTACCAATCGCAGAACTCATGCCATGTAAAAGAATAGAGAATACCGGCGGCATCATTAAATTTATAATCTTCCAACGCCTTGTTCACCTCTTCTGCTGCTGAAGCATAACGTTGTAAAATCCACTGATCTGCCTGAGATAAGGATAAATCTGTCAGGTTGGTTTCAGTCGGCACAAAATCTTCCAGATTCATCAATGCAAACCGACTGGCATTCCAGAGCTTATTAACAAAATTCCGGTAACCTCCGATACGCTCCGTTGATAACTTGATATCCCGGCCCATGGCAGCAAAAGCGCAGAGAGTATAGCGGAATGCATCGGCCCCATATTCATCAACAATGGTCAACGGATCAATCACATTGCCCTTGCTCTTGCTCATCTTTTGTCCTTGCGCATCACGGACCAGAGCATGAATATAGACCTCTTTAAAGGGAACCTGATGCATAAATTTGGTTCCCATCATCATCATCCGTGCGACCCAGAAGAACAGAATATCAAAACCTGTGACTAAACAACTTGTCGGATAAAATTTCTTTAAAGTTTCGGTCTGCGCTGGCCAACCCATGGTCGAGAAAGGCCATAAAGCGGAGGAAAACCATGTATCCAGGACATCAGTTTCCTGGTGAATCGCTACGCTGCCGCAGTGCTTACAAACAGAGACATCTTCCCGCGAAACCGTGATTTCCCCACATTCATCACAAAACCAAGCCGGGATACGGTGGCCCCACCAGATCTGGCGGCTGACACACCAATCCTGAATGTTATACATCCATTCATAATAGGTTTTTTCCCACTGTTGCGGGACAATCTTTGTTTCCCCGGATTCAACCGCTTTAATGGCTTCAGCCGCCAGAGATTTCACAGCAACATACCACTGCTTACTCATATAAGGTTCGATAGTGGTCCGGCACCGATAGCATTCACCAACAGCATTTGTATAAGCGTCAATTTTTTCCACAAAACCTTGTGATTCCAGATCTGCGATAACCTTCTCTCGTGCTTCTCGACTTGCCATCCCGACATAATCACCCCCGTTATCATTCATCATCCCGGATTCATCAAGCACATTGATGAATTCAAGATTATGTCTTTTGCCGATCTCAAAATCGTTAAAATCGTGAGCTGGGGTGATCTTAACGGCCCCACTGCCAAATTCCATATCAACATATTCATCGGCGATAATCGGGATTTCACGATTCGCCAACGGCAACAGAATACTTTTACCAATCAGATGTTGGTAGCGCTCATCATCCGGATGCACAGCAACGGCTGTATCTCCCAACATCGTTTCCGGACGGGTTGTTGCGACAACCAAAAATTGATCTTCCCCCAGAACAGGATAGCGTAAATGCCACAAACTGCCTTGTTTATCCTCATGCTCAACCTCTAGATCCGAGAGGGCGGTGTGACAGCGCGGGCACCAGTTAATCAGGCGATTATCCCTGTAAATCAAGCCATCATCGTAGAGAGACACAAAGACTTCACGAACCGCTTTAGACAACCCCTCATCCATAGTGAAACGTTCACGCTCCCAGTCGCAGGAAGCCCCAAGGCGTTTTAGCTGATTAATAATCTGTCCGCCTGACTCCTCTCGCCACGTCCAGACTTTCTCAACAAAGGCCTCACGACCCAATTCATGTCGATCTTTATTTTCAACAGCAAGCTGCTTTTCAACGACATTCTGGGTTGCAATCCCTGCGTGGTCTGTCCCCGGCATCCAGAGAACCTCATAACCGGACATCCGTTTCCAACGGCAGAGAATATCTTGTAATGTATTATTTAAAGCGTGCCCCATGTGCAGAACACCAGTAACATTAGGAGGAGGAATGACAATTGAATAATGGGGTTTCAGGGACTTTTCATCAGCATGAAAATCTCCTCGTTTTTCCCAGACATCAAACCATTTTTTTTCAACTTTTTCGGGCTCGTAACCTTTACTGAGTTCTATCTTCATTGCGGGTAAATCCTTGAATAAATATGGAGTTAATTGACACATTTTACCTATAACGACAGAGAATAGCATGATAAAATCAGGCAGATTTCACATGGGCAGAAACAATAAAGGGGGGCAGCAAGGAAGTCAAGATTTCCCTGCTGCCCCCCTTAAGAGGACTTACCATAATTTAATTGCCGAGAAAGATCAGTTATTCACCATCTTTGATCTTACGGATTTCTTCCTTAATCATAGCTTCAGCCAAATCAGGAACAACCTCCCAGGCAATCTTCTCAAGCATTTCACTCGCCATTTTTTCAATCATCGGTCCGGCAACCCTTTCGACAACATCCTTCAGCTCATCGTCGGAAAGCTCTCGTAACTGCTGTTCAACCTGCTCTGTGCCGGAGATTGCGGCTTCTGCAGCCACACCAACAACACCGGCAGGAACGGCAACGTCGTTTTGATCTTGCGCAGTTGCAGCATCAAAATAGAAATTTTCCTCTTCGACGACCTCCTCAACCGGTGCTATCTCATCAACAGTTTCATCGCCCTCATCTGACAGGACAAAGACCTCATCAATGGGTTCTGGTTCTGGTTCTGGTTCTGGTTCTGGTTCTGGTTCTGGTTCTGGTTCTGGTTCTGGTTCTGGTTCTGGTTCTGGTTCTGGTTCTGGTTCTGGTTCTGGTTCTGGTTCTGGTTCTGGTTCTGGTTCTGGTTCTGGTTCTGGTTCTGGTTCTGGTTCTGGTTCTGGTTCTGGTTCTGGTTCTGGTTCTGGTTCTGGTTCTGGTTCTGGTTCCGGTTCCGGTTCCGGTTCCGGAACCTCAGCAATGAAAGGTTCAACACTCTCAGCAGCAAATTCTTCGGATGCCAGGCCCTCATCTTCTACAATTTCATCTTCCAGAAGATCCAGAATTTCATCTTCGCCGGAATCGTCACTACCGATTTCTGCAACCAATGGAGTATCATCAGCATTCAGTGTTGCAGAATCGAGTTCCTGGTCCTCTTCCTGCAATTCGATAATGGTGTCTTCATCATCTGCTTCAACAGCAAAAGAATTCGTTTCAGCTTCACCGGCAACTTCAGTATCCTCATCTGATAAGTCATCGGCTAATTCAAGAGGCTCAAACTCTTCCCCAAGATAAGGATCTTCGCTATTCGGCTCGGTAGCAAAATCAACATTTTCTTCGCCGCCGGCGACAGCATCAAAACCCGGCTCGATAAGTTCTGCATCAGTCAGGTTAATAGGAGTGTCCTCTGTTTCTTCAGAGGAAAAAGAGTCTAATTCTTCAATCTCATCCACAGTTTCCGTATCAGGCCGATTATCAGGTTGATCGTCTTCCTCATCAGTGACCAAAGGAGAGTCCGCCTCATTGATTTCTTCTACTGGTGACTCAAAATCAACATCAGATTCACTATAGACAGAGAAGTCAACATCTGCAGCGCTTTCAGGTGCTTCTTCTGAAAAATCCCCGGAAAGGGATTCAGTCTCTGGATTGAAGTCCGCATCATCTTCATCCGTAGTATCAGCAGCAACAAAAACTTCAGGCTGAATGTTTTCAGCAGTGTCAACATCCGCTGCGTCAAAACCCTCTGCCACAAACAGCTCTTCGTGTTCCTCGTCTTCTTCGAGGACTGATGCAGGCAAAACTTCTTCATCTGTTGCGGCTTCACTGTTGACATCATCTGCAGCCGAGGGATCAATCACATCAGCAGCAAATGAAACCTCATCACCAGAGTCATCGCTGGTGGTTTCACCCGGACTTTGCAGATCCTCTTCAGCGAAAGAAACGGCATCCCAGATATCATCGGGAGACTCTTCTTCCTCGACAGTGCCTGGCAATTCTTCAACATTATCAAGCCCCAGAATCGACTCATTAACTGATGGATTCTCACCGAGCTCTACGCTTTCACTATCGTGATGCGCTTCTATTTCTTCCGCAACCGGAGCACTAACGCCAGCCATTCTTACAGGCTCAGCTTCAAGAAGTTGAGAAACTTTATCGAGAAGGGCCTGTGACTCAAATGGTTTTGTCAACCAACCATCAGCACAAACCTCTCCCGCTTTGATCTCATCGAAATGATCAAAGGCTCCAGGCATAAGGAGAACAGATGTATTTGCCAGGCTCGGTTCACTTTTAATCGCCCGGCACAGTTCAAATCCATCTTTTCCGGGCATGGATATATCTGCAAGAACCAGATCTGGAATTTCTTCCAGAGCTTTACTGAAAGCACTGTCACCATTATCAGTCATTTCGAGCTGATAGTCTTCTGTGGAGAAGATAATACCGACGACTTTCTGAATAGTTATACTATCATCGGCCAACAGTAATTTTTTCATCATTGATGCCTCCTCGCACCACCAGTATCAGACCGGCTTTGCCAAAAACCTTGGGTCATTTCTATGGCTAAAAAATTAATATCCAAAACATTATATTCTACATTCTGATAAACAAATTTTCCAACAGCTCCAAATTCTTTTTCTTTGGTCATCGTTCCATCTGACAGAATCCCTTTTTGTTCAGCGACAATGCGGCCTGTCATGTCAGCAGGCAAAGCGATTGTGCCATATTCCGAATCAACAAGAACCTGGTAACCCTGCTGCGCAACTTCCTGCTGAAAACTCTCTTTCAGGATCCACCCCAAATCCAACAAAGGAATCAGTCTGTTATCATCAACAAGAACAGCTGAAACCGCCCCCGGAAGACGTGGTAATTTATAGCTCTCCGAGCCCTGCAGAATCTTTTGAATTTGCAACAGTGAAAGTGCATAATTCAAAGTTCCTAATTGAAAAAGACCAAAGCGTTTCATATTGCAACAACAGTAGAGCCATAATAGCGTTCAGGTTCAAAAACAATGACTGGCTCCTGATTCAACAATTTAATCTGTGAATAAAATCCCGTTGCTGAGGTCTTTAAAAGAAATGGAATTTCACAGGGCGTAAAACTCTCTGCGGCATATAACTCGTCAGCCCGGTCTACCAGCAACGCCCAATTCCCCTCAAAACCACGCAAAATAACGGCAACTTTATTCTGCAATTTAATGGTTGAAGAAATGTCCAGAATTAATGCCGGGTCAACAGCAGGTATCCAGGCTTGCCGGAATTGCAGTGCAGATATAATCCCCTGATTAATATCACTGCGACCAGGATCAATATTTTTTGCTATTTGATCAACAACTTCAACAACATCAGTCAGTTCGAGTAAAAAACCTATCTTCCCCAGACGAAAAACAAGTTTTCTATTTTTACTCATTAATAAAATGCCCCCTAAAATCGATCGAACTCCTTGATTTTCCAAGGAAAGCGCTTCAAAAGCTAGCATAGAGGTTAGAGACTGTCAAGTTTTATAATAAATTTCCAATAAACTCTTACACATCAAATACTTTTCCATGGTTGCGGCAGAAAACATTCCCGATAAAGAGATAAGGCAAAACGATCTGTCATCCCGGCAATAAAGTCTGCAACAGAAACCTCCAGGGTATCGCCTGCAAATCGTCGTCCTCCATAATGTAAGAATATGTCCTGATCGTCACAAAAGAAGTGAAATAATTCGTGCAGCAGATGAGAAGCCTTATTAAACTCTGACTGGACCGATTCTGCGCGATAAACATGCTCAAACAACCAGGACCTTAATGCTCTGATAGCTTCGTCCATTTCTGCAGAAAGCCGAACCTGCGTGCCGCCACTAGCGATGGACTCGCGGATAAGATCTTTTATCATCCGATCTATTCTGCAGGAATGGCGCAAACCAATGAGTTTTGAAATATCTTTAGGAATATCTGCTGCTTTTATGACATGACCACGAATGGCATCATCAAGATCATGACTGGTATAAGCAATGATATCTGCCAATCTGACAACTTGCCCCTCCAGAGTCTGGGCTCGAGACTGAACATCGGGGGTCAATAAACCACCCTGCCCTTTTGAATGCTTTAGAATTCCATCACGGACTTCATACGTCAGGTTGAGCCCTTTGCCATCTTTCTCCAGGATATCAACAACGCGTAAGCTTTGCTTTACATGGTGAAAGCCTCCTGGAACAAGTTCATTTAACACCCGTTCTCCAACATGGCCAAAAGGAGTATGTCCGAGATCATGTCCCAGAGAAATAGCTTCGGTCAGATCTTCGTTTAACCGTAACGCTCTGGAAATAGTACGTGCCACCTGAGAGACTTCCAGTGTATGTGTCAGCCGCGTTCTATAGTGGTCTCCCACCGGAGAAAGAAAAACTTGAGTTTTATACTTAAGTCTCCTGAAAGCTTTACAATGCAGAATACGATCTCTATCGTGTTGAAAAACAGTTCTTATAGTACATAGTTTCGAGGGGAGAATTCTTCCCTTGCTGTTAGAACTTAAACAGGCGCTTGGTGAAAGAGACTGCCTCTCAAAATCTTCAAAAGTTTTTCTTATATCCATAAAAAACCATCCATTATCAATAAATACTATATAACCATAAGATTATAATTTGTGTAACATAAGAAGAAGTCAACTATTAAGGAATTTAACAACAGCTTTATGATTTTTCTTTTTATTCTTGCTTTAGCTTAAATTCTATTCTAAGAATATTTTTTATAAGATTCAAAGTGAAAACATTACATTATACGGCTCTACTATCCCCCGGCAGGAGAAACTATTATGGCAACTATCATGGAAATGGCTGCAGATATTATTGCTGCACATGCATCAACAACCCCTATGTCAAAAGAAGAACTAATCGCCGAATTGAACGAAGTCCATTCAGCACTAACAGCTCTGGACAAAGGGGAAACGATAGAAACCGGCGATGAAATCGAAAACATGCCCGCAGTCAGTCGAAAAAAAGCTTTTGGTAAAGATAAAATTTACTGCATGATCTGTGGCAAGGGATTCAAAACCCTCTCACGACATCTCAAAACCGCCCACGGAATGACTGCATCAGAATATCGGAAACAATTTGATATCCCCCGCAGCCAATCACTTGCAGCAAAAAATTACTCTGAAAGCCGTCGCCAAATGGCCGTTGATCGTGACCTGGCGGGAAATCTGGCAAAGGCCCGGGCAGCAAAAACAAAGAAATAAACGCCATGACGCAATGAACAATCAAAAAAGGCGACCCTTTGGGGTCGCCTTGATACAAAATCGTCTATTCCAGCAAAAATGGAATGACAGCAATCTCACTGCCCTCCTCGTCCAGAACAGCGACTTTCCACTGCCCTGCCCATTGCGGTAAAAAACGCTTGGAAGAATAGGTTCGCCAATCAGAAGATCGAACCGGCAATGTCACCCTTGCAAGCTCAGCATCTTGATAATACCAAACATGGGTCACCTCTGTATCTTCTTGCGCCCCCACGATCCGGGTAAAACAAAACAACTTGCCAAAATCAGCTCGATAGGATTCAATCCTGTCAACCGGCAGCTGATTTTTAATTGCCGAAGTAATAGTCCCATCAGCAACTCTCAAATCTGCCGCATGCACGGAAGACATAGTGGCCACTGCAACAACAAACAATACGAGCGTCAATATTTTTTTCACATCACAACCCCTTTAACGAAGAGTAGAAAGAAAACTTTGACCTGCCGACAAAGAAATCTGAAAATTGTCCGCCACCGTCGCCCCGACATCAGCGAAAGATTGCCGGATGCCCAAGTCTTTTGGAGCTGGTATAACCGGAGAAGAAAGCAGCAACGGAACGTACTCACGGCTATGATCCGTCCCCGGTGTTGTCGGATCACAACCATGATCTGCAGTAATTATCAATAAGTCATCCTTGGCCATCTTAGCAAATAATTCCGGAAGCCATAAGTCAAACTCCTGCAAAGCTGCAGCAAAACCGACACTATCTAAACGGTGCCCATATAGCATATCAAAATCTACCAGGTTGGTCATGATCAACCCACGATTTATTTCATCCAGAGCAGCTAAAGTTCTCTCCATGCCTTCCAGATTATTACGGGTTGACTGTGAATGCGTTATCCCCTCACCGGAAAAAAGGTCCTCAATTTTACCGATAGCACAAGTCGTTAATCCCTCTTTTTTCAGTAACTCCAGTACCGTCTCGCTTTGCGGCTTACACGGAAAATCGTGACGTCCGGAGGTCCGATAGAAATCAGCAGCACAGGTTCCTTTAAATGGACGCGCAATGACTCGACAGACATTATAAGGAAGAAGAATTTTTTCTGCTTGCTGGCAAATTGAGTAGAGACGTTCCCGGGACATGACATCTTCGTGGGCAGCAATCTGAAAAACTGAATCACTACTGGTGTAAACAATTGGGCGTCCAGTATGCAGATGTTCTTCGCCGAGAGCAACAAGGATATCTGTCCCGCTCGAAGCAATATTACCAAGAGGGTTCAAACCCGTCTCTGCAATAAAAGCGTCGATGATTGACTCAGGGAAGCCATGAGGAAATACTGCAAATGGGCGCTCAAGGACAATTCCGGCTAATTCCCAGTGCCCGGTAACAGAATCCTTACCCGAACTCTTTTCAGCCATTTTCCCCCAGCAGCCAAGAGGACTGGCAACCTTTGCCACGCCTGCAACGGATGCAACATGCCCCAAGCCCAACATTTCCAGGTGCGGTAGATGTAAACCACCGACAGCTTTGGCAACGTGCTGCAAAGTCGCAGCATCCTGGTCACCATACTCTTCAGCATCGGGTGATGCTCCAATACCAACACCATCCAGAACAATGAGAATAATTCGTTTAAACATGTTCAACCAGATCGGTATTCATTTTATGAAATAGTGAAATCATGTGCGATAATCGGCATTGATTTTTACGTATTCATAACTGAGGTCAGACGTATAATAGCTCGACTCAGCTCCTCCCTGATGCAGATCAATCGTCACAACAAACTCATCAAGCTTCAGCACCTTCGACGCCTCAGCTTCACTATCTCCACCGACAGCCAATCCATCAACCGCGACAGGGATCTGGTTAAAACTGATATCAATATGATCAGGATTCACATCAACCCCGGAATAACCCACTGCGGCGATGATTCTTCCCCAATTCGCATCTTCACCGAAAAAAGCCGTTTTCACCAGAGATGATGTCGCCACTGAGCGTGCAACCTTTCGAGCGGATTCCACACAGGTGCCGCCAATGACCTTAATTTGAACCAACTTTGTTGCACCTTCACCATCGCGAACAATCATTTTCGCAAGCTCAAGAAGAACATTCTCAAGGTGCCGGCAGAATATTTCCGCCTCCTGAGTTTCAGGTTCTATCCTTGCTGAATTGGCGGATCCATTGGCCAGCAGCAGCACCATATCATTGGTCGAAGTATCACCATCAACGGTAATTGAATTGAAACTGTTTTGAACAGCTTGCTGCAGCGCAGAATCAAGCAGTTCAGGGCTCACAAAAGCATCTGTCAGAACAAAGCCAAGCATCGTCGCCATATTAGGGTGGATCATCCCCGCCCCTTTTGCCACCCCCAGGACTTTATACTGTTGTTTACCGCTTTCCGCCGCAGATGCAACTTTGGGGAAAGCATCCGTCGTCATTATGGCCTCGGCAAAAACAGGGGCATGAGCGACAGACAAGTCTTTGACAAGTTCGGGAATACCTGCGACAAACGGCGGCAGGGGCAGCAACTCTCCAATCACCCCCGTAGAAGCAACGGCAACCAGGTCATTTTCTATTTGCAGCTCATCTGCAAGCGTCCCTAGGGTCGTTTCAGCAATGCGCAGACCTTCTGCACCAGTACAAGCGTTCGCATTGCCGCTGTTAACGAGAATAGCTTGACATTTCCCTCTGGCGACTCTTGGCTTTGTCAGTAATAATGGGGCAGCTATGACTTTATTCTGGGTAAAAACACCTGCACAGTCTGCCGGAACGTCAGAGACAATCAACCCTAAATCCAATTTCCCTGATTTTTTAATTCCGCTGGCCAGTCCGGAGAAGCGGAACCCGGACGGGATATCGATATGATTCATATTCACTCGCATCAACTTTGGAAAACAACCATTGACAAAAATCCGTCAAAACAGGCAGGCTCGGTTAAGAATAGCCCACCAACATATTATAGGTGTGCTCAGTCGGCAGCATGAGGCCAAAACATGTGCCCTCTTCTGAGAGTTCTTCGAGAAAGATATCTCCTCTCATCCGGTCAACAACAACCTTAACCAAAGCAAGACCGATCCCAACTCCGTGAGGTTTCTCCGTATCGATATCCCCTAATTGGGTATACGAATCAAAGATTGTCTCGTGAGCTTTTATTGGTACGGTCTGGCCATCATTAAAAATCTGCAAATGGACGTATTCAAGCCCTTCAAGCTCCTGTACGTCAGCAGTGATTTTAACTCGGCCACCATCCCGATTAAACTTTACGGCATTATCAATCAGAGAATTAAATGCCATCCCGAATTTCTCCTGATCTCCATAAATCTCCGGCAAGTCATCCTGAATATTGATTTCCACGGCCAGATTGCGTTCGTTCATTTTCGCATCGTAATACTGTAGAGAATCTGCAATAGACCAAGGGACTCCAAATGACTTCCAACGCCAAACTTCACGCTCAGATTCAATGGAAAACAACCTCAGCATTCCGGTAATTAACTTTTCAAGCCGTTTTCCTTCATCATGGACCTGGAGCAAATTGTCTTTGACTTCATCCTCCGACAGCTTGTTGAAAAAAGTGAGAGACAAGTCGATATAGCCCATAATCGAGGTCAGCGGAGTTTTTAATTCATGGGACAGATTACAGACCAGACGGGTTCGTGCCCTGTTGACCCGGACAAGATCTTCATTCGTACGCTCAAGAACCAGGGCCTGCCTGCGTAAATTATTTATCAGCTCAAAGTTTTCCATAGCCAGTGACACCTGATTGGCAATCGCGACCAGAAGATTTTGATCTTCCAGATCGAAAGGGTCACCAGACTTTTTATTATTAACGTTAATAACGCCAACAAACTCATCGCGGACATAAATGGGAACAGAGAGTAAAGATTGATTTTTATAACGCTCTCCGCCCCCAAGACGTTTGAAACGACCATCCTGGTCGATATTGGGAACAAGAACAGCCTCACCCGTTGCCAGGACATGGCCGGAGATCCCTTCACCGGAGGCAACTTTAACAGAGCTGGCAATATCCGGGGCCAATCCATGGGCGGCAGCAATATGGAGCATACCGTCATCCTCAAGAAGCATCAGGGAGGCGACATCAACACCGGTAGAGTGGACAATCGAATCAAGGATTTGATCAAATAACTCTTGCAGACCATTTCCGGAACTGGCTGTTTCCCCAACCTTTTTTAGAAGGATAAGGTCCGCCATCCTTCGTTGGGCCTCAAGTCTGGACTCATTCTGATGTACCGCCTGAAAATAAGAGCTGATTCCCAACTTGGCCGCCTGCAGAACCTCTTCAGGAGCAAAAGGTTTGACCAGATAGTCGAGAGCCCGTTCTCGTAAAACCTGGCGGGCAACATCAAAATCCTGCTGGCCGGAAATCATAATCACCTGAATCTCCGGAGTATGTTGCTTGATCATCCGCAACACATTCACCCCATTAATATCCGGCAGAGAAACATCACAAAAAACCACAGCCACACTTTCCTGATCCAGCATCGTGGTAATACCGGAACCGGATTCTGAACGGAGCACCGGATATTCAAGCTCTTCCAGAAGATCCTCAAGAAGATCCAGAATCAGTGGCGCATCATCGATCAATAAAATTGCTGGTTTTAATGGTTGCTCTGTCATAGATTCATCTTGTTCCTATTTTCCACAGCATTTTTTATATTTTTGGCCACTGCCGCAGGGACAAGGATCGTTGCGGCCAACTTTGTCTTCATCCCGAATTGTTGGTTTTCTGGTCTGCTCTTCTCCATCGACGCGATTCATCTGAATTTTCTGTTGTCGCTGCCGTGCTTCCAGTTTCTCAACATCTTCCTCTCGCGCCAACTGGATACGGAAAATCTTCTGTAAAACTTCCTCTCGAACTCGCCCCATCATTTCCATGAAGAGAGCATAGGCTTCCCGCTTGTACTCTTCTTTGGGATTTTTCTGCCCATAACCGCGCAGCCCAATGCCCTCTTTTAAATAATCAACCGAAAGCAGATGGTCTTTCCACTGAGCATCAATTGTCTGCAACAACAATATGCGCATCAAATGTTCCATAATCGGAGTCGTAAACTCTTCTTCCTTCTCTTGCAGGCGACTTTCCGCTTGATTAATCAGCAGAGCCTCCAGTTCGTCGCGTTTGACACTGGCCGGATCCACTGCGCTTAGATCGGGAGAAAAGTTAAACTGATTCAAAAAATCGCTTGCCAGGCGGGTCCAGTCCCAGTCCGCTGATGCTCCTCTTTCCGGACAGAACGTCCCGATCATATCTGCAACAGTATCAGCAATGATTCCCTTGAAAGTATCCTGAAGCTGTTCTCCACCAAGAACTTCACGCCGTTGGGTATAAATAACATCCCGCTGACGGTTCATGACATCATCATACTCAATAAGATGCTTACGAATATCGAAGTTATGTCCTTCAACTTTTTTCTGCGCATTCTCTATCGCTTTACTGATAATCCCGTGTTCAATTGGTTCTCCTTCCGGAATCTTCAGTTTGTCCATCACGAATGCAACTCGCTGCGAACCGAAAATGCGGAGCAGATCATCTTCAAGGCTGAGATAAAAATGACTTTTCCCGGGATCTCCCTGACGGCCGGAACGTCCACGCAGCTGATTATCTATCCGCCGGGATTCATGCCGTTCGGTTCCCAGGATATAAAGACCGCCGGCATCAAGAACATCCTGTCGCTCAGCTCTACAGCGTTCTTCAAATTGGGGGACCAGTTCATTGAAACGAGCTTCAGGATCTTCGGCCCCTACAGCTTCAGCGCGAGCCATCATTTCCGGATTGCCGCCAAGGACAATGTCGGTCCCGCGGCCGGCCATATTGGTGGCAATTGTTACAGCGCCTTTGCTCCCTGCCTGCGCGACAATATAAGCTTCACGCTCATGTTGCTTGGCATTGAGAACATGATGAGGAACGCCACGCTTTTTAAGTAAACTCGACAGAATTTCCGATTTATCAATCGTAATTGTGCCAACAAGCACCGGCTGGCCGTTTTTGTGACATGTTACAATGTCTTCGATCAGCGCAAGGAATTTTTCCTTTTCGGTCTTATAGATAACATCCGCTTTATCTATTCGCTGCATGGGGCGATTGGTCGGAATGACCACCACATCAAGACCATAGATTTCGTTAAACTCAACGGCTTCCGTTTCAGCGGTACCGGTCATCCCTGCCAGTTTTTCATACATGCGAAAATAGTTCTGAAAGGTAATTGTCGCCAACGTTTGATTCTCACTGGCAATTTTCACCCCCTCTTTCGCTTCTACGGCTTGATGTAAACCATCACTCCAGCGCCGCCCCGGCATCAATCGACCGGTAAATTCATCAACGATCTGAACTTCACCCTCCTGGACGACATAATCAACATCTCTCTTAAATAACGCATGAGCTTTCAATGCCTGATTGACATGATGCAGGATCTCAATATTTTGAGGCTCATATAAATTCTCCACATGCAACAGCTTTTCTACCTTGGCAACACCTTCCTCAGTTAAAGCTGCCGACTTGGCCTTTTCATCGACGGTAAATTCACCCGTGTGTTTTTTTGTCGTCTGACCAATCTTCCCGTCCCGTTCTTCAATGACCTCCCCTTTTTTCAGCCTGGGGATAATTTGATCAACTTTGACATAGAGGTCACTGGACGATTCGCTTGGTCCTGAAATAATTAACGGGGTCCTGGCCTCATCAATGAGAATGGAATCGACCTCATCGACGATTGCATAGTGAAGATCTCTCTGGACGTAATCATCCAGATCAAATTTCATGTTGTCACGCAAGTAATCAAAGCCAAATTCGTTATTGGTTCCATAGGTAATATCTGCAGCATAAGCGGCTTTACGCTGTACATCATTCAACCCGTGAACAATGCAATCGACCGTTAAACCAAGAAACCGATAAACGTTCCCCATCCACTCAGCATCACGTTTTGCCAGGTAATCATTGACGGTAACAACATGAACGCCCTTACCGGTCAATGCATTAAGATAGATCGGCAAGGTCGCCATCAGGGTTTTCCCCTCACCGGTTTTCATCTCAGCAATCTTCCCGCCATTCAGCACCATTCCACCTATCAACTGCACATCAAAGGGTCGCAATCCGAGAACCCGCTTACTCGCTTCACGCACAACTGAAAAAGCTTCAGGAAGTAATTGCTCCAGAGTTTCACCAGCTGTCAATCGTTTACGAAACTCTTCGGTTTTTGCCTGTAATTGCTCGTCATTGAGGCTTTCAAAATCAGCCTCAAGAGAATTAATCTTTTCAACCAGCGGCTGCAATTTTTTAAGATCACGGTCATTCTTGCTGCCGACAACTTTTTTTATTAATTTACCAATCATTACAAAAAGTACTCCGGAAACCCCCATCAACGAAAAAAGTGACAGAGATCATCATTTAAAATTTAAAAGATATGGATTGAGGCCCGATAATGAATCCATCGTAAACGTTAAATACAACGGCAATAATCGACGGCATAGTAGCACAGAGAAAGAAGCTCTCACAAGTATTTAAGAAAGGGCAAAACGTTGGAATTTTCAGAAGTTGTAGAACTACAGACAGGAATAATTAAAGGGTTTTACGCGGGTCGATCGGGACCCCGTTCAAGCGGAGTTCATAGTGGAGATGTGAGCCGGTTGACCGACCCGTGTTACCGACTTGAGAAATCACATCACCACGTTTGATACGTTGCCCGGCTTTAACAAGAACTTTCGAATTATGAGCAAAAATAGTACGATAGCCGTAACCATGGTCGATGATAACCATCTTCCCGTAATCTGGAGAATACTTGACACGAGAAACGATTCCATCTGCCGTTGCCGTAACAGGGGTACCGGTATTTGCTGCAATATCCAACCCCTCATGCATAACCCTCCTGCCGGTAAAAGGAGATTTCCGCATCCCGAAATAAGAAGTCAACCAACCTTTGGTTGGCCAGCCTTTGGGAGTGGCACGGCTCAGTGAAACCTGATCATTTAAAAGATTACGCACCCCTTCCTGACTTTGACGACGTAACTCTATGGCAACCTGAAGCTTGTTGATTTGACGTTGAATTTCATCAACATCATCATTGACTTCAAGCTCCTGAATCCCACCAATAGCGACAGGAACATCTTCGGGTAAAGATTCCAGATCGGCTAACTGCCTGACCCGAGCCTCCGACTCAGCAAGATCATCCATTTGCTGATGAACCTCTTTTAAATCTGCAGTGAGGGACAATAAAGTCTGATGTTGCTCAATGGTCGACACCCGAAGGCGCTGCAATTCAGCATAATCAATTTTAAAATTAAAGTATTTGTAGGCAAAGAACGCAGAAAGTCCAACAACAACAAGGCTACAGCAAATCGCAAACTTAACGAATCCACTGCGAAGGCGGAAACTGCTGACCTTACTTCCCCCCTCAGGGATGACTATAATCGAGAAACGCTTTGCCAAAACAACAAACTCCTCAAAAACGCTTACATACAAAACTCAACCACAAAAAAGATTATGTTAGACTAATAACATAATTCTAAGCTTTTTCCAACATTTTTATGATCAAGGCAAACCGGCTAGGCCCAGAGCTCGAGGGAACATATCAGTCAACGACCAGAGCCCGGGAACTTTCAATCAGTTCACGCGCATGGACAAAGGTTTGTGATCCAACTTGAGAACCACTCAACATTCTGGCCATTTCCGCAATTCTAGCCTCCGTGTCCAACAATAACAAGCTTGTCGTTGTCCGCCCATTTTTTTCTTCTTTTGCGACCCGATAGTGATGATCTGCAAACGCGGCCACCTGGGGTAAATGGGTCACACAAAGAACTTGAAAGTCCTTTCCGAGTCTGCTGATTTTTTCACCCACTGTTGTTGCTGCTTCACCACCAATCCCGGCATCAACTTCATCAAAAATCAATGTTCTGATGCCATCACCTTCCGGAATGCTCCGCTTCAGAGCCAGCATAATCCGTGACAATTCTCCTCCTGATGCAATTTTAGCAAGAGGCTGAGCCTGCTCTCCCGGATTCGCTGCCAAGTAAAATTCCCCACGTTCCAAGCCATCCTGCGCCGGTTCGTCCAGAGCGAAAAAGCGGATCACAAAATTGGCCCGGGCCATTGCCAAGTCTGCAAGCTCTTGCTCAACTTTGGCAGAAAGTTCAATCCCGGCCTTTTCACGCTGTGAACTCAGATCCTGGCCTGCAGCAAGCAGCAACTCATTTTGGGCCTGCAGTTGCTGCTGCAGACGCTCACGCCGTCCCTCGATATCGCTCAAATCACCGAGTTCTAAAGTGATCTGGTCAAGGTATTCCAGCAGTGCTGAAATTGTCGGCGCATATTTCATTTTTAAAGCGGATAATAGGGCAAGCCGATCTTCAACCTGCTGCTGCCGTTGTGGTTCAAATTCGAGTTTTTCAGCATATTCCCGTAATTCTACTGCAATATCTTCCAGACTATACAAATTCGTCTGTAACGATTTTGCCAAAGAACCGAGATGGGGGTCAATACTCTCCAGAGCTTCAAGTTGTCCGGCAACAACCGCAATCTTCTCGCAAACCGCATCCTGTCCGGCATAAAGATGTTCGTACCCGCTTGTGGTCGCTGCAGTTAACTTTCCTGCATGCCTGAGGAGAGCACGTTCCTGCTCCAGCTCATCATCCTCACCAGGCTGCAACTGGGCATTGAGAAGTTCCTGCTGCTGAAAACTGAGCATGTCCAGCCGTTGTCGGCGCTCTCGTTCAGCAAGATTTAGGTTGTTTAATTCGTTTTTCAGGGTTTGGTATGCAGTGAACGCTGAACGATAAACCTGTAAAGGTTTTTCCAGACCGGCAAAAAAATCCAGTAATTGTAAATGTGTTTCACTGCGCTGCAAATTCTGATGTTCATGTTGGCCATAAATATTGACCAGACCACTGACAAATTCACGTAATTGCGCCAGAGACACAGGAGACCCATTCATAAAAATCCGATTTTTCCCTGAGCGTGAGATCATCCGGCGGACCAACAGCTCACTGCTGTCATCCAATCCCGCATCGGTCAACTTCGTTCTTAAATGAGGGACGGCAGTAAGGTCAAAAATCGCCTCGACAGAGGCTTCTTCCTCACCGGTTCTGATAATCTCACCCCGTGCCCGCCCCCCGAGAAGGAGATTGACGGCATCGACAATAATAGACTTTCCAGCACCGGTTTCCCCTGTCAGAACATTGAAACCACTATTGAATGTGGTGTGCAGATTTTCAATGATGGCAAAATTTTTAATGATGAGATCAGTCAGCATAGCCCTGCTTAACGCTCTCCCCAGCTCAGTTTTGTCCGCAATATTTCAAAGTAATCTTTACTTGGACTGCTGACCAACCGCGTGCGTGATTCAGAGCGACGCACCTCCACCCTATCACCGGGAAACAGTTTACGACCCACCTGGCCATCAGCAGTAAAGAAAACCACATCGTCTTCAAACTTGACATCAATTTCAATCACTGACCGGCTCCAGACCATGATCGGTCGGTTCGTCAACATATGCGGGCAGATCGGGGAAATGAGCAAACTGTTGATGTCGGGGTATATAATCGGGCCCCCTGCAGCCAGATTGTAACCAGTCGAACCGGTAGGAGTCGAGACGATCAGACCATCAGCCTTGTAGCTGGTCAGATAACGACCATCGACATAGGTTTCCATGTCAATAATCCTGGCTAGCGCCCCTTTGTTAATCACAATATCGTTAACCACGGTAAACTGCCCAATCACATTACCGTTTCTATGGATCAGGGCATCAATCATCATCCGGTCAGAGACCTTATAATCACCCGCTATCAAGCGTTCCAGCATTTCGGGGAGTTCATCGCAGGTAATCTCGGTTAAAAACCCCAGCTGGCCAAGATTCACACCGACAATAGGAACATTATTCTCGCCAATCAGACGGGCAACTGAAATCAGAGTTCCATCACCACCGAGGACAATAATCAGATCGACAAGAGGTGGAATTTCTTCCCCGGAATAGCCGTTCACCTTCCCTATTTGCTCAGCCAGACTATCTTCGAGAAGTACCTCAATACCCTCGGCCTTGAATCGCTTGCAGATATCTGCCGAGATAATTTCAACGTCGGGGTGATTTTTTTTTGCGTAAATACCAACTTTTTTCAGCATCAATCCACCATGAAAAGACTTATGGGTAAAATGGTTGTAAAAGACTGCTGACAATTATCACAAACTCTGTGCGAAAGTCTATCTCATAGGAAGTTGTTGTTCACTCAGGCGGCGTGTTACATTGGCGGCAATTATTATTCCGGAGCGACCATGGATCTCTTTGAACAATCTGCTCAAAACAATAGCAATACCCCGCTGGCAGAACGACTACGCCCCCAGGAATTAAATGACGTTGTGGGGCAACAACACCTGTTGGGAGAGGGAAAACTCCTGCGCCGACTGATTGAAACAGATCAATTAACATCGATTATATTCTGGGGGCCTCCCGGCACAGGAAAAACCACTCTTGGCAGGGTCATTGCCAACTGCACCAGAAGTCGTTTCGTTTTCTTTTCAGCGGTTCTCGGCAGCATCAAAGAGGTCAGGGAGATTGTTGCAGAAGCAAAGCAGCAACGGGCCTATCATGCTCGCAAAACCCTGCTCTTTGTCGATGAAATTCATCGTTTCAACAAAGCCCAGCAGGATGCGTTCCTCCCTTCGGTCGAAAACGGTGACATCACCCTGATCGGAGCAACCACCGAAAACCCCAGTTTTGAGGTTAATTCTGCTCTTCTTTCCCGCTCCAGAGTGTTTGTTCTCGAACCTCTGAAGGAAGAAGACTTAAAAACGATCCTGCAACGGGCAATCTCATCTCAGCAAGGGTTAAATAAACCGGACCTTCAGGTTGAAGATGCTGCCCTCGATTTCCTTGCTGAACAGGCTGGTGGAGATGCGCGGATTGCCCTGGGTGCGCTTGAAGTTGCTGCTGCGATGATTCAGGATAATCTCGTTTCACTGGAAACCGCCCAGGAAGCGTTGCAAAAGAAGGCCATCCTTTACGATAAAGGGGGAGAAGAACACTACAACGTTATCTCCGCATTCATCAAAAGCATGCGTGGATCTGACCCGGATGCAGCGTTATACTGGCTGGCACGAATGCTTGAAGCAGGCGAAGATCCACTGTTTCTGGTCCGACGAATGGTGGTTTTTGCCTCAGAAGATATCGGCAATGCCGATCCACGCGCTCTGCAAATTGCTTTGGCGGTCCAGCAGGCTGTCCATTTTGTCGGTCTTCCGGAAGCGAGAATCAACCTGGCGCAAGGTGTCACCTATCTGGCAACAGCTCCGAAAAGTAACGCCAGTTACGTCGGCATAGGGGAAGCTCTGGCCGAAGTACGCAAATCAGGGGCACTGCCGGTTCCCAAACATATCCGCAATGCACCAACACAACTCATGAAACAACTGGATTACGGCAAAGGCTATAAGTATGCCCATAATTACCAGGATGGTTTTACAGAACAAACCCATCTACCGGATCAGCTTGCGGGAAAATGTTTTTATCGATCTTCAAACCATGGCTATGAAAAAATAATTACAGAGAGAATGAACCACTTGCGCAATAGATCCACAAAGGAAACCCCTGAGTGAAACGTGTTTACGGCATATTAATCTTGTTGCTGTCTCTACACGCAGCACCTGCACGCGCTGACAATTGGGACCCTTGGCAGGTCAACGAACCAGCCACAGAGAAACATTCAGCACATTCAACAGATAACTCGATCCTTCAAACAACTGTCCAGCTGTTTCAGAAATACATATCCCCGGTAGATGGACAACGCTGTGCCATGTATCCCACGTGTTCTGCTTACGCTCTTCAGGCGCTTCGCAAGCATGGCCCCCTTATTGGCGTTTTTATGACTGTCGATCGGCTCTATCATGAGGGTGATCCGATCGAACAGCTGCATCCCATCAATAAATGGGGCTACATCAGGTTTTATGACCCACTGGAGAACAATGATTTCTGGCTGAAAACGGATTGACAAACCAACCGGGAAACCAACGCCTTCTGCCAAAATTCATGATCAAATTGCCGATTGTTGCATGACTCTCTTCAAATTCACCATAAATCAATTTGTTGGCGAATCAGCTCACTGCCGGTGTTTTCACGCACCCAATGCAACAGATCTTGAGCACGCTGCGCCCTCATATTTTTCAACACCACAACTGCATTTTTACGCAATTGCGTCACTCCAGCGTAGGACGTCGCATTATCTTTGATTGTCCGGCGAATTTCAGACGCGGGAGATTTGAGCAACCATTCAAGATCAATGGGGATTCGCATGTCAGCTTTGTCCGCAGGCGGACAAACCATGGTGCAGCTATCACAGCCGAACAGCCAATGCCCGATCGCCTGACCTTCTTTATGCGAAAGAGACCCTCGTTTTTCCATGGTCAAATAGCTGATGCACTTTCGCGCATCGATTGACTCGCTGGCTTTTATCGCCCCGGTCGGACAATTTGTCACACAAGCACGACAGGTCACACAATCAAAAGGCATCTGAGCTGTATGAATCACTTCCGGAAGCTCTGCTGCAACAAAAAGACAGCCGATAAAAAACCGGGTATTCCCACAACCTGATGCCCGAAGAAGACCGTTTTCACCGACCTCACCAAGTCCACCAATAGTGGCAAACAAGCGCTCATACACCGGGGCGGTATCAACAGCCGCTGTTGCATGAACATGATCACCTAACAGAATCATCAGGCGGGAAAGCATCCTTTGCCCCGTCGAATGATAATCGTTTCCTCTGGCATAAGCTGATATATATCCCAGCAGAGCATCGTTTGCAGGCTCAGGAAAAGGGTTAATTGCAGCAGAATCGCCCCAAAGATTACTGAAGGTGAGAACGATCACTGATTTCGCAAAGGGATAGGTTTTCCAGGGATTGGACTTTTCAGGAAGCATGCGTTCGAGATATTTCATCTCGCCGTGCATGCCGTTCTTTAGCCAGGCGGCGACGCGCCCGTCATTTTCACCAATAGATCGCCGCAGTAACGGGTTATCCATCCGGAGACATGCCGCCGAATGGGCACCGATTTCACGCGATGTGGTTGCAAGCCACTCATTGAAGTTCTCCAGCTTCATTTCCCTTCATTCCCGCGTAAGATTGTTGAGATCAAGTCGTGGTGCTGCATCCTTGCGAAAAGCGCTGAACTTTAGCCAAAAGTCCCGACCGGCATCCGCTATCAGAACATAAACCGACGCATGCTCACATTCAGCAGCAATCCAACCCCAATCATCGTCGTAACCATACTGGTTCCACCATAAGAAAAAAGCGGCAATGGCACACCGACAACTGGAAGCAGGCCAATCACCATCCCCAGATTGACGACGATATGCCAGAAAATCATGGCCGTCACGCCAACGGCAAGAAACAGTCCGAAGCGGTCAGCAGCACGCCTGGCAATATATAATCCCCAGACAATGAGGAATAAATATAAAAACAGCAGGGTAAAACTTCCGGCAAAACCCCACTCTTCAGCAAAAACAGAAAAAGCAAAGTCGGTATGCCGCTCAGGTAAAAACGAAAGTTGTGACTGGGTTCCCTGGATAAATCCCTTTCCCCAGAAACCGCCGCTGCCAACGGCAATTTTTGATTGAATGATATGGTAGCCACTGCCGAGAGGATCAGCCTCAGGGTTCATGAATGTGCGGATTCTGGCACGTTGATAATCATGCAGACCAAACCAGCCGGCGACAGCAACCAGAACACCTAAAATTCCCAGACAAATGAGGGTTCCACGCTTGATCCCGGCAAACAGCAACATTGTGACAGCAATAAAAATTACCATAGCGGCGGTCCCAAGATCAGGCTCTTTCAGAATCAACACCACGGGCAACAGCAACCACAGCGCCGGCCCCCAGAGTTCAGATAAATTATATCCAAACGGGTTGGCGGTCTTTGCAAAAATACGGGCCAGCAATAAAATAATTGCAATTTTAATAACCTCACCCGGCTGGACATTAAAAAAGCCAAGATCAATCCAGCGAGCCGCTCCCATAGCTGTTTTACCCACCAGCAACACATAAATAAGCATCCCGACACTCAAACCGTAAAAATGCACGGCAAAGTGCTCCAGGTGTCTATAGTCAAAAAGACAAATGATCAGAGCAATCGTAACACCACCGGACAACCAGAGGAGTTGTTTCAGATACAGTGGCGTCGCCATAGAGTGTAAACTGGACGTTGCACTGAACAGATTGATGATGCCGGCTCCAGCCAAAACCAGCACGGTGAACAATAAGACCCAATCAAAGTTGGATACGAGGCGTCGATCAAACATCCGTTATCCCTCCCCCTCTGTTTTTTCTTTCTTAAGTTCCATATAACGTTGGATAATCTGTTTCGCGACAGGACCGGCTGCACGCCCTCCTGATTGGCCGTGTTCAACAACAACCACAACCGCAATTTCAGGTTTTTCTGCCGGAGCATAAGCGACAAACAGGGCATGAGGACGGAAACGGTAAGGAGTTTCTCCTTTTTCATCCAACTCTTCTTCTTCATCTGATTTACGCCGGACAACCTGAGATGTCCCGGTTTTTCCGGCCACCAGGGTGTCTTCAATATAGGCCGCACGACCTGTCCCGTGAGGCTCGTTCACCACGGCAACCAGACCATCCTGAACCGCTTTCCAAGCTTCAGGGGAATAGTCAACCTGACGGACAATTTCCGGGTTCGTCTGCAACAGCAGATTGCCTTCCCAATCTTCAACCTGACGAACCACCTGGGGTTTCAAAACCTTGCCGTTATTAGCGATAGCAGACATCATTACAGCTAATTGTATCGGCGTGGTCAGGACAAAACCCTGACCTATGGAAGCGATAACGGTTTCACCGGCGTACCACGGCTTGTTATAACGCCGACGTTTCCATTCCTGAGAAGGTATGGTTCCGGAACGTTCTCCGGGAAGAGGATAACCGACTGGAGATCCCAGTCCGAATTCTTTAGCCGCTGCCGATAATTTATCAATCCCTAGTTCCAGGCCAACACTGTAGAACCAGACATCACAGCTTTCCCGTAAGGCCTTTTTAAGGTCCGTCGGCCCATGTCCTGATTTTTTCCAGCAGCGATAGCGCGAACCACCAACCTCAAAAGCACCGTCACAATCAACTGTCTCATGGATCCCGACGGTACCCGCCCTCAAAGCCGCCAGAGCAACGATCATTTTGAATGTCGATCCCGGCGGATATTGACCTGCGATCACCTTATTTTGTAAAGGATAACGGTTGTCCTTCGCCAGCTTCGCCCACTCATCACCGGCAATGCCCCTGGCAAACAGGGCAGGGTTAAACGTTGGCCGACTGACCATCGCAAGAACTTCCCCGGTATTGACGTCCAATGCGACAGCTGCGCCCGATTGATCGGAAAAAGCTTCGTCTGCAGCACGTTGCAGATCTCGATCAATCGTCAGATAAATTTTGTTTCCGGGGCTTGCGGGTTCAACCTTCAGCTGGCGAAACAATTTTCCCTGGACATCGACTTCAACCAAACGCCGCCCTTTTTCGCCTCGCAGATAGGGTTCAAAGGTTCTCTCCAGAGCGGTTTTGCCAACGAAGTCTCCACCACGGTATTGACTGAACTCCTCACTCTGCAGTTCTTCTTTGGTAATTTCTCCAAGATAGCCAATAAGATGGGCCGCTGATCCCTTCTCAAGATAATCCCTCACCGGCCGTACTTCGGTCAGTATTCCCGGCAAATCAACACTATGCTCCTGCACCCGTTCCATCATTTCACGACTGACATCATCAGCCAGAAGAACCGAGCGATAAATAGGTAACCTCTTCCCCTCCTGCCAACGCAACTCAAGATCAGCAACATCAACTTCCAACAGGGGGGCTAAACGCTCAAACAAAACCGACGAATCTTCGACATCCTGACGCATGACGGAGATTCGAAATGACGGTCGGTTGTCAACCAGCAACTCTCCATGCCGATCATAAATCGGACCACGTGGAGCATCCAGAGGAAGAACCCGGGTACGATTACGAACAGAGCGCTCCTGCAAATCTTCATAGCTGATGACCTGCAAATACCAGAGACGTAACAGCAACAAAAGAAATACCGCAGCTGCAGCTGCAGAATAAAACAAAAAACGGCTCTGGACGACGGGGAGTTCTTTCCAGTTGAGGTTAAGACCCATGATGTTTACTCTGATATATCAAGCCGGCAAGACCGGAGCGATAACCAAACAGGCGTTGAAAACGAAGTAATAAAGATAATAAAATTGTTGCAAAAAGCATATTTGCCACTAACTGCTGTGGAACAGCAGCAATAATAAGATACAACACCGGGGCCGTTGCAGCAAAAACGGTCAGATAAAATCCAACCAGAATATTTTGCAGCACCGTCCCTCCCGCGATCAACAATAACAACAAAGGCGGGCTTTCAACATTCAATTGATCAGACAGCAGCCGCGTCAACAGAATAATAACCAGATACACAGAAATATACAGCCCCAGGGTGGCACCACAAAAACTATCCTGAATCGCTCCCAGGAGCAACCCGGCAATCAAGGCCCGGGATAAGTTCTCACTCAATCCCAGATACAGAATCAAAATCAAGATGAGGTTCGGTCGCCAGTTGGGCGAAAAAAATAATGGCAGGACACTGCTCTGAAGTAAAGCAAACAGGATTCCAGTCAAAATAAACAGGAAAAAACCTTTCATCGATCTTCTCCGACAATGACCATAACCTCCTCAAGGTGAGAAAGATCTGTTGTTGGTATTGCAGTGACCTTCTGGAACAAGCCGAATTGATCCTTGGTAACCGACTCGACCAGTCCAAGCGGCAATCCCTTTGGGAAAACCCCTCCCATGCCCGAGGTCACCAGCAAGTCACCGACCTGAATGTCCGTATCACGCAATGCATATTCTATGGAGAGTTTTTCGCCCTGACCACGGACTACCCCACGAGTTCGGGTCCTCTGGATTAAAGCCGCTATGGCCGAAGAAGCATCAGAGACCAGCAAAACCCGTGAGCTGTCAGGCGCTGTCTTTATAACCCTGCCGACGACCCCAGACGAGGCAACGACGGGAAACCCTGTATGCAGCCCTGCACGAGTCCCCTTATCGATAATAATTGTCCGCGCCCAGTTACTGCCATCTTCACCAATGACCTGCGCTGGTAAAGCCGAGCGATCAAGTTCATCGACAAAAGCCAGAAGTTTACGTAGCCGCTTGTTCTGTAGAGAAATCTCTTCCACCTGTTGGAGTTGAGAGCGCAGTTCGAGATTTTCTTTCTCGAGATCAATATTGCGCTGTCGCGCGTCGACCAACCAGAGATAATTTTTCCAGGTTGAGGTTACGGTATCGGCAATACCATCAATACCGGTCTGAAAAGGGGCAGCAAATGTCAGAACGGCCCGTTCGAAAAAGGTTGTCGCAGTTTTTTGGCGAAGATTATAAGAATAGAGAAGCACTGTTGCCAGGAACAAGACAATCGCAAGGAATAAAAACCGATAGCGTCCTAGTAGCTCACGCACTGACTTCTCCAAATTGAATCGTAACGCAAAAACACCGATATCCTGATTTACAGTTATTTTTGTTCAGCCGGTTCATTACTTTCAGCACGAACATTCAGCAAATCCGAGAACTGGAAAAGTCAATCAAGTCAACACCGCGAAAAGGGAGAATCGGTCGATCCTCCCTGGAAAACAAAAAACATGGTCACAATCAAAGAAGCCCCTGATATCAGGAGGAAATCGCAACCTGTCTCAGCAGATCCAGCTGATCCAAGACAGCACCGGAACCTAAAACAACACAAGACAGGGGTTCTTCGGCAACAACGACGGGCAAGCCGGTCTCTTCACGCAGAAGGATATCCAGATTCTTCAAGTAGGCGCCACCCCCTGCTAAAACAATGCCCTTATCGACGATATCAGCCGCTAATTCCGGCGGAGTCCGCTCTAAAGAGATTCTAACCGCCTCAACAATGGTATTGACCGGCTCTGACATCGCCTCACGAATTTCATCTGAGTTCACTTCCATTGTCTTAGGGATACCACTGACCAGGTCACGCCCCTTGATATCCATAAAGACGGTATCCTCTCCGGTATCAAAAACATTTCCTATGCCGATTTTTACCGCTTCAGCAGTCCGTTCCCCAATCAGAAGGTTATACTTCCGCTTCATATACTGGACAATCGCCTCATCCATCTTGTCACCGCCAACCCGGACACTCTGCGCATAAACAATTCCGGCTAACGAAATGACGGCAACTTCTGTTGTTCCCCCGCCGATATCAACAATCATATTTCCTGATGCTTCAGTAATCGGAAGACCAGCTCCAATAGCAGCAGCCATAGGCTCTTCAATCAGATAGACTTCCCTGGCTCCAGCGGATTCAGCAGATTCACGGACAGCCCGTTTCTCAACCTGAGTTATTCCAGACGGGACACAGATCACGATCCGTGGACGAATCAGATTTTTACGATTATGGACTTTACGAATAAAGTAACGGAGCATTTCTTCAGTATGGTCAAAATCGGCAATGACGCCATCCTTCATTGGGCGAATAGCAACGATGGTTCCAGGGGTCCGACCCAACATTTCCTTGGCATCGGTACCAACGGCCAGAACCTTACGCTGACCTGCCGCACCGGTTTTCACAGCGACAACCGAAGGCTCACTGACAACAACCCCTTTCCCCTTCATAAAGACCAAAGTATTGGCGGTTCCCAAATCAATGGCCAGATCATTTGAAAACATACCCCATATGGCATTAAAAACATTAAACATACACTGTCCTGTCAATGCTGCTAGCAGCTTAAAAAATTAAGTTGAAGTTATGTGCAAAAGCTTGGTCACTCTAGCAAAGCAACTATTTTTAAGCAAGAGTTAAGCTGGCAAAAAATGATTGCTTTTCAGTAAATTGCTGGTCTAACATGCGGGCTTGTTTTTTGTCTCAAATCAACCAAAAACAGAATGAGGAGTCTCATCGAAATGCTTCAATTTGTTAGATCAAAACAAAAATCGGTATTAATCAAAATAGCCTTTGGTGTCATTATCCTGAGTTTTGTCATTGGCTACACAATGCTTACGGCACCATCGGACCAAAGAGGCGCACAGAATGGAGATGTTGCTGCCCGAATCAATGGGGATGAGATCAGTTATGAAGCATTTCAAAGTAGTTACAGCAATCTCTACAATCTCTATCAGAACATTTATCAGGGCAACTTTGACGCCGCCCTGGAGAAACAGCTCAACCTGCCTCAGCAGGCATTACAACAACTCATTGAAGAGACTCTTCTCATTCAGCAGGCCGACGAACTGAACCTGAGCGTCTCTCAGGACGAGCTTATTAAGAGTATCGCACAGTATGATGCGTTTAAGATTGACGGTCAGTTTAATCGGGATCGCTACATTGAGGTTTTAAACTATCAGCGGATGAACCCGGAACAATTCGAAACGATGCAGAAAAGACAGCTTCTCACGCAAAAAGTACGTACTGAGCTGCAAAAAGGAGCCGCCATTAACGACGAAGAGCTTCAATCCGCTTTTCATAAAGAAAACGACAAAGTCAATCTCAATTACGTCTGGCTCACTCCGGCGCTGGTTGAAACTAAAGTCAAAGTGACGGATGAGGGATTAAAGCAATTTTTCGAGGCAAACATTGAAAGCTTCAGAGTTCCGGAAAAAGTATCACTGCGGTACCTGCAGTTTGATCCTACCCGCTACGAAAACAATGTCGATATTTCCAGCGAGGAAGAACTGCAGCGCTACTACCGCCGAAACCTCGATCAGTTTGAGGTCAAAGAACAGATCAAGGCAGCACATATCCTCTTAAGTGTTCCGCAGGACGCAGACGCCGAAACAGTCCAGAAAAGACGTGAACTCGCCGATGAACTTTTAAAACAGCTGCAAGAAGGAGCTGATTTTTCTCAGCTGGCAAAAACTCATTCCGATGATAAAAGTAATGCCGCACAGGGAGGGGATCTTGGAACCTTTGGTCGTGGGATTATGGTTAAAGAGTTTGAAGATGCTGTTTTCAGCCTTCGCCCAGGTCAATTAAGTGAGGTTATCCAGACCCCCTTCGGATTCCATATTGCCAAAATTGAAAATTATATTGAGCCGGGAGTCAAGCCTTTCGTCGATGTTATAGACGAAGTTAAAAAGGGCCTGAAACTGGAAAAATCACGGCAACTGGCCTATGAAAAAGCTATGGACGCTTACAACATCAACCGTAAAACAGCAGATCTGGATGCGGCTGCAGCAAATAACGACCTCGGTATTAAAGAGACGGGTTTATTTGCTGCCAACACCCCCATTGATGGCATTGGTAATGTTGCTGAAATCAGTCAAGCCGCCCTCACCCTGAAGGAAGGGGAACTTGCTCGGCCAGTACAAACAACTCAAGGAGTTTTTCTGTTCATGCTCAAGGAAAGAAAAGCAAGCCACCTCCCCGAACTGAGTGAAGTCAAACCTCAGGTTGAACAGGCATATCGAACAGAGCAAGCTCAAACTCTTGCAAAAGATCTGGCTGACACGTTACTGGAACAAGCAATAAGTCAAAAAAGTCTGAAGAAAGCGTCTCAAGATTTAAAACTGACAATTGAAGAATCGGGCGAATTCAGTCGCAGCTTTGGATACTTTATCCCCCGTATCGGCACGTCACAGGAGCTCGCTGAGGATGCTTTTTCTTTAACAAAAGCAGAACCCGTTGCAAAAAAGGTCTATACTATTAACAACAAGTATCTGGTTGCCGGTCTAAACAACATGACAATCGCAAACTTCGACGACCTGAAAGACGACGAACGTCAGCAATTACAAGATCGGCTACTTGAAGAGAAAAAAGGGCAGATCATTGCAGAAAAGATAACTCAATTGCTACAGCAAGCAGAAATTGAAATTATGGTTCCGGAATTAATCAGTTCTTTCAACAATGGGAGCATCAAATCATGATACCGATCATTACTCAAACCAACTGCCCTGAATTAAACTTGGTTAACCGTGGAAAAGTCAGAGATATTTATGACCTGGGGGAACATCTGCTGATCGTTGCCAGCGATCGTATCTCTGCCTTTGATGTCATTATGGACGAAGGAATTCCACAAAAAGGGTACGTTCTGACCCAGATTTCCAAGTTTTGGTTTGATCAGATGACAGATCTGATTCCCAACCACCTTATTTCGACAGACATCAATGATTTTCCGGCAATCACCCATCAGTATCGGGACCAGCTGGAAGGTCGCAGTATGTTGACGAAAAAAGCTCAACCCCTCCCCGTTGAATGTATCGTCCGTGGTTACATCTCCGGAAGTGGATGGAAAGAGTACCAGCAGAACGGTTCCATCTCCAGTATCCCACTACCTGCAGGCTTAGTTCAAAGTGACAAGCTCCCGGAAACCCTGTTCACCCCCTCAACCAAAGCGGAACTGGGTGCTCACGATGAAAACATCTCTTTTGCGGAAACCGTTGAACTCTGCGGCAAAGATATTGCTGAACAGATTCGTGATTGCAGTATCAAAATTTACGAACGTGCCCGCAACCTGGCAGACAGCAAAGGACTAATCATTGCCGATACGAAATTTGAATTCGGCATTCTCGACGGTCAACTGATCTGGATTGATGAAGCCCTGACTCCGGATTCATCACGCTTCTGGCCAAAAGATCAGTATCAGCCCGGAAGTGCTCAACCCAGTTTTGACAAGCAGTTTTTGCGTGATTATCTGGAAACCCTCGACTGGGGGAAACAAGCTCCTGCTCCGAAACTACCTGAAGAAATCATTCGCAAAACCGGAGAAAAATATCTTGAGGCCCTTAAACGCCTCACGGCTTGAATTTTGTCACCTGATATCTTATAAATATTTTTTTTCAAAAAGCCGTTGTCCCCTTAGAACAGCGGCTTTTTAGTAATTTCAAAAAACAACTTCAGCAAAAATACAACAATGTTTGCCATATGTACTATTTTGTCATATATTTGTTTCCCATAGAAAGAGAATAAACGGTAGAAACCGACTGTAGCTGCAGTCAAAAATCAAGGCACAGGATTTCAAAACCATGAAACCGAGCTTTAAATACTGGATTTTTCTCGGGGCGATCTACTTCGCTATCATCAGTATTATTGTTGCCAGCCTGATCGGGTCATGGGCCAGTTTAAATGAGTCCCAGCAGATCGCACTCAGCGACATGCTCAGCAAATTAACTCCCTTCCCTCTTCTGGGTGCCATTACCGTTTTCTTTATTATCGGTGCGTTGATTAACCTCTTGTTTAATGACTACATCGTTCCGATTCTGAAACTTGCCGAAAGTGCCAGAATCATTTCATCCGTCAACCCGAAACATCGGGCTCAGATCAAAAACTCATCTAAAGAAATTCAGTACCTGGCAGACATCATCAACCAGTCTGCTGATGCCTTCAGCGAATTACAAAAAGATGTCGCCGGCAAAATTGCTGTAGCGCAAGCGACACTGGATGAAGAGCGTACGCGCCTGGCGGCACTAATGTCGGAATTACCCCATGGAGTTATTGTCTGCAATACTGATGGACAGGTTCTGCTCTACAACCAGCAAGCGCAAGAATTGTTCAAGGAGGATTCGACTCAAACAGCAAACGACACCCCAACTCGGGGGATTCTTGGTCTCGGTCGCTCTATTTTCAGTATCCTGGAACGTGATCCCATTGTTCATGGCCTGGAAATGCTCCATAAATGTCACACGTCAGGGCGCACCAAAATGGTGAACAATTCCATGATCACACTGCGTACAGGACTCTGCCTCCGTGTCAATATGGCACCCTTTTTCACAGAACAGGACGGCACACAAATTATTTCGGGCTTCGTTCTCACTCTGGAGGATATGACGCGTCAGATTGAATCGGACAGTCGCCGGGACATGCTCATCCAATCTCTGATTGATGAACAGCAAAAAGATTTGGATGATATCCGCGACTCAATTACAAATATTTTAGGTCGCCCCAAGTTAGATCCTGAAGAACTATATAATTACAGGAAAAAAATAGATCATGCTTCCCAATCGCTACACGCTAAAGCCAATGAAGCAAGGATGAATTATGCGCACCACTTACGTGCGTTGAGCCAGAACGAAAATGTCCTCGCCCATAATCTTCTTGAGATCATCAGCAAAAATATTACCGAACGATTCTCCATAAAAGTAACACCTCTGGCTCCCAAAGGAGCCTGGTTGCAACTTGACAGCTACTCTATGGTTCAGGCGATTTCCCATCTCGCAGGTCTCCTGCAGAGTCACTCCCATGTTCCTGAGCTGATCATGACCTTAACCTCCGGCGAAGAATCCGGAACTGAGCTGGTGATTGCCTGGCCGGGCATCGAAGTTCAACTTGAATTACTGGAAACCTGGCAATTGACTCCATTGATCACGGATACCAATGGTAACCTTCTGAACTTTAAAGATACCATCAACAATCTATCGGGAAGGATTATCCCCACAGCTGAGACTGAGGATTCCTGTTCCAGTGTCACGATCAGCCTTCCCCCTATCGACAAAAATCAACGCCTGGCCATACAGACTGAAGTGGAACATCGCCCGGTTTCTTACGAATTTGATCTCTTCAAACGCGATGAGTGGCAGGAGTTCAGTCAAATTTCCCTGCGCAAGCTGACCTATGTTGTCTTTGATACTGAAACAACGGGACTCAATCCTTCCAGGGGAGATGAAATTATTCAACTGGGTGCGATCAGAATCGTCAATGGTCAGCTTCTTTATCACGAAGTCATAGACCAGCTCATTGATCCTAAACGCTTTGTGCCACACGAATCAGTCGCTATTCACGGGATTCAACCAGCGCTGCTACTGGGCCAGCCAACCATAGACAAGGTCCTTCCCCACTTTCAGACCTTTGTTGAAAATTCAGTGCTGGTCGCCCACAATGCCGCCTTTGACATGCGTTTTTTACAGTTGCAGGAAGAAAAAACCGGGATTGTCTTTGAGAATCCTGTCCTTGATACGCTGCTGCTTTCATCAATCGTTCATCCGAACCAGGACTCTCACTCCCTTGATGTTCTGGCTGAACGTCTGAATGTGACCATTGTCGGACGGCACACTGCTCTTGGCGATGCCATTGTAACAGGGGAAATTCTGCTGAAGCTGGTTCCTCTCCTTGAAGCTCAGGGGATATACACTCTGGCCGAAGCTTTAACTGCAACCTCCCAGTCACCCTTTGCCAAAGTATCGTATTAAGTCACTTTCCATAAAACGACAAGTGCAAGCCACCCGGAACTTTTAATCACACTGGACGAGGCTGATGTTAAAATTAATTCTCAAGGGCTTTACCGGCAAAAAAAAGGAAACCGCCGATCCATTACTCGCATACGTCGTTGATGCCTGTAGCAAAATTGAAAACCGCTCATCCCTCAAACAAAAAATACAGGAAACCAGTTTCTGCGTTCTCGATCTGGAGACCACCGGACTGGATATGGTCAACGATGTCATTATCAATATTGGCGCGGTCAAGCTGAAAAAAGGCAAAATCACCAAACTGTTTGAAGCTTATACAAAACCACCGATTCCCATCCCGGCAGAGTCGACTGCATTTCACGGTATGGTTGACGCCATGTTTACAGATAAACCGGTCATCGGTGAAGTTCTACCGGAACTGCTTCAGTTCATAGGCGACAGTGTCATCGTCGGTCACCATATCAATTTCGATATCCGGATGTTGCATCGTCATTTGAAAGAACTTTATAGCGTCGGCATATCCAATACCGTCTGGCTGGACACGATGTTCCTTTATCAGATGGCTCATGAAGACCAGAAGCATCAACCATTGGAACACCTGCTGGAACGTTACTGCGTCCAGTGTGATCAACGCCATACGGCACTGGGAGATGTGGTCGCTACTGCCAAAGTTTTCGTAAAAATCATGAAAGAACTCCCCCCATCCTACGAAACGATAGGAGATTTATTCCGATCTCAAGATGAAATGCGCCGAAAGGAATAACGACTGATGCCTGAACCCGTTTGTAAATATGATCGAAAAATTATTTCAGTTGACGAATACGAAACACTCCTGCAACTGGAAACAAACGAACTTGTCGATACTCTCGCACGCAAATACCTGCGGTGGGAGAATCCTTACCAGAAGACATTGGACTCATCACGAGCACCATTTTACCGCTGGTTTTCTGATGGGAAACTGGATATCTGGCAAAATACGATCGGTAAACATCTTCGCACCCAGAGACGCAATAAAGCCGCTCTGATGTGGGTTGGAGTCGATGGCCGGGAACGTGTCTATACCTACCATTCCCTGGCGTATGAGGTTGAACGCTTGGCAATGGCTTTGATTAACCTGGGAGTTAAAAAAGGGGACAAAGTCCTTATCTTCACACCCAACCTGCCGGAAACCATTGTGACCATGCTGGCTTGTGCCCAGATCGGTGCCGTCCACATCATCTATCATATCGCCTATTCTTCCGAATCTCTGGCCGAACGCCTGCAAGACTGTCAGGCCTCCTATATCGTCACCGCAGACAGCTGCCCGCAGACGTCCCACATGCTGAAAGAAAAAGTGAACGATGCATTAAACAAAATAGATCATCAAATTAAACATTGCATTGTTATTGAACGCACGGGAGAACGGGTTCACATGCGCCCTAAACGGGATCTCTGGTATCAGGATCTTATCACCGATGAAAAGTACTCTCGCGGGGCCAAGGTTGAACGTGTACGCGATGCAAATGATCCTTTATTTATGCTTTACACCTCATCTAAAACAAAGACAGCCAAGGCTGTTGTCCACAGTACCGCCGGATTTCTTATGTGGGCACAGTTTACAACCGAACTGTTATTTGACATGGATGATCGCGATATCTTCTGGTGTACCGCCGATCTGGCCTGGATAACCGGGCATACCTACGGGATTTATGGCCCCTTATCTCTGGGCAACACAGTGTTTATCTACGAAGGAAGTATCAGCTACGAAAATACCTCCCTATTTTTTGATTTTCTCGATCGTTTTCATATCACCAGAATGTTCAGCAACCCGGCACTATTACGCAGTGTTATGCGCGCCAAAAACAGCCGCCGCTATGAAGCCAAAGCAACGAATTCTCTGCGCCTTATCGGCTGCGGTGGTGGTGAGATCAAGGAAGATCTCTACCACTGGGTTTTGCACGCTCTACCGAAGCAAGGTGAGATTCCATTGGTCAATATCTGGGGACAAACTGAGTCCGGTGGTAGTTTGATGGCCAATGTCCCAGGGACAATGGAGAGCAAACAAAACACCCGCCTACGCCCCTTACCCGGGGTCAAATGCAGCCTGGTGACAAAACAAGGGAAAACCATATCGGACCATGACGAACCGGGCTTTATGGTTCTCACGCATCCGCTGCCATCACTTTGTACCGACTTATATGGAGACACGAAAGCTTATCAGTCGATCTACTGGGATAAATTTAAAGGAAAGAACTACTATTCCACCGGCGATGAAGCCATCAGGAATAAAGACGGCAGTTACATTCTGACCGGACGTTCAGACATTGCTCTCAGCGCCGGAGCAGGTAACCGTAAAATCAATGAAGTGGAAGCCGTCATTCTCTCCCATGAACGGGTCAGGGAGTGTGCCGTGGTTTTCATTGATCACCCCACTTATGGCTATATGCTCCTCGCCTTCTGTGTTTTAAAATCTTACAAAGATGAAAGTTATAATGATGAATCACTTCAGTCCATCAAGGAGCATATCATTGAGGAAAGTGGTGAAATAGCCCTTCCGGATGCAATAAGACTGACAAAATTTCTCCCCAAAACTCCGGATAATGAAATCAATCGCCCGCTCCTTAAAGAGATTTCGCTGCAGATGGAGGGATTGTAGCAGAGGCTGAACACCGGCCCCGTGTGGTTTGTATTCAGGGGGCACGTAACAAAAACATGCACCGGAAACTGATTAAAAGAATCGCGAAACCCAAGGGAATTTTCGCTTTATCCGCTGACTTAAGCCATGCAACCGTCCCAGTTCACGAGCCGCATCCGGCAATCGCTTTAATCCGAACACAGCACTGAACAGAACACCCAGCAGAATTAATTCCCAGGGACCAAGACCAAGGATCATTACCCCTCCAGCAGCAGACGACCACCGGCTCCGGAGACAACTTCTCCGACCCGATGAACGGGAAGGCCAACAGTTGTCAGTTGTTGTTCAAACGCATCAACTTTTTCTTTGCCGACAGAAATGAGCAAGCCCCCTGAAGTTTGCGCATCGCTGAGCAAATCGATTCGCAAAGGGTCGCAGTTTTCATGGCCATCCAGACAGTGAGAATAAAAATCCCGATTTCGGTGAGAACCTGCCGGCACCAAACCCATTTCCGCCATTTCCAGAGCCTGTGGATAAGCGGGAAGATCATTGATAAAAATTTTGAGCCGGACCCCACTGGCCTCAGCCATTTCGGAAGCATGCCCGATCAGTCCAAATCCGGTAATATCGGTGCAGGCGGAAACGCCGACCTTCAACATGGCGTCAGCGGCATCTTTATTCAATTTCGCCATGCCGGCAATCGCCTCTGCAATCTCGTCTTCAGTCAGAATTTCGCCCCTTAACGCAGTGGTCAACAACCCGGTCCCCAAAGGCTTGGTTAAATAAAGCTGATCTCCGATCTGACAGCCACAGGTCGTGACCATCTTGCGCGGGTCAACCAGACCGGTCACGCAGAGACCATACTTCGGCTCGTCGTCCTCGATCGAGTGACCACCAGCAACGACCGCACCGGCAGCATGAACCCGTTCCGCTCCACCCTGAAGGATTTTGACCAGAATATCAGCATCCAGACAACCGACCGGAAAGGAGACAATATTCAACGCGGTCAGAGGCCTTGCTCCGACAGCAAACAAGTCTGAAAGAGCATTGGCTGCGGCAATTTGGCCGTAAATATAGGGATCATCCACAACCGGGGTGAAGAAATCAACAGACTGAACCAACGCCTCGGAATCATTGAGACGAAAAATGGCGGCGTCAGCAAAAGGGATTTCCTGAGATATCAGATCAGGATGATTAATTTGTGGCAGCTGACTCAGCACCTGAGTCAGGGTCTCTGGACCTATCTTGGCCGCTCAACCAGAGCTGCGAGATAGAGACGTCAAACGCACGGTCATATCTATAATTCCTCTTCAAGCTATATTGTTGTCCAAAAAGTCTCACACCGGCTGTGGCAATTGCCACGCCACTCTGTTTTCTCCCGTCCTGCGGGTATATTTCTGGCTATCAAAAAGCTCCAGTAAAGCCTGGGTCAACTTACGACCACTTCCCAATTTGTCTCTGAATTCGGCGAGGGTCAGCGTCTCCTGTTGTTTGAAACTATCGACCAGAAGCTTTTCAGCCTGCCGATAGCTCTCAGCATGGAGTGAACTATCCTGATTCAAACGAACCAGCGACCCCTCAAGAACAAGATAGGAAAAATAAATCTCGCTGTCCAGATCATCCAGGCCCAGATGCAGCAGAACTTCCTTGTTGTTTTTCACCTGGAATCCACTGACACGGAAATGTTCTTCTATTTTCCTGAGGATGCCGACTTCTGCGGATGTGGGTTGTGGCTGCCAGTCCGGAGTGGCCACCAGATCGCGATTAAGAACAATCAATTCCTCAGCAAGGGCCCATTGCAGCAAAACCTCAAACCCCTTGGGCGCCAGTTTTTTAGACAGCTGTGCCTGCAGTGTGGCTCTCGGTATGCCGTGCCTCAAATGGTGTTGTTGCTGATATTCAGCGACAAACCTTGGAAGTTCCTGTTTCCAGCTTCTCACCCTGTCGGCAATCACCCATTGTTCAGCCAACAATTCAACCTGACCGGCGTCCTGCAGTTTTTCCAGGCCCTGTAAAAGTTGCTGCCGTCCGGTTCCCGTCTGCTTTTCCAGATCCTTGAGGCGCGCTACCTCCAATTCATCAAGTTTTTGCAGCCAGAAACCCAGATCGCCGGAAGCAAGATCATGCAACCTCTGGGTAACTTCATGACGAAAACGTTTGTGCTTCTGGGGTTCGGAATCGATCACCATACCCCCGCCAATAGTGACCATAGGTGAGTAAGAGCGGATAATAAAACGGTCGCCACGATGAACCAGCAAGGGATGATCAAGGGTGATCTGTACCAGAGCCTCCTCTCCCGGAAGCAATTCTTCCCGGTCAAGCAGAACAATCTGGCCAACACTTCGTCCCGTCCCTAAATGAAAGTGGACCGGATCACGAAATTTGATCGGTCGCGGAGCCTCCTCAAGAAGCTGCACCCGGACATCAATCCTCTGACTTGCCCGAAATAAACCCGGCGTTCCGACAACCGAACCGCGTGGGATCTGGTCACGATTGACCCCGGACAGATTGAGTGCCACCCGCTGTCCGGCAAAAACGGTTTGAGCCGTCTGATCATGAACCTGGGCCTCGCGAACACGCGCAAGAATGGCAGCAGGGAGGATTTCCAAAGTATCTCCGGTTCGGATCTGGCCACTGTTCAGAGTTCCGGTCACCACGGTGCCGAAACCGCTGATGCTGAAGCAACGATCAACCGGCAAACGCACGGCACCATCAGAATCACGGGCAGGAACCTGGCTCAGTTGTTCACGGATAACATCCATCAGTGAAGATAAACCTTCTCCCGTTATCGCGGAAACCCGACAGCAGGGAGCCTGTGCCAGAAAAGTTCCGGCAACCTGCTCGCGAATTTCCTCTTCAACAATATCAAGCCAGTCAGGTTCAACCAGATCACACTTGGAAAGGACCAGAATCCCCTTCTTCAGCTGTAGCAGTTGCATAATCTGCAAATGTTCGTGAGTCTGTGGCATCACCCCTTCATTGGCATCAATGACCAGAAGCACAAGATCGATCCCGGCAATACCACTGAGCATCTGGGGAATGAATTTTTCATGCCCCGGCACATCAACCACTCCGGCAATCTGACCATCACCAAGATCTAAAGGAGCAAAACCCAACTCAATGGAAATACCACGTTCTTTCTCCTCGCCCAGACGGTCCGTTTCAATTCCGGTTAAAGCGCGAATTAAAGCAGACTTTCCATGATCAACATGTCCGGCGGTACCAATAATAAAATGTTCTTCAGCAGCCACGGATTAATCCTCTTTTTTCAGCACGGAGATTAAGATCTGGGTCAATAAGGCTTCTTCTGTTGCGAAAACAGCCCGTAAATTAACCAGAAGGCGATCATTCTGCACCCTGGTGACAACGGCCGGGGAAAAAGTGCGCAATTGCTTCGCCAGATCAGCAGTCCGTTTGACCAAGGGGTTGATTTCAACAGCCCAGTCCGACAGCTCTGTAAGCGGCATGGCACCACCCCCAACCCGGGAGATGTCTTCAACCAGTGCGATTTCCGCATCCAGGGCTTCAGCACTCAGTTGCTCGTACAAATGTTGACAACGTTGCTTCTGCAATTCAGGGTCAGCTGAAAACATCTGCAATACGGGTAATTCCTGTAACGCTTGTTCCGGTTGCAGATAAAGACGTAACGTGGACTCAAGTGCCGCAAGAGTCAGCTTATCAATTCTCAATGCCCGGGCCAGAGGATGTTTGCGAATTTTCTTGATCAGGTCGGCACGTCCGACAATTAACCCTGCCTGGGGGCCACCGAGCAATTTGTCACCACTGAAAGTAATAACATCAACTCCGGCCTTGACCACCTCGGGAACCGTCGGTTCTCGTTCCAAACCATAACCACTCAGATCCAGCAGTAATCCACTGCCCAGATCTTCCATCAAAATCAGATCATGTTCACGCGCCACAGGCAATAGTTCACGGGCCGGGACCTCTTTGGTGAACCCGACAATGCGATAATTACTGGTGTGAACTTTCAACAGAATGGCCGTATTTTCAGAAATTGCCTGCTGATAATCACGTAAATGAGTCCGGTTTGACGAGCCGACTTCCCGCAAAATCACTCCTCCGGCTTCCATCACCTCGGGAATCCGGAATGCTCCGCCAATTTCAACCAACTCTCCTCGGGAAACAACAGCTTCGCGCCCTTTTCCCAGAGCGGTCAATGCCAGCAAAACCGCTCCCGAGTTATTATTAACAACAAACGCCGCTTCAGCCCCTGTCAGTTGTTTTAATAACCTTTCGACATGGGAGAAGCGCTGTCCCCGACAGCCGCTATCCAGCTCAAATTCAAGATTGGAGTACCCTGCGGCAACGTCATTAATGGCACGTAAAGATTGCGGAGACAGAGGAGCACGGCCCAGATTGGTGTGCAAAAGAGTTCCAGTTGCGTTGATCACTTTACGCAGTGACGGTTGCAGAAATTCCCGACAGTGAGCAGCAGCAACGGTCGCTATGGCTGTCGGAAGAAGGCGTTCAGGGGAAATATTTTCCTCTGTCGTGAGAATTTCCTGACGCAAAGACGCTATCAATTTCTGGACGGCGTGTGACAAAATCTCTTGTGGCAACTGTTGAGCCAAAGCCAGCATTGACTTCTCACGTAAAACTCGATCGATCGCTGGAATGGTCCGCAGCAAATCCTGTCGCCCGCTCATAATTTTCCTTTCTTTTTTGCTTTTGTGAAAGTTTTAAATTTTTCGCACGGAAGTCTACCATGGCATTTCATAAATGAACAACCATAGAGATTAACAAGGAAAACTTTGATCAAGAGACATTCTCAACCTATTTTTTCTTATTGACACTTCAATCATAGCTTTGTTATAAATCGCCCACTCTAATAAGGGGCTGTAGCTCAGTTGGGAGAGCGTTTGACTGGCAGTCAAAAGGTCCGCGGTTCGATCCCGCGTAGCTCCACCAAAAAACCAAGCACTTAGCGTTCATTCGCTCGGTGCTTTTTTGTATCTAATTCATCAAGGCTTTCTGTTCATCAGATTGTCGCTGCTTCAAGCCCAGCAAAGGAAGCTATAAAAAATAGACAGGCTCTTTCTTTAATGAAGTTAACCCGTTGTATTTTTATAGATACTCTTCTTTCAAACATAAAAACAACTTAAAACCAAAAAGAAACATTCTGGTTTCAAACGGCTCAACAGTTCTTCTATTTTTACATTTTTCGCGTTCCTTAGTCCTAAAATGGTGTGCGAAAGGGAGTCGTAAGCTTCCCCAATAGTGACCTCCCCCCCCAGGAACTAACAAGATCAAAACCTTTTGATCGTTCAATACTCACAATAGCCCAGCAAAATTCAGAACACATTGATCCTGTTTCTAATGGAGCAAATATTATGCGAATACTTGTTCTCTATGATGGAAAAGCCGGGCATTTGAGTCAATCTTTAGGGGCAGCCCAGTTGATACGCTCGCGCCTGAACTCCCCGGTTACAATTGAGCAGCAAGTTGCCAAAATACGTCTAAAATTTCTGAATCGGTTCATTCGAAAACTGGCGCTGATTCCTTCTTCCATGTTGCAACGGCTGGTCATACACAGCTACCGGTGGAAAATTCCCGAGCAAAAACCAGATCTGATTATATCATTTGGCGGAAATGTCATCGCTCTCAATGTTGCTTTGGCAAAGTTATGGAAGTGCAATAATGTTGTGATAGGGAATTTATATTCCATCAACCTGAAGCACATTGATGCCCATATTACTGTTTTTGGTGATACAGCAGAAGCAAAAGCCATTGCCAGCCGCGTTGCACTGTGTAAAATCGACCCACAGGTTTGTGCTGAAAAAGGGAATGAATTGAGAAAGCAACTGCCCTATTCAGAATATTGGGCCATGTTGGTCGGTGGTAATGGAGCAGGATACCAATATCAAGCGTCAGATTGGCACCGTTTAGGCTCTTCGATGAATTTTTTAAGCAAGCGCTTTGGAATCAAATGGATACTGACAACATCACGGCGTAGCGGGCTGGAAGCTGAACAAATTCTGCAGCAGTATCTTGAACCATCAGTCTGTGCAAAAAGCTATTTGGCTTCACAGCCGGAAAGTGGTTCTTTAGAAGCGATCCTTGGTTCATGCGACAAACTTTTTTGTACTGAAGACAGCCTTTCCATGCTGACAGAATCTGTCTCTGTCGAAAAACCTGTCACAACGCTGCTCCCAAAACAAACCATCCCCAAAAGAGTTCACAGCAACACGGTTAAATATATGGCCTCTACGGGTCTGATTAAGAGGGTAAACATAGAGAACCTGAATGAATTCATGCCGCAATCGTACCAGCCGGAGAAATCTTATTCAGAACATCTGGAAGACATTTACACCCAATTGATCTCATTGCTTTCACAGCTAGATAAAGAATGCACCGATTCAGTATCTATCAATCCCGGACAGCCACTATTGTCAATCAAGGGAAGTTAGCGGTGGAGCCCCTCCAACAACGACATAGGTTACTCATTCTCCTATAATCCATAACTTTGTTGACGGGCTCGGTAAAAAGAATTAATTCCAACGTAGATCTGATCAAAAAAATCAAGTACTTAGCGTTCATTCACTCGGTGTTTTTTTGTGTTTCAGGGCTAATTGTCAAATCAGCTGTCGCCCAAGTTCACTTTTGGCAACTCATCAGTTTACTCTTTCCAGTTTGAGAATGATTTAACGTAACACGGGCAAAGATCTGTTTTAACGATTCCGCTCCCCCTTTCACAAATTCACGAGCATCTTTTGAACCCATGGAAAGCAGTCTGATGTAAAAAAGGAGTTTAACGACTGGACGCTGGGGAATTTCGTGCTCCATAAGCAGGACGTAACCATCGGGGCGGATCACCCGTTTCATTTCGCGCAGAGCTTTTTGACGAGTTTCTCCCTTCAGTTCATAAAGGGCATGGGAACATGTCACCACATCGAAACTGTCATCTGCAAAAGGAAGCAGCGCCGCATCCCCCTCGACAAAAATGACCCGGCCAGTCACGTTTTTCTCTTGAGCTTTGCCCAGCATGCCATGGGAAAAATCGTAGCCAATAGCCACGGATTCCGGATAACACGACTCAAAAGCCAAAACCACCGATCCCGTTCCGCAGCAAAGATCCAGAATACGGGGTGCAGGTTGATCCTCCAAGTGGGCGGCATCGACTAGAAACTTTCGTGTGTCGTCTTCGTCCTGTCTGGAGTGCATCCGGATGAAGGCATCATAAATGTGTGAGAAAAAATCGTAGTACTTACGCCGCCCTTTCCTTAAATGGGTCATAGCTCCCTTTCCGCCCTGAAATGCAGTCTTAAAGAACTGGATAGAGTGAAAAAACTTCCTGGCTATTCCTGACCTTGCAAAAGACCTGTTCTTTGCTCATAAAGTCTGTTAAAAGTAGTAAAAATTAACGTAAAGTTAATACGAACTGATGAGTTTTCAGTTTCCGGTTCGCTCACTAACACAACGAACTGTAAGCATTTTTCCATCTGCTTAAATAGTAGCATATTTTCTGCTGGTTTCTCCCCGAGAAGCTCCACAAGAACAATCAAGAGTTGGCTGTAACTAGCTGACTTTTTTATTGATAACGTGATCCATGGCTATTTTGTCCCACAGCATCAATCTGCCTCACTTCGACCCTCTGGCTCTCTATTTCCATTGTTACCCCAATGGTCCCGGTTTTCTTGAATCACTCAACCCACTCCCCAAAACAGGTCGTTATTCTATCGTGCCGCTACGTGGTCAAGAGCATTACTCTCTCAAAAACGGCCGTCTTTTCTGTAGCGATGCAACAAACACGCGGTGGCTCCCCGGAGAACCACTGGCAACGCTTGGCGATATTCTCAGAAAAAGAGCGGTTCCAACACCGACTGGAACCCCCTTTCCTGGCGGTTTTTTTGGTTATTTCGGGTACGATCTGGCAAATCAGATTGAAGACTTGCCGCAAAAAGCACTCCGAGATTTATCGATACCGGATCTACAGCTGTATTGGGTGGATATCACTGCGGTCTACGACCACCAGACGCAACAATTAACGTTGGCAACTCTCGATCCGGCGGTTGATCTAAAAGCATATGAAAAGCAGATAAAAAGGTCCCAGCAACCTCTTTCGCCGCAGCCCCTGAACATCACGCAAAAACCGGAACCCATCATGTCCCGTGAACGGTTCATCTCCATGGTTGAACGGGGCAAAGACTATATCGCTGCCGGAGATATCTATCAGGTCAACCTCTCTTGCCGTTTTGACGGGGAAATAGAAGGACCATCCAGCGAACTTTATCGCCGCCTCCGTAAGATCAATCCTTCCCCGTTTTCCTGCTTGTTAAATTTCCCGGATGGAGACATTATTTCCAGTTCACCGGAACGTCTCGTTTCTGTGCAAAACGGATTGGCGGAAACCCGACCGATTGCCGGAACCCGACCCCGCGGCCCCTTACAGCCAGATGATCAACGCGTAGGGGAAGAACTTCTCCGTCATCCCAAAGAACGTGCAGAGCATATTATGCTGCTGGATCTGGAAAGAAATGATCTTGGCAAAGTCTGTCAGGCGGGCAGTGTGGTGGTCGATGAGCTGATGGTACTGGAACAGTATTCCCACGTGACCCATATTGTTTCCAATGTCTGCGGAAAATTAAATCATTGTTGCGGCCCTTTTGACCTGCTCAAAGCGACGTTTCCAGGCGGCACAATTACCGGGGTCCCGAAAAAAAGGTGTATGGAAATCATTGATGAGCTTGAACCCGTCGGTCGAGGCAGCTACACTGGAAGCGCCGGTTACATCAGCGCCTGCGGCAATATGGATCTGAATATCCTGATTCGTAGTTTTCAGCGCATCGGCAACACCCTCACCTATCAGACCGGAGCCGGTATTGTTGCCGACTCAATTCCGGAGCAGGAATGGCAAGAATGTCTCCACAAGGGGGAAGCAATGCGGACACTCTTTCAAGATTTTAAAAACTAGCGCCATGTTGATCTGTCTGGACGGAACATTTCTCTCTCGTGAAGATGCCGAAATACCCATCAGCGACGGCGGGTTCTTGTTCGGAGAGACTCTATTTGAAACATTAAAAGCGCATGAGCAGACGATTTTTTTGCTGCCGCAGCACCTTAATCGATTGGAACAATCGGCAAAAGCACTCATTTTCCCCTGTCACCGACAAAAAATTGAAGACGCGTTGCAACAAATGGCAGCAGCACTTGAATCTCCAGTCTCACGCATCAGGTTAACCCTCAGTCGCGGTGACTTTACCGGCTTAGCATGGCCCTCGGCGGGACGGGGTCGGTTTCTGATCACAGCAACGGAATACATCGAACCAACTGATGATGAAAGACAATCCGGAGTTGCATGCAGCATTGCCCCCAATCAAAGGGTCAATCCGGTGAGCCACCTCCCACAGATGAAACGTGGGAATTATGCCGATTGTCTTTATGCCGCAAACTTTGCATACCAGAACGGTACGCGCGAAGCTCTGTTTCTTGATCAGCAACAGAATATTCTTGAAGGTTGCAGCAGCAATGTGTTTGCCTTCATTGATGACCGCCTAGTCACACCGCCCCTTGGATCGCTGGTGCTGAATGGTATTATGCGCCAACAAGTAATCAACGCTGCAACGGAATCTGGGATTGTTGTGATCGAAAGAGATCTGCCTTTCAGAGAGTTGGAGCAAGCCGAAGAAATTTTTTTGACGAATTCATTAATCGGCATTCTCCCCGTTTCCAGAATAGAAAATCAAACGATTAACCGGGAAGAATGCCGACAATATTTACTAAAAACACTCCGGCAACGGATAGACACTTGACAAACCGTTCTGGAACAATATAATCATCTCCCCAAGCCGAAGTGGTGGAATTGGTAGACACGACGGTCTCAAACACCGTTGCTTCACGGCGTGCCGGTTCGATTCCGGCCTTCGGTACCATTTCATAGATTAAGCCTCCGATTTATCGGGGGCTTTTTCTTTGGGGCCAGGATAACTTCCTTTCCCCACCAGCGTTGCAAGCCACTATTTCCCCAGCCCTATCCTAAAAAGGTTGAAATCTCTCAATATTCATTTCTTTTCTGGCAGCCAATAAGACTCTATATCTTTCAGAAGGCAGCAAATGGTTTGCTGACAACGTCTTGATCTCTATGACATTACTGATTGCCGAAAAACGTTCCAAAGTAAAAAAGACCATCGCTTAATTGATCGTCAATTTAATTAATCATGATAGTTTGTTGAAGTGGTTTCAATATCAAAGATAAGATACTGAATGATTTCGATCTCTCTATCGGTCGGTAACGAAAGAACAAATAGGTAATATGTCCCCCGAATTCTACTCTTAAAGTTCGTTTTGTTTGCCCCTGAGCACTGACAACCGCAGGAGTTGCCAGTGCCCTTACGCAACAGGTTAGGCGGCTTTTTTGGATTCTACATTGGGAAAGTCGACATCTGTTTGGGCCACATTATTGATGTAGTTCGTAAGCACATTAAGCGCAACGTTCAGCACAATCTCTACGATGCCCTCCTCACTATAACCAGCATCCCGTAGCTTATTGAGGTCCTGATCAGAAATTTTCCCCTGTTGTGATGCAACCAAACGGGCAAATTGCAGCGCTACCTCAATTTTCTGGTCTTTGGAATGTCCATCACGTGCTGCTGAAATTTCAGATGTTTCTACCTTAGCCATGTTCTCTGCCAGATAACTATGTGCTGATAGGCAGTATTCACAGGCGTTGTATTCAGCAATGGTCAGGGCAATCCTTTCACGCAGACCTATGGGCAGCACCCCTTTGCCCAATGCGGTGTTCAGGAACAGGTAGCCTTCAAGGGCAGCAGAACTTGTGCCTATCATCTTCATCATGTTCGGCACAACACCCAATTGCTTTTGGACCTCATCGAGTAAGGTTTTTGAGGCGGAAGACGATTGTTCTACGGTAGGGATAACGATTCTAGACATGGTGTTACTCCTTTCTGTTTAAATTAGTTTTTTATATGCGCTTGATAGTATCCGTTGCGCATGGTTATATTATGTGTAATTCCACTTTGAAAAAGAATAGCCATTTTTTGCAATTGTTTATTACGTTTACTGGAATAATTAATGGATCGTCAACACCTCATGGAAGTGTTTGTCGCTGTGGCTGAAACGGAGAGTTTCAGTGGAGCCGCCCGTCGTCTGAATTTATCAGCAGCTTCGGTAACTCGCGCTATTGCGACGCTTGAAACAAACTTGCAAGTAAAACTACTGAATAGAACAACTCGCTCAGTGAGAGTCACCGACGCCGGGCATATTTACCTAGCCGCTGTACGTCGAATCCTTGATGATATATATGCAGTCAATGAGACATTGGCGGGAGCTCGTACAAAGCCAAGCGGAAAACTATCCGTCACCGCCCCGGTAGAGTTTGGTAAGATGTTCATAAATCCGGTAATCGTCGAATACTTGGAGCTTTATTCGGAGATGGAAGTGTCTGCCTTATTCCTTGACCGAGTTGTAAACTTGCAGGAAGAAGGTGTTGATGTTGGTATACGTATCGGTGAATTGCCGGATTCAAACGTGAAGGCAGCTCTAGTAGGTGAAGTGCGCAAAGTGGTTTGCGCCTCCACAGAATATCTGGCAAACCATGGCGAACCAAAAAAACCGGCAGATTTGACCCAGCATTTGATAGTCTCCTCGAACTCTGTAACACCGACAGTAGACTGGAAATTTAGGCAAGACTCCGGATTAACATCGGTGCGAGTTAATCCACGTTTGAGTGTTTCCAGTGTAGAGTCAGCTATAGGTGCTGTCTCCAGTGGGTTCGGAATAACCAGACTGCTGTCATATCAAGTCGCACCATACATAGCTTCTGGCAAAATCAAATATCTACTGACGGAATATGAACCCTTGCCACTCCCCATTCACGTGCTTCACCTCGAAGGCCGCTACGCATCCGCGAAAGTCAGAACATTTGTGGATCTTGCTGTCGCCAAGTTAAGAACATCTTCCCTGTACTTATTTTAGGTACGTTGTACAAGTTGTTCACCTATTCCAACAGGAACTAAATCGGTAGTTAAATCGGAAAATGTTTCGACCAATGAAACAAATGGTGCGATATCATCCGGGTGCAATCTGTACTCGTTACAAGTCGATCACTAAATTGGTTCTGGGCCGAATGCAGCAGAGCAAAACCTTCCCTGGAGAGGGTGGGTGCAGTGGCTTGACGGTATAGTCCACCTCCCCTTCGAGAAGGTCATGCATGCAGGTCTGGCAGATTCCTGAGCGGCAGTCAAATTCAGGATAAATGCCCTGATCCTCAGCAAAATCGAGAAGATTATCATATTCAGGATCCCACTGGGCCGTTATCCCCGATTATAGAAAGACGACCTCAAAATCGATGGCCCCTTTAACCTGTTTAGGCTTTCGGTGAGACACTTGAGTGTCTTCAGTCAACAGAGAAGCGGGTCCGAAGAGTTCGTAACGAATTTGGCTCTCTGTCACGCCCCAAGACCGCAGCTAGAAAAAAGACGGTTAAATAAATGACCGTCCTATAAATCCTGTTATCTTTAGTCTAAAGCTCAAATTCCTTCAATTCTTTGTTTCCTACAAACCCTGACTTCTAAAAAATCAGTTCATAAAGTCGAGAGATTGGACTGCATATTCTTACCTAAACCAGCCACAGATTATCGCTCCAAACTGCCATCCCTGCTAAATGCCAAGAATAGCGGTTTCACAACTTACCAGTTATGCAAATGGAACGATTATGGCCTAAGCTCCATTATCAAATATGAAATCTTGATTTATGAAACAACAAAAGCGGAGCCATTTCTGACCCCGCTTCGTGTGACTTGTCGAGGTAGGATCACATGATCGGACAACATGCAATCAGGTCTCAGCCTACACACGCAGACTGAGTCCTTATTTATTCTGGAAATGGTGAAATGGAAGACTACTTCTCTTAGGCCTTTGTAGACGATTCAAACTAGCGCTACTATAGTGGACCTCTACTCCCAAAAACTCCCTCGGATTCCATTTTTACTGTTCAAAGTGATATTATTAATCCATGGGACAAATAACCTCTTTGTTTGTTAACAAAGTCATCAATGAAATTGACGGGACCTTCGACAAAATTGCTTTATTGCAGTTGTCAGGAATCGATCCGGATCCTCTGATGAATCCTTCACAAATGGTGACGGCCGATGATTACTATTCATTCTTTGAGCGGGCCGCCGCAGTAGACAGCAATCCGACCACTCTTCCATTGAGAGTTGGTGCTGCTATGAGTTGCGATGACTATGGAGCTTTCGGTCTTGCCTGGAAGTCTGCGACGGATCTTCGTGGTTCCTATGGTCGCGCAGAACGTTTTGCGCGCATATTAACAAGTGTTTCAACATATACGGTTGAATGGGTTGAAGCTGGTGCATTGATGCACCTGAATCGAACAGGGACGAGGTCACTCGGTCTGCGATTTTCTAACGAAGCGACAATCGCGAGTATTGCTTCTATCAGCCGGCAAGTGGCCACAAAAAAATTCGTACCATTGGCAGTGTTTTTTAAACACCGAGCACCAAAGGTCATTGCAGCCCATGAAGAGTATTTTGGCTGTCCAGTCCATTTTGAATCTGATAAAGATGCACTGCTGGTTTCAAATGAAACGATGCGAATACCTAACAAACTTGGCGATAACAGCATTTCTTCCTTTTTTGATTCACACCTGATTGCGGAATTATCCAAGCTTACAGATGAGGACCTGCTAGACCGAAAAGTCAGGATTCACATTACTCAAGCATTGAGCGATGGCGTCCCTGCAATTTCCGATGTTGCAAAACATTTGGGTATGAGTGGAAGGACTTTGCAACGCAGATTATCAGAGCTGGGCTATACATATCAGGCTCTGGTCGATGATTCACGACGTCAGCTGGCCGATCATCTTCTGCGAGAATCAAATTATTCTCTTGCGGAGGTCACTTTCATGACAGGTTTCTCTGAGCAAAGTGCCTTTACCCGAGCCTTTAAACGCTGGAAAGGGCAAACTCCTCGTTCTTTTCGCCTCCTATAAAAAATCCATATTTCCTATGAAATTGGCACGGTCAGTCAAAAGCTTGGCGTTTGCCGTCAAGAATCTTTTGACTCTCGCGCGGTATTCTTAGCTTGCAACCAAATGAAAGGAGCGAGCTATGAATATATCTAACAATCAAACGCAAACAGCAAAGAACCTTATTCTGGTACTCGGCGGGACCGGTAAAACCGGCCGCAGAATTTCTGAACGTTTGAAAGCGAAAGGCGTGCCAATCCGTGTCGGTTCCCGCTCGGCGCTACCATCCTTTGACTGGAACAACCCAAAAAGCTGGGACGATTGCCTCAAAGACGTAGAAGCGGTTTACATGAATTATACACCGGATCTTGCCGTACCTGGTGCAACTGACACCATACAGCATTTTGTTGAGCGCGCTAAATATCATGGTGTGAAACGCTTAGTATTGCTATCAGGCCGTGGTGAAGCAGAAGCTCAGGCTTGTGAACAGATCGTACAAGAAAGTGGTCTGGAGTGGACTATTGTCCGCGCCAGTTGGTTCAATCAGAATTTCTCTGAGGGAGCATTTGTCGACATGGTTCTTTCAGGCCAGATTACACTCCCCGCCGGGAATATAGCAGAGCCTTTTGTGGACGTTGACGATATTGCCAATGTTGCAGTTGTCGCACTGATGGAATCCGGGCATACCGGAGAGGTCTACGAAGTCACCGGTCCACGCCTGATGACGTTTTCCGACATCGCGACCGAGCTTTCAAAGGCGACTTCGCGGGAAATCACCTATGTGCAGATTGCGCACGAAGATTTCATCGCAGGCATCACAGAATCCGGAGCACCTCAAGAAGTTGCATGGCTGCTGGATTATCTTTTTTCTACGGTACTCGATGGTCGCAACGCTTATCTGACCGACGGGATTCAACGAGCACTGGGGCGACCACCAAGAGACTTCGTCGATTATGCCCGAGATGTTGCGGCAACGGGCATATGGCACATCAGTTGAGCAAAAATCCTTGAAAAGGGAAACCGCGTTTGTTCTGCTTTAAAGAAAGGTTTGGTTATGAATATTTTCCAGTTGACCTTGTCTCTTTCTATAATTTTCTGTTCTCTCGTTGCCGGGTTCCTGTTTGCTTTTGCCATTGTGGTGATGCCGGGGATAAAACAGCTCACGGATGGGGAGTACATCAGGGCTTTTCAAGTTATGGACGGCATAATACAGAAAAACCAACCGGTTTTTATGCTGGTCTGGATTGGATCGATCATAATAATTCTCGCAGCTTCTGTCTTAGGGATAGGCCAATTGGATAGTTTAAGCCGTTTTCTGTTGATTGCAGCAACTCTCATCTATCTGGTCGGTGTTCAAGTGCCGACCGGGATGATGAACATCCCACTGAACAATCAGCTCCAAGCATTGGATGCCAACAATCTAGCAGATTCAGAGCTACACAAAGCCAGGGAAAACTTTGAAGCTCCATGGAATAAGTCGAACACAATCAGAACGTTTTTTGCCGTTTTGACCTCTGTCCTGTTAGTTATTGTGTTGCTGAGGATTTAAATCGAAAAGACCGTTCCGTCATTCTGTTGTTGATGAAACCTATTGCACCGCTTAATGGGAGAAACACTCAGATCCGGAACGTTTTGCTGTAATTGATACTACGCTTGAAGGAGATAGTTATGCATCCTAAAGCTTTGATTTTTACTTTCATCGAAGAGGCGTTCAACAATGGAAACCTCTCGATTCTTGATGACATCATCCATCCGGACTATCATTTTTCGAGTCCCGATAGTCAAATAACCGGAATTGGCCAGTTAAATGAGTTTATTCAATCGTTCCGCGCCGCATTTCCTGATCTAAGGATCCATATTGACGACATCTTCGCCTCAGACGACAGGACCTGTACGTCGTTTACATTGACCGGTACTCATAAGGGTGATTTTATGGGTATTCCACCGACAAAAAAGACCGTGGCAGTTCGAGGGATGGTGATAAGTAAATTCCAAGACAACAAAATCTCCGAAGAGTGGGAGATTCTCGACAATTTGGGTTTTTTCCAACAACTGGGTGTCGCCCCCGGCTTGTCATGAACTTAAAATAAACACACCCAAAAACAGATAGATAAGTATGATGTCCTCAGAATCCTCTGATAATTAGTTGAAGTGGTTTCAATATTAGAGATAGAAGACTGAATGATGTCGATCTCTCTATTGGTCGGTCCCGAAAGAACAAATAGGTAATATGTCCCGAATTCCTAAATTCAAACAGCTTAACAGATTAATTTGATACTGGCCTTCGTACCACTTAGAAGAAATGGCCCCTGATTCGTCAGGGGCTTTTTCTTTGTCTGCAGCTTATCTAACGTTCATTGACATGCTCAGCGTCATATGAAGTTTCAGTGAATAAATACTATTGAACCCAGAAATAAGTATCATGTCCCCGGAATTACCTTGATAGACATTCTGCTTGGCAACCTATCTTTATCGCCGAGATCTCCATCAGTATGTGATGTTTCAAACACCCTCTTCGACTTTTTTGAAGAATTGATCGCGAAATTCAGCTGGTGACACACCATACATTCTTTTGAACTGCCTATAAAAGTTAGGTAAGCTTGAAAAACCGCTCTGAAATGCTGCCTCGGCAACGCCTTCACCTGTTGATGAAAGAATGATCCCGGCCTTTTGGAGGCGTCGGATATTGATATATTCAACAATGCTTGTATTCGTATAACTTCTAAATTCGCGTGTAAGCAAGCTTCGAGACAATCCGAACCGCAACGCTATCTCGTTTAAGTCTCCCGGGTCCTCTGGCTCTCTGTCCAGCCACTCACATATTTTTCTTATTGTATTCAGATGATTAGATCCTGAAGCCATCTCAGGGTCTCGTTTGTTTCCCATGCATGAGGCTAAGAGCAAACCAATGACTGCCCATGCAATGTGCAACTCACCGGGATCTTGATCTCCGAGACCATCTGGAATCATCTCGACTAACTCCCATGGCAGAGGGGTTTGTTCAGGAAAGTCAGTAAACGAGTATCCACGTTTATTCAAATTATACAGGAAAGATGATTGAGCTGCCGACAAATGAGTCGCTATATCCGTAGGTGTAAAGCAGACAAATTTAAAACCTGCCGTTTCATTCTTTCGAAAAACAAACCTGTGACGTGCTTTTGACGCAATCAGGATAGCCCTCCGACTTACCAATTCAATATTTTCTTGATCGAGAATCAACAGTCCCGAACCGGAACGACAGAGAATAAGTTCAAAAACGTCGTGAGAATGCCATTCAGAAGAATCCGAGAGGGTTGTGGTTACGCTCCAAAACATTTTATGTCCAATTGGTTATGGTTAATGTCCGATACGATAAGAAAAAAGATAAAAGGCCATATAGTATGCTTTTCACCGTAGCATGTATTGCCCCGTATGGCAATACAGTGCAGAGAATAACTTCTTTTCTGAATATGATGGAGGCTGAAAAATGGTTGATAAAAGTGTGATTGATGCTTTTCAGATGATGTGGGGACAATTTCCGGAAGGAGTGATGCTGATTGACAAAAGACGAAATATTCTTGCTGTGAATGCTGCCTGTGCAACACTCGGTTTTGCAGAAGGTATGATCTGCTCTAAAATGGGCTCACCGGAATCCCATAAAGGTTGCCTTGCAAATAAAGCGCTTGCTGAACAGAAGGCAAAATTTAGAAAAATCAGCATGAACAAAAAAGAATTTATCAGTTTCTGGGTCCCTGTTGTTGGGCAAGATAATATTTACCTTCATTTCACTGTTGGCATGATGGTTGACTACGGAATCTGTGCAGAAACGATCGAGAACTAGTTTTGATCTCTGGGGGGGGGGATGAATTCCGAAGACATAATACCAATTCCAGAAAATAAGTATTATGTCTTCGGAATTATGTCATAAAAACTAGGAAAAATAGGGACACTCCCCCTATTTTTTTCATTGCAACTTTGGGGTCAGCTCTTGAAAAGCCGGTTTTTCTGTATCAGGACAAAACTCGTCTTAAAAAGTAGGTCGTATCGAGACTTTTGCTCTCGGGAATCAACCACCACAGCCATTGTCATAACTCAGGACATAAGAGCGTTTATTTTATGTAACCTGTGCGAAATACGGAGCAGCGGAAATGATCTTGTCGAAGTGTAGACAGCAACTTCATAGATTTAAGACACTGCCTTCAAGGTAATCTTTACTTGCTTGCAGAGACTCGTTTTTTGGGAGGGGTGCATGAGGTGAGTATGATGCGGAAATCGGTTTTTTATTTTTAGCCATTGGCAGTTTTATTCTATTGTCCGGCTGCAGTCGTCGTGCCTGGTTTTACGGGTTTGTTGAAGGGCAAAAGTATCAGTGCAATAAGTTGAACGGGAGAGGTGTCTAGAGGCGATCTCGACCGACTATGAACGCTACACGAGGGAACGTAAAGAGAGCCTTAGTCGGGACAAGTGATCGACAATGTCAGCACTGTGTCCAGCGGGAAAACGAGCAGAATTTTTGTCCGGCATGATGCTTGTTGGCCAGAACATTAACAGAACGCTTTTCCCGATTTTGTAAATCTGAGGTGGATTTGAGTGGGAATTTCATAAACACCTAATCATGTTTCCTTTTTAAAACTTATCATTTATGACATGGAAAATTCCACCAATAACAATGAATATTCTCTCCTTGATAGCAAATATCAGGTCAAAATAGGTTCGCATATATTCATGGACTTTTGAATCGGCAGATGGTCGTCAGCTATTTAAAGGAATGACCAAATCAGACAGTGACTATTAGATCTAGTTTGAGCTACTACAGATTAGTGGTCACAGAGTTAAGCTAGAAGTTTGAAATAGATCAGCTCGAATTAGGCCGGGCTTTTATATCCCAAAGCCGAGTGGAAATAATGAACTGCCGCCGGTAGTAGCCGAAGAAAAACTTAAATCTATATTCGAAATTTGTTGTCCACGACACTTCCACCAACAGCAATTGTTGCAGTGACGAAACCTCATCTTTTCTTGAGTTTCATATCTCCACTCTGACGTGATTTACGCTTTCGCAAACGCTGGACTTCATGCTGACGCTTTTCCGCCAGTTTAATCAACTTGTCCTGACAACTGGAGGCCCCTTTGCGTGGATTCGAATTCACCGGCAGGTAGCTGCCATCCGGCTGGAGAACCCAGGCCCCAACTTTATCATTCAGCTGCAATTCCATGAATTCCCGCAGTTGCTCACGTAATGGAGCGGTCTCTACCGGGATCAAAGCTTCTACACGATATTCCAGATTACGTTTCATCGCATCAGCAGAACCGATGAAAAATTCTTCGTTGCCGCCATTTTGAAAGTAATAGATCCGCGCATGCTCAAGGAATCTCCCAACAATTGAAACAACCCGGATATTTTCTGAAATATTTGGAAGACCGGGACGAATCCGACAACTGTCACGCACTAAAAGTTCTATCTTGACTCCTGCCCGCGCGGCCCGATACAGAGCTTTGGTTATATCGACATCTTCCAGCGCATTCATTTTAAAACGAATCAGACCGGGATTATTTTTGCTCTGGCAGGATACTTCCCGCTCAATTTTATCGATCAGAGTCTTTTTAAGGATTTTAGGTGCCGGCAGGAGCTTCTTATAATCACGTTTGGGGCTGAATCCGGTGGTCAGATAATTAAACAGTTCCGTCGCATCCCGACCGACATCTTTATTATAAATAAGAATTCCGACATCAGAATAAAGGCGGGATGTCACCGGGTGATAATTCCCGGTCCCAATGTGCACATAGCGCCGCAGGCCTCTAAAATCCTGCCGAATGACGAGGATCACCTTAGCGTGAGTTTTTAATCCGACAACACCGTAAGTCACATGAATCCCGGCCTCTTCCATCCTTGACGCCAGTTTGATATTGGCCTGTTCGTCAAAACTGGCTTTCAGCTCAACAACGACCGCAACCTGTTTCCCGTTTTGGGCAGCGCGAATCAGGTAGTTGATAATTTCACTGTCCGGATCAGTGCGGTACAGGGTCATTTTTATTCCCCTGACTTTCGGATCCGTTGCCGCTTCATAGAGAAAACGACCGATCGATGTCGCAAATGATTCATAGGGGTGTTGCAGAAGAATTTCTTTGTGTTCACGAATGCTGTGAAAGATATTCCTCTCTTTTGTCAGTAAGGGATGATCGACCGGCAGATGTTTTGCTTCTTTATGTTCAGGCATCTCCAGATGATAAAGTTCCCAGAGATCGCGCAATCCGAGGATACATTTTGAAACGGCCACATCTTTTATTTCATCAAGGCCCATTTCGGCAGCAAGACGGCCACGATGCAGGCTCGACATATTCGGCGTGACCTGGAGCCTGACAATGGGAGCAACTCTTCGAAACTTCAAAGTTGTTTCGATCAACTCCAACAAATCATCTGCGTGTTCCTGATCCTTACTGGTGTTGGCGTTACGGGTCACCCGGAAAAGTTCGCAACTGACAATCTCCATCCCCGGAAAGAGTAAATCCAGATTATTTTCCATTAAATCTTCCAGCAGAATGAACCTATTTTTCTTATCATCGATCCGTTGAAACCGATTGGCACCGGCACCAACAGGAACTTTGACCCGGGCGAGGGAAATTTCCTGTTCGTCCGGATAGCGGAGAGTCACAAACAGATTAAGAGACAAGTTGGAAACAAACGGAAAAGGGTGTGCTGAATCAATGGACTGCGGGGTGATCAATGGAAAAATATTATCATAAAACCACTCACGGTTTTTTTGCTGTTCAGCGAGCGTCAGTTGATTGTACTTCAGTATTTCGATTCCCGCTTTGGCAAGATCACTAAAAATAAGATCTTTCGAAACCCGTTCTTTTTCGGATTGATATGTTTCTATGTACTCATGGCAGGCATCTATCTGCTGCTGCGGTGTTAAGCCATCGACGGTTGTCTCCTGAATCCCTGCTGCAACCTGCTGCTTGAGGCCCCCGATTCGCTTCATGTAGAATTCATCCATATTAGAGCCGGAGATGGCGAGAAATTTAACCCGCTCCAATAATGGACTTTTCTTGTTTTTAGCCTGATAGAGAACCCGATCGTTAAATTTCAACCAACTGAGTTCTCGATTCTGGTAAAGAGAGGAATCATTGAGCCTGGCTTCTAAGTCTTCCTTTCCCACTGCAACCTCCTCTACAGGTAAAAGCGGAGAAGATTCTAAGTTTCCTGAGGCTTCTGATTGAATCAGATTCATATGAATGCACCTTTTTCCCAGTCTGGAGTGGCATCTGAAAATTATACAATTGCGACAGACTAGAGGAGAAATGTGAGCATTCTGTTAGTAATTCTGAAAAATCATTTATTCTCTGGAAATTAAAATCATTTTTCCTTAGAGTTTTTACTCCCTTTAACCTTGACCTTAACGGGTTTACACACCTGCGATTTTTTTTTTGACCTGTGAACCACACTTCTCACAGGTAAATTTCGCTTCTTTTTTTTTGACCGGAGACGCACCTTTTAGACAGCCCATTTATTTTTCCTTACAAATAATTTGCTATGGATTAGCATGATAATGTATATACATTTTAAAGTTAACTAGAAATGTCAAGAATAGCAAGAGGATCGCATCAAAAATGAAAGAGACGATGACTATCGAGACTACAACCCTCAATAATGAGTCAGATACAACCCGACTGGCAGCGATTGATATCGGGACAAATTCCATCCGATGTATTGTCGTCGAAGTTGATCCACTGGGAAATTTCCGGGTTCTGGATGATGAAAAAGCCATGGTTCGCCTCGGTGAAGGACTCACTGAAACCGGTTTTATTTCCGATCCGGCCAAAAATCGCGCAATCGATGCGTTACAGCGCATGACTAAAATCAGCCACGGCCTTGGAGCAGAGATCGCAGCAGTAGTCGCGACAAGTGCCGTACGCAAAGCCCTCAACAGGAATCAATTCCTGCGTCACGTAAAAAAAGCAACAGGACTCAACATCAATGTCATCTCAGGCACTGAGGAAGCAGAATTGGCCGGTTTAAGTGTTCATCATAATTTTGCCCTGGATCAACAGCGCTACGCTATGGCCGATATCGGAGGAGGCAGTGTTGAAATTGTCATTGCAACAGGTCGTCATGCTGAAACAGTTATTTCCCTGGAACTTGGAGCGGTTTTTTTGACCGAAAAATTCCTTCACAAGGATCCCCCTGACCCGTCAGAGCTCAAACAATTACGCAAATATATCCGCAAGAAGCTCAAAAAAGCAGGAATTGGGGAAGGAATACCCGTGTCCTGTCTGATTGGTTCCGGCGGCACCATGACGAACTTAGGCAGCATGATCATGGCTATGCGGGGGGAACAATATGAATCCGTACATCGCTATGAAGTTTTACATTCTGAAATCATCCACCTGCTTTCGATGCTGTGCCGTAAAAAACAGAAAGAGCGATTGCAGATTCCCGGCTTAAACCCCGAGCGCGCTGATATTATTCTGGCCGGAATGATTTTGACGGATGAATTGATGCGGCGTTCCCGCACAAACCAATTGCGGATCAACGCGCAAGGAATCCGTGAAGGGCTCATTCTTCAGAGCATGCACAAGCGCGACTTAATTTCAGAACCGGAACAACCACGTGATTGGCGAAACTCCATCCTGGAATTTGCCGGTTCATGCCGCTTCGACAAGTTGCATTCACTTCAGGTCAATCATCTGGCCCAGAAAATCTTTACCGCTGTCGCCCCCATGAATCAATTGACATCGCGACATGCCGAGCTCCTCGAAGCGGCAGCAATCCTTCATGACATCGGATACTTTATCAGCTATGACCGTCATCATAAACATTCCTACCACCTGATCCGGCACGCGAACCTGTTCGGTTTTACCCCGCGGGAGCGGGAAATAATCGCCAACCTGGCCCGCTACCACCGTAAAGCCAAACCGAAAAAGAACCATGATAATTTTTCCGCACTGAATCCCGAAGATCAAAAACTTGTCCGGCAGCTTGGGGGTATCCTGCGTCTTGCCGATGGTTTGGACCGGCGGCGTAATGGCCAGGTGACGGATATTCTCTGCCGGCCACAGGGCCATTTGTTTACCCTGAAATTACAGGGACAGGGGGACCTTTCCGTTGAAATCTATGGCGCAAAAAGCAAAGGCGATCTGTTTGAATCCGCTTTTGACACTCAATTAAATGTCACAACAAAGGAAACGCAATGAAACACCTGACCCTGATTCGCCACGCGAAGTCGGACTGGTCCGACCCGACTCTGGCGGACTTTGACCGGCCACTTAATTCAAAGGGCAAAAAAGCAGCACCACTTATGGGTCGACGCATGGTCAAAGCCGGAATCATTCCGGATCTCTTTATCTGCAGTCCGGCTAAACGGGCATCTAAAACGGCTAAGTTATTAGCTCGTGAACTTGAGATCAGCAAAGAAGCCATTGTTTATAATCAGGAGATATTTGCAGCCAAACTGGAAACATTAATCAAGATCATTTCCGAATGTCCCAACGCAGAACATATCGCTCTGATCGGACACAATGTCAGTCTGACTGATTTAGCCGGATGGCTAAGCTCTGAAGCTCCGAACTGGCTGAAAACCTGTGCAGTCATAAGCTTCAGGCTTGATATAGACGACTGGAAAAACATTTCTCAGGGATGTGGTACGATTTTACATTATGACTACCCGAAAAAACCAACCTGAAATAACGGAGAAGACTTATGGGACATAAAGATGACGGAAAAGCTCCAGTAAAAGAACAGAGAAAGTTTCATCGTCAGAATCGTTGCCGCAATGCTCCTCTCAAAAAAATTAAAAACAAGGATTATGAAAAAGCCCTGGAAAAACTTCAGATCGAGCTGGTCAAACTTCAAGAGTGGATTCGACATAAAAAATTGAAAGTCGTCGTCATTTTTGAAGGACGGGATGCTGCAGGAAAAGGGGGAGCCATCAAGCGAATTACGGAATGTCTCAGCCCGAGAATTGCGCGGGTCGTCGCTCTTCCTGCCCCGACAGAACGGGAAAAAACACAATGGTATTTTCAGCGTTACATCCAGCACCTGCCGGCTGGAGGCGAAATGGTGTTGTTTGACCGCAGTTGGTATAACCGCGCCGGGGTTGAAAAGGTGATGGGTTTTTGCAGCAAAGATGAATACCGTGAATTTATGCGTTCCTGCCCCGAATTTGAGCGGATGCTGGTACGGAGTGGAATTATTCTGATCAAATACTGGTTTTCAATCTGCAATGACATCCAGGAACAGCGATTTCAGAAGCGGCTTGATGAGCCGACCAAGCGCTGGAAACTCAGTGAGATGGATCTGAAATCCCGGTCCCTTTGGGTTGAATATTCCATGGCGAAGGATGAAATGTTTTCTCATACCGACATCAAACAGGCACCATGGTATGTGGTGGATGGTGATGTAAAAAAGCGCGCCCGGCTGAATGTTATTTCTCATCTGTTGAGCATGATCAAATATGAAGATCTCACCCCCGATCCGATCGTTCTCCCTCCCCGCCCTGAAGAAATCGGCTATGTGAGACCACCATTAGAGGATCAGACATTCATCCCGGAAGTTTATTGACCCATTATTTGCTCATCGCCAACCCTGGCCTGACGAGGTGGAACGATTAACTCAACCGTAGTCATCGGCCAGCCGGGGGGCCCACTGGGCCCCTCATATCTGAGAAACACTCCGTCAGATTCACGGAGCCAATAATAGCAGCTCCAGAAATGAGCCTTTAAACCCGTCAATTGAATCTTCAGTTTAATCAGTTTTTGGTCAATCCCTGCGAACTCAAGCTCTTCTTCGGCGACTCTGTTCACCTGCAAACGGTGAATATCCAAGGTATCGGGCCGGATACTCCAAAATTCAAGGTGCTGTCGATCAGCATCGACAAACTGCCGCAATGACAGGGAAAGCGCCTGATACCAGGGAGCAGAATCGATGGCAACCGTCCGATGATACTCTTTCCCTTTGAAAATCCCCTTGAAGATGATCGTATTCCCCTTGCGAACGACATCAATAGCAGTCTCCGTTGCGGGGTCGTCAACGGACCAGGTATGGGTTGAAAAATCAGTTCGCATCCGGGTGACATCACGTTCTTCACCCAATGTCGTTGTCAGCTCCAGATCTTCTCCAGACCGAAGATGCCAATCAAAACCAATAACCTTGTCTCCGGTTTTCTTCAGATAATGGTGTTCCTCAACAGGCAAAGCGTAAATTGTCGCAGCCGTCAACAGGGGGAACACAACAAGCACGACAATACAAAAAAGACCGTACAGCTTCCGAAAAGGACAAATATGAGCTAAAAACCCCACTGACAACGTCGACACCATCTCCCTCGATGAGCTTTTCATCAAAACATGTCCCCGAGACAAACCATTCAACCTATCTGCAACCAACAGCAGTCAGACACAAAGAACTTTTCGTACATAAATTTCTTATGATATGGGAAAGAATGTTAGGTGGTTGTGAAAAAATGATGTGAATGATGTAAATTTTTAAGACCGGACAATATACAAAGGAGTCGTTCTACGGCTTGATTAATTCACACTATTGATATATACAATGTATAGACATTTACTATGCAATATATTCAAGAAGTGAGAAAAAATGAAATCAGGCAGTAATTGGCGGCTCGGGCAAGAGACTTCTATTCAGGACATGGAAGCGCTGATACAAAATGGCTATGTTCTGCAACGTCTGAACTCAGTGAATCAACAGGTCACCTTACTGGACAGTTACGACTGGGACATTTGGCAAAGTGGAATGTTGCTGCTGGATAATGGCAATAAAGAACTACGTTTGCTCACAAAGGATGATCATTGTCTGGCGAGCTGTCAAACGACAGAAGAAAAACACTTTTGGTGGCAGTTACCTGCGGGGGAACTGGCAAACAGACTGAAAGAGCTGATCTCAATTCGTGCTTTGACTCCGAAGCATACAGCGTTGATAGTGACTGAGTATTTCACGGTCCTGAATGAAGATGACAAAATCGTTGTCCGTGCCGAACTTGTTTCAATAACGGTTGAAAAGAAGCAGCCTTGCCGGTTTCTGAAAGTCTTGCCACTGAAAGGCTATCAACGCGAATATACGCAACTGTTAAAATCTCTTGCGCCCCTGAATCCGGAAGAATTGACAGATTCCGGTTTACGGAATCTCCTGCAACAAGCCGGGTTGGAGGCTCACATTCCCAAAAGCAAAGCCATCTTCAATCTTGAAGACCATGAAACCGCCGAGATTGTCGTGGCCCGCATGGCAAAAGAAATGATTCAATTGGCCCGGGAACAGGAACAGGGAATCATTGACGATATTGATACTGAATTTGTTCATCAGTATCGGGTCAATATCCGGAAAACCCGTTCGCTGATCAGTCTGTTTAAAAAAACGCTTTCTCCGCAACGGTTCCAATTCCTGAAAAGTGAGCTGAAAACGATCGGCAGCCGGACAAATGAGTTACGTGACCTGGATGTTTTTCTCCTGGATCAGGATTATTATCGGGATCTGTTACCGCAGAATTTGTGGCCCGGACTTGAACAATTATTCAGAAGGATCAAACGCCGGCGAACAAGCACCTACAAAAAGATGAAAGCGCAACTGTCCGGCAGCAGCTACCTTGATCAGGTCGATCACTTGCTCCAGGTTCTTCAACAAGATCCGGATCTGCAAACAAAACAAGCACGAGCAGAGATCAAATCCCTCGTCAGCAGAAAAATATCAGCTCAATACCGGTTGATCCAAGCTGATGGTCGTCGCATCGGTGTCGCCACTGCGGATGCCGCTGTACACGAGTTGCGGATCGAGTGCAAAAAGTTACGCTATTTACTGGAATTGTTCAAAGAACTGTATTCTAAAGATGAGATCAGAGAGTTGATAAAATTTCTTAAGGTGCTTCAAGATAACCTTGGAAAATTCAATGATTACTCAGTGCAACAGGAGTTTCTCCTCCATTTTGGACAGGGAGCAAGAATTTCAGCAGACCAGCTTGCAAGCATCAATGGTTTGGCCGCAGTGCTTTACAATAAGCAACGTGTTGAGCGCAGCTTAGTCGTGAAAAATATTTCCGGTTTTCTTGAGCCATCAATCGAAAAATTATTTCTGAAACTTTTCCATAGCACCCCCCCTGAAGGGACAAAATCGTGAAAATCATCGCGTGTTACAGTATGAAAGGCGGAGTCGGCAAAACAGCCTCCGCCGTCAATATCGCTTACTGGGCATCCAAGTCGGGACTGCGGACCCTGATCCTCGATCTTGATCCGCAAGGAGCATCTTCCTTTTATTTCCGGGTCAAATCTTCACCCAAAAAAAACTGGGGCCCGCGCTTCTTTAAGGCCTATGGGCAAATATTGCGACAGATCAAGGCCAGTGATTTTGATAAGCTTGACATTATCCCGGCCCATCTTTCTTTTCGTCATTTTGACGTGCTGTTACAACAACTCAGCAAACGACAAAATCGCCTGCGACAAGCCCTTAAAGGGCTGAAAAAAGAATATGACCTGATCATTCTGGATTGCCCTCCGACAATCAGCACCTTGGCAGAAAATATCTTTACTGCTGCCGATCTGATTGTGGTTCCGGTGATACCAACCACTTTGTCGGAGCGCACGTTTGATCAATTAACCCGTTTTTTCAAGCAAGAGAATTACAGTCGGAAAAAACTGATTCCATTTTTCACCATGGTGGACGCAAGAAAGCAGCTCCATAAACAAACCGCTATTTCAATGCGCAAGCGTTACAAACGCTTTTTACGCAACGCGATCCCTTTTTCTACCGACGTCGAAAAAATGGGCAAGTACCGGGCACCGATTGACACGTTTGCTCACGGCAAACAGGCCAACAAAGCCTATTTCGAACTATGGAAAGAAATTCATCAGGAGATGCAGGATTGTTGATGAAAAAACAGCTGGAAATCGAAAGAAAATTTATTTTGCCACAGATCCCCGAGGAATTGATTCATCATGTTCAGGGGGATGAAATCAAACAAGGATATCTGTTGCGGGAGAGTGGCCGGGAATTAAGGATCCGTCAACGCAACCATGATTACCGGATGACTCTGAAACAGGGAGGCGGCTTGTCGCGCATCGAACAGGAGTGCCCTATTCCAGCGGAGCAGTTTGAAATGCTCTGGCCGTTAACGGCAGGTCGGCAGATTGAAAAAATCCGCTATACAATCAAACAGGAAGATCTTCTCTTTGAGATTGACCTGTTTAAAGGGAATCTGGTTCCATTGATTATTCTGGAAGTTGAGTTTGAAAATCTGGAGCAGAGTCGTCAGTTTCAAGTGCCGACTTTCGCCAGTCGGGAAGTCACTGAAGACGAAAGCTATAAAAATGCAATTCTGGCAACCGCTGGCTTGCCGGATTCTTTTGCAACCCAGCAAAGCACTGCAGCCATGGTGAAAGGACCTCAATGAGCGAGACTAAAAAGAACCGTAAGAACAAAAAGAAAGACAGCCAACTGGTTATTCGGATTAATGGCGAGGAGCGTGACCGCTTTGTATCTCTGTGCGATGAACTCGATACCAGCGCAGCCAGAGAAATTCGCAAGTTTATTAAAGGCTTCCTCGCCACAAACAAAGTGACGGAGTAAACGGCATCACAAGGGAGGTAAGACAATGTCCAAATCAATTCTTGAAGTTCGGGGGATCGGCCCTTCAACACTGGCCGTTCTGGCAGAAAATGGAATCAAAACAGCCGAAGATCTGGCATCTCAAGAGGTCAGTCAGATTTCTGCGATGAAAGGCTTCAGTGACATCAGAGCCGCGCAGGTTATCGCCGATGCCAAGGCACTGACAGCTATTGAGCAAAAACCAACGACCGAGAAAGAACCGAAGAAAGAAAAAAAGCCAACGCCGAAAAAGAAAGCTAAAAAAGCCACAAAGAAAAATGTCGAAGAGAAGAAATCCAAAAAAGCAAAAAAATCCAAGCCGGAGAAAAAGAAAGACAAAACGGTAAAAAAAGGAAAGAAAGACAAAAAATCGGCTAAAAAAAAGAAGAAATAATATCCCGAAATCCCGTTGTTACGACAACGGGATTAAGATATTGATCATTGAAGAATAACTGAAAAATGATCTTTCCTCCCTAACACGAACCTCATACTTGTTCTGTATCCTTCGGTGTAAATACTCGGAAGGATACACTATGTTTGTTGTTCTGGTTTTTTCAATTCTGGCAATCTTGATCGCATATGGATGGCTCAACTATCGCTTGACAAAGCAAAAAGCACATGAACTGGTCAGAGACATCATAAAACACAAAAACCTCTAGTTCTCTAGTTCCCCCTGTCGCTTCAGTCTTTCCAGCATCCAGATTTAAATGCAAAGGGGGGAGAATCCCGTTAACAAGGCAATTGAAGCTGAAAACAACATCCCGGTAATTGATTGTTTATCAATCTCAGGTGCCCTCCCATCGCCTCTGCAAGAGAACGGGCCATATAGAGTCCGAGCCCAGCACCGGCAGCTTTTTCATGGGTGACGACTGCGCGATAGAATTTATCGAAAACCTTATTGCGGTCTTCATCATCAATCCCAGGACCGTCATCCTGAACCTCTATCCAGACATGCGAGTCATCTTTTTCAACGGAAATGACGACATTGCCATCCAGCAGAGAATATTTGAGGGCATTATCAAGCAGACTGGAGATAATTATTTTCAGGCCGGTCGCATGAAGATTCAAGAGTAAGTCCTCTGGACAAATCACTTCAAGGTCACAAGCTTTCTGCAATGCCTGCAACTTAAATAGCAGAGTCACCTCGGTTAAAAGATCATGCAAAATAATGCTTTCACTTTGCAAGTGTTCGGAATTATTCTCCATATTCTTGACCAGCAGATAATTATCCGCAAGGGCACCAAGATATTGAGAGCTATCAACGATCTGCCCCGTTAATTCATCTGATTGGTCATAGGACAAATCTGCTGTTGAACTCTGCAGATGTTCCGCAATACCGGAGATCAACGCGAGCTGATTGCGCAGTTCATGAAACAAAACCTGCTGCCATTGATCCTGTAATTCCGACAAGTTTTGCAAGGAACTGAGACTTTCAGTCAATTGAACACGTTCCCGATGTTGTGCAATCAGTTGCTGTGCCTTGATAACAACCTCTTTGATGGAATAGGGTTTAGGCAGATACAGATCTGCCCCAAGATCATACCCCTTGATTCGATCATCGGTTGAGCCAAGAGCACTGAGAACGATGATGGGTGTTTTTGCAATCCGTTGATCATGGTGCGAACGGACCATTTTACAAACTTCCCAGCCATCTAATAATGGCAGCATTAAATCAAGAAGGATGAGATCAGGCTCTTCCTTGCCCATAATTCTACAGGCTTCTAATCCGTCTTTCGCCACAAAAACATCAAACCCTCGGTGGGCCAGGTTAAATTCCAGCAGCTCGGCAAGCTCATCTTCATCCTCTACGATCAGGACTTTGCCACAATCCTTAGTCGCTACGGTTAAAAAGTGCTGAGATTCTTTGTTTTGTTCTGCTTCATATCTGTCAGATGACAATCTTTCAACCCGCCCCATATCTTCCTCTTTGTCAAAGAAGTAAACCGACTTAAATTTTTATATGGAAGATCATCAAAAAAATGTGAGTGAAAGATTAAGATTGGGTGTGGAATGGGTTATTTCATCTCAACAGCCAAGATTTTGTAAAAAAGAGCCATCTAAATTTATGAGCAAATAAGACCTTTCTTCTACTAACTGAACACTCATTAAATCCTTTCCTCCCACTCATAAACAAACAATTTTTTTATTTTATAAGATGCCGACGGCAGAATGAACTGTCGCGTCATTTTAAATTTATCAGGGAGGAAAAAATGCAAACGAAATGGAAAAAATTGGCTCAGGTCGGCGTGGTTGCCTGCTGTTTAGCCTTTGCCGCCAGTAGCGCCGTAGCCGGCGGTAAGTGGAACAAGAAATGGGAAAAAAACCACGACTTTCACAAATCTGAGAATGTCATTATCATGATTCCCGACGGCTGTGACGAAACAGTTCAGACAGTGGCCCGCTGGTACAAAGGCGAGAACCTTGAAGTTGACACAATGCAAACCGGAACCGTCAAGGTTCACATGGCCAACTCGGTGATCCCGGGATCAGCTGCTGCCGCCACGGCTTTTGCCACAGGCCACAAAACCACTGTCCGTTTTCTCGGCGTTGGTCCCCGCACCGAAGATCTTTTGACCGATTTTGAGCCAACTGCTGCACCTTACGCACCGGTTGCCAGTGTCCTGGAAGCTGCTCAGCGTGCCGGCAAAGCCACCGGCATTGTCTCAACCAGTCGTGTTACCCATGCAACCCCGGCGGCCTTTGCGTCTCATGTTGAAGATCGTGGCTGGGACAATGACATCATGGAACACATGGTTTACAACAATATCGACGTGGTTTTTGGCGGTGGTGCCCGGCACCTTCTTTCAACAGATGATGAGCCTTATACCACAAGCTTTGGTGCGACCTGGAATGGCAAGCGGACCGATGGACAGAACCTGATGGATGTTCTTGAGGACCGCGGCTACACGTTTGTTGACAGCAAAACCCAGATGCAAGAAGTCACTTCAGGTAAGGTCTGGGGCCTGTTTGATGACAGCCACATGCAACCTGACATGGATCGACAATATTTTGCTGAACATGAGCCATCACTGGCTGAGATGGTTGAAAAAGCGATTGAAATCCTCTCCCAAGATCCCGACGGCTTTTTGCTGATGGTTGAAGGATCTCAGGTTGACTGGGCCGGCCACAATAATGATCCGATCTACATGGTCACAGATTTTATTGCCTTTGATGATGCTGTTAAAGTCGCCAATGACTTTGCTGAAAAAAATCATCGTACCACCGTTTTAGCTTACCCTGATCACAATACCGGCGGGATGAAAATCGGTCATTATGAAACGGCTATGGGTTACACTGAAACAACAATAGAAGATCTGGTGACCCCACTGAAAGGCATGCTCACATCGGCTAACGGTGTTGTTGCCATGATGGAAGATGATAGTGATGAAGCCTTAATAGTCAGTGTAAATGACAACTGGAATATTGAGCTGAATGATGAAGACGTAAAAGAGATCCGCGACTTTGAACCATCAGTGGGTCTTAGCTATGCACTTGGCCGTGTTGTCAGTAAAAATCATACTGTTATCGGTTGGTCGACCCATGGTCACACGGGTGAGACCGTACCGTTGTGGATGACCGGCAAACAGGCCCCGGCCCGGGTTATCGATAATACTGAGCTGGCCTACATTGCAGCTGATGCGATTGGTGTTGATCTGGCAAAAACAACTGACGACCTCTATGTTGATCTGTCGACTGTGACGGCCTCTTTTGACGTCGATCTTGAGTACGATATCATCGACGTTGCCGGTGCTCAGCTGCCAATCGGTCGTGATTACATGATCAAAAATGGCAGGGAAATTCCCCTTCCGGGCGTGACTGTTTATGCTCCTGCCACTGGAAAAGTTTATGTCTCCAAAGAAGCGATCCGCAAACTCAGACGGCGTTAAACCCACAATTCAGGGACAACTCGCATAAAGAAAGGGTGGCGTTTGACGCCACCCTTTCTTGCTTTCATGTCAATAGTGAATACGTTGTCAATTCCACCAACGATCAAAGGTCATCGGGTAAATAAATTCTGCATCCCGATCATGCCGTTGCCAGGGAGTGAAATCGGAGTCCATGATCATATCGGAAACCTTACGTAAAAAAACTTTGGATTCAATGTCTGATTTGATGACATTGACCGTGATGACTTCACCGGTGTATTCAGTACTCACCTTGAACCAGACCGTTCCCGGATTGACCTGTTCACCCGCTTCGTTCATGCTTTTCAAGAGGACTTGGCCGTTGCAATAAGCCGCCTGCATATCAGCGGTGACACTCTGAACAGTCCGTGGCCCGTGAAGGATCTCAATCCCCTTCACTTTTCGGGATTTCTCATGAAGACAGGTTTTTGGATTGAATTCCGGTGGTCCTGCAATGTAAGAACAAGCTGACAGGGTTAAAGCGGTAACGCCGAGACAAAGTCCCTTGCGAAGAGGATTTGAAAACAACAGCATTTTTTCTCCAATGTTTAGTGCGCGGTGAGAGGTTGGTGTGGTGGAACCTTTTGCCAATCATCTAACAACCCAGTGCTGGGGGCTATACGTCCATTGAAATACTGGCAGGCGCGATAATAAAGCAAGTCTTCCTTCCACAGTTTGAAAAATTTACGATCCTGGCATAACCTGGTGATCAGCCGCTGCGGCGCTATGCGCAGATCCAGCAGTGGGCTGAACAGCTCCGAGGGATCCCGGAAACATTCCCAGTCGCATTGCCGGCACTCTTTCCGGGTCTTCAGTGAATGCAGATCCAGATCAGGAAATTCTCCGAGATCTTCATCGCCCCGGTAACCACAGGGATAGGTGTGACCATTCCGGCTATCAACAAAAAAGAAATCAATCCCGCCACGACAGGGTGTCGCAAGACTTTCATCCCCCTGGTATTGACGCAACAATGCATGGAGACTGCATCGGGGAGTAAAGATTCGAAGTTTGTCCCGGTGATGTGGAATACAATCGCTGAGAGCCTGAAACAGATTGAGCTTTTCCTGTCTGGAAAAATAGACAACCCGATCTGCGGCTGTCGCGGCATAGACCGCTTCGTCTGCATTGTCATCCGAGTGCATGGGATAACAGACATTAGCAATGGTGAAGCCAATATCTTTAACAAAATGATAGAAACGATCAAAACCGGAATAAAAGAAATCGTAGTCCAGATGATCCTGATCTTTGTTCGCCCCTGAAAAATTACGATTAATTCCCAGATTAGCCGACAGATAGAGTCCGCGGTCAGCAAAAATCGGCAGCGCTGTTTCAATCCCTTTAATGACACCCGGTAAACCACGCATCTGCTCATGAGTCACAACATCGGAAGAATCAATGCTGACCCAGACATTGCGGATCGCTGTTGCCGCCAGCTGGTCGGCCAGTTGCTTCATCCGGTCCGGAAAATCTGCGCGATCCGAATGTCGGAAAAGAAATCCGTTTGTTCCGGTGCGGATATATTCGATGCCACACTGGTCGGCAACCCTTGCCAGATGGCAGATCTGGTCAAGATAAAGAAAAGGCTCTCCCCCGGTAAAAGAGAGGGCTCTGACCCCTTTTTCAGCTGCGGATCGGATAATCCTTTCGGTTTTTCCCGTATCCAGGGTTTTCCGGACAAATTTATTACTGACACGCATCCCGCATTGGGGACAATGAGCATTGCAATGATCCGTATATTGAATAATCAATTGTCCCGGAGCCCGTCCCTTGAACAACAAACGCGCCAGGCTTACCGTCGATTCTTTTATTTTTCCCATAACATTAATGCACCATCATATTGGAGGCAAGTTTCAGAATACGTTTCAACGACGATTGTTGCCGGTGCCGATGATGAGACGGAACATCAGTCCTGTCCGGGGCAACCATGTCTTTGAGAATAATGTCCCAGCTATAATGGCTGACAATATGTTCACGAGCGGCCTGTCCCATTTCCAGGAAAAGGCATCCGGATATCGAAAAGTCATCGATCATCAGACTGATATGATCAACCCACAATTGGCTATGATCGACAGGAAGAACATGTCCGGTCGTACCGTCGCGAACAATTTCTTTGGGACCACCAACATTCGAGACAATGGCCGGAAGACCACAGGCCTGAGCTTCCAGAACAGCCATGCCAAAAGTGTCGGTAACGCTTGGAAAGACAAACAGATCATGCTCATTGTATAACCGGGGCAAATCCTGATAAGGAACGCGGCCAAGAAAGCTGACCTCAGGCAGATCCGAGCATTCCTGCTGAAGGGATTCCAGATGAGGACCGACACCGGCAAAGGTCAGGCTGATACCGGGATAGAGATTGCATAACTGCCGGTACGTCCGGATAAGAAAATCAAGATTTTTGTCTTTCGAAATCCGGCCGACATAAAGTAATTTGGGGATCTTCCGTGGACTCTTGGGTGGAGTCATATCCAGAGGCTTGAAATACTCTGTTCGCAGCCCCCGTTTAAACCTTTCCATGCGACGATAACGGTAGCCACGCTCTTTCAGTAACTGCATATATTCAGTGCTTGGAACCAGCAAGGTATCGACCTGATTGAAGAACCACCGACTGTATTGCTCAATCATATTGGAGATGGCCGGTTCAGCAATAATCGCTTCCGATTCCATGGTAAAATCGGTGTGATAAATCCCCTTGATTTCCGTTCCCAGCATCCGCCCGATCAGCATTCCCAATATCCCGACCGGTCCCGGTGTCGAGATGTAGATCTCATCCGGATTAAATTCATAAACCTGCTTGAGCATATGAAGAACGGAAGGAACATTGATATCCAGATCTTCATAATGGGGCAGTTGGAAAGAGTACAGAGGAGGAATCACCAAAGTGGATTGAGGAATGCCGTCCTGCTGCTGTTCTTGAGACAGACTTGACATGATATGAATATCGTGACCCTTTTCTTCAGCCAGCTGACCGATCGTCTGCAAGGTCATGGACACCCCGTTCAAATCGGTCAGAGTGTCGGTCAACCAGAGGATTCGTTTCGGTTGAGGAGACACCTGCTTCCCCCAATTCATTTCCAGGCTTTTGATCAGATCTCGCTCACCGAACATATGCTTGAAAGCGGAAAAGAAAGGAATTGACAGAAAAATTCCGGGGATACTGGAAGAAAGCCCCTGAATAATCCGGATGATGTCCATTTCTTCAATATTGGTATTCAGAGATGTCAGCAACGAACGGAAATACTGATCGGAAATGTCACTGATACAATCGTAAAGCAAATTCAATCGGGCATCGATATCGTCTTCATTGAGAGTCCGGCTGGTTTCGATCAATTTGACAATATTCTGGTAAATCGCATTGTTTTTCTGCGATTTCATTTTATTCAGCCGTAACCGATCCCTGATACCAAGCTTTTTGTTGTCATTAAACAGATAACCGGTTAAATCGCTGAGAATCGAGTTTGAAAATGCCGTACTCTTATGCTGAGAGAAGTCAAAAGCAATTTTATAGATCGCAAACGTCAGCCCCTGAAAATCGTTCTGTCTTCCTTGCGGTTGTGTCCGTCCCTGCTTCAGCTGCTGGAGAAACTGATCCGGATTTTTTGCCTTGGCCAGAGTGCTTGTCTTGGCTATAAAAAAACCGGCATGGTCATCGGAACCGCCGGTTAATGATTTTTCCCAGGGTCTTGGCCCCCAAGGTTCGATCAGGTGTTTCCGTTGCAGGCGTTCAATGTCATCTGGCGTCAAGTCCAGAAGAACGCGCGACAGGACGTCATTATGCAAGGTGCTGCGACTGCCGTTACGGCCTTCAAAATTATTAAAGAGAAGAATTAATTTTTCCAGATGGTCCAGCGTCAATTTGCCATTGACTGAATAGGTGGCATGGGCAACAACACAAGCAAGATCCTGCTTTTTCAGATAGTCCCTGAGTTTATAGATATCAAGCCGTTTTTTCTGAATTTTGGTGAACTGTTCGCGATCGAGCCCGTAGATAAGAATATGAACCTTGCAGTTATCTTCAGGAAAATAGGCTGTTGATTCGACCCCTGAAAAACAATGCTTCGGATGTTTTTTTACCAACTCCAGGGATGCCTTGATCCGGTTGTGATCCGTAACGGTCACAAAATCCATCCCCCGCTTCCGTGCCAGCTTATAGATTGTCTCAGGCTCGGTGTAGGATTCTGAAGCTCCCAAACGCTGTAAAAACCATTCAGAAGGATGATTGGAATATTTTGAATGTACGTGTAAATCGACTTGCGCCATGATCACCTCCACATAAGGTATTTCATGCCATTATGCGAAGCTGCGTTAGCTTCAGGTGAGAATCGTATGAGGATTTGGTTTACATTCTTTGGCGATCAGCGAAAGAACAGCTCCAGGCCTGCAGTCTGGCTTTCAGCAATATCGGGAATACGCCGTCGCTGCCAATGTTTAAAGACAGGAAACATCCAGCTGGTCAGAGGAATCAGCAGAATGCGGTCAAGCGGGCGATACCGGGATTGCCTGCGAATAAAAAATCCGAACAGCAGACCGCTGGTCATCCAGCGAATACGAAATGGGGAAAAATCACACTCGACGGCAAACCCCGATGGATATTCCTGACGATATTTCTGTACCTGTTCTTTGACTTTACGCTCTCTTTTTTTACCTGCAGAGCCAAGATAAAAACGGCGCAGGTTGATGATCAGGGCAAAGGTTGCAACCCCCATCCGCAGATCCTCCTCTTCACCCGGGAGTTCTTTGATCAGCTTGCTTAAACAGCGCAACACTTTTCGTTGTTGCCGGTCTTTTTGTCGCAGAGTTTTTCGGTCAGGTTGAAAGGTTTTGAAAACAAGCCGCAATGCCCGATTAACAAGGATGGTATCCCAGAAGATCCAAAGTAAGGGGGGAACACGAAGGCGCCGGAACCATAGAGAGTTTTGTGCAAAAGGGACAAAATACCACAGGTGATCGATCAACATGTCAAACAGGGCCACAATCTCTGTTATTTTTTCGGGGTTGGCAGTTTCAAAACGCTGGGCACAAAAATCTGTGACAATCTCTCCGGCAGTCCTGTTGCCGGAGAAAAGCTGCACCGCAGCAATGGCATTCAATTCATTCCACGGCGATGATGTCTCCAGAAATGTCAACCGGTCAAAATGGGACCAGCCACCGGTCTGACACCAGACCGAGATACCACAGAGAGTCGAGCAGTCTTGCAACTGGTCGCGGAATTGCTCATATTGCCGACCGACATAGGCTGGAAACATCCCGAAACCTTCGTATTCCCGCCGCGCCTGCAGTTCGATAATCTGCTTATGAGGTGAATCCATCATAAAATCATTCAAAGGCAGATAACGGAAAAAATCACCAGGTCCATACTTGTGTGACACGATAAAAGCAGAAGAATCAATGTCGGCAAAGGCACGCTTCTGGGTATTGCCATTCCAGTTGATATCGCCGACAGAGTAGGCTCCCAATCCCCAGGTCCGGAAAACAAGCTGCTTTTCATGAGCTTCTACCACTGTTAAAATGGCTTGTAGCCAGCGGTTGCATTGCCTGGCAGAGCGAATGACCAGTCGACTTTTAAACGCGGAGTTGACATCAACACCATCCGGTTCCCCAATCCGCGTCACCACTCCATCAACTTCGGGAAACATGTCAAACAGACGCTCTAGCGCTTCGACAAACAGTTCCCGCAAAAGGGAGTCTTTTCCATGGGTACGGGATTCAATATAACGATTACAGAACATAATATCCGTCGTGACGTAGATCTGTAGACCTTCCTTTTTTGCTATCTTAAAAACCCGTCGAAACAGTTTTTGGAAAGCATGAACAGAGCGACTCAGCATATAAGGATAAAAATCGAACAGGGTGATATGAGCAAGATCGTCAAAAGTGATGGTATTGTAGCCGACAGCATGAACGCGCCGGCAATAAATCCTGACATTTTCATCAATGCGATTGGCAAGTTTTGCCGGGATCTTTCCATGAACCAGAAGGTCTTCCAAAGGTGCTTTTGACCAGTTTTTCCGACTTCCATCAACACATGGTTCAAAAAATGGAGCCGATCCATCGATGATGAAAAGATCTCGCTTTGTTGCGTCTTTATCCACATGAAGAGTTTGTTTTTTTGTCATCAATGATCTACCGGAAAGATCCCGCAAGGGGCATTATTGAACCTCAGCTTTGCATCTGCACAAGGAACCGTATTCACCCTGTTCCCTGTCATGCCGACTTTTCAATTTTTTCCACGAGACCGAGCTCCGGACGTTCCGACTTCGGACTATATTGACGCTTCAACCACGAACTGAGCCCGTCGAGTCCGGGAAATAAAACCCGTTCGGTGATATTGGCCTGATCAAGCTTATCGCGAATTTCCCATTTCAGAGAGCCTGGGATGATGATTCTCCGCCAAAGATGAGGATGCCTGACAAGCCAGCGATTCAGAGCACTGGTTGAATCCGGCATCACCGAGAAGAACCCGAACTGGTTGGTAATTCGATCATCGATCGAAGGGGGTTCAAAAAACAGCGCAAAATCACCACTACTGAGCCGAATAAACTCCTGCAAACTGGAAACAGTTTCAGACAGCATCTCTACGGTAAAAACATTGGCTCCTTCTTCCTCAAGTTTTTTGCGCAACCGCCGCGGCAACAATTGATGGGCTTTGAGATAGTTGACCGCCCAGATAGCTCCATCCTGATCAAAGTGGGTGATATTTGCGGTGGCAAAATGGAGTGCCACATACGGAGAATAAGTCCAATCGAGTAACCGCGTCGGTAAGCCGTAATGTTGGGCAACCGACAACCAATGCCAGATGGAGTCCTGCTCAACAACATTGCGGCGGGCATATTTTTTAAAGTTGCGCAGCAAATGCCGCTCCAGAGGGGCGTAATCACCTCCCAACCGGATCAATGTCGTTTCAAGCCGGTAATTCCTGTCGGAAAGGCCACGAAAAGCGTAGCGGGAACGGAACCGCCCCAGGTCACTGTTCCATGCATCTTCAAACAGCTCATCCTGTAAATGACTCCAACTGGTCACGGTGACTTCCTGCATAAACACTTCCTTTCCTACAGTAATTCGCTGGCAGCAGCAGCTAATGGCGAACGTTCTCCCCGAGTCAGAAGAATATGTCCGGCAAGGGGACTCTCTTTAAAGCGTTCAACAATATAGGTCAGCCCGTTACTGGAAGCATCAACATAAGGATTATCAATCTGTTCAGGATCACCGGTGAGAACAATTTTACTCCCCTCCCCGGCCCTGGTGATAATGGTTTTGACTTCGTGAGGAGTCAGATTCTGGGCTTCGTCGACAATCATATACTGTCGTGGAATGGAGCGCCCCCGGATGTAGGTTAACGGCTCGACGGACACAATCCCCATCTCTTTCAGTTCTTCGTGACGTTGCTGTTTCCTGCGGATACCACCATCACTGAGCAATAGATCAAAATTATCGTTAATCGGCTGCATCCAGGGAGCCAGTTTTTCTTCGACGTCTCCGGGGAGAAAACCAAGATCGCGCCCCATGGGGAAAACCGGTCGGGAAACCAGAAGTTTTGAATAGAGACTGGTTTCGGTGACACACTGGAGTCCGGCAGCTAATGCCAGCAGTGTTTTTCCGGTTCCGGCACGACCTACCAGAGTGACCAGAGGAATATCAGGGTGGGAGAGCAGTTCCAGGGCAAACTTTTGCTCCAGATTTCGCGGCGAAATGCCCCAATAACCTTCTTGCGGAGCACCGCGCAAAGGCAGGATGGCTTGCTGTTTGGGATCAAAACGACCGATAGCCTTCTGCTGCAGATTATCCAACGCTTTGATGTTCAAACAGATATGTGGTGGCAAAGGCTGCTCGATGTTGGCAAGCTGCTGTTCCCGGAAGAACAGATCTATTTGTTCGCTAACCAGATCCAACTGCTGTGTTCCGGTGTAAAGATCGTCCAGAGAAACCTTGCCTGTTTCATAATCTTCAGCCCGAAGACCAACCGCATGAGCTTTGATCCGCAGATTGATGTCTTTGGTCACAAGAATGACGGGACCGGAACAACGATGCTTCTCCTGAAGAGCCAGAGCCAGAATCTGATGATCCGCACTGGGTGAACGGAGTTCGCGCGGAAGCTGATCAAGACAGCCGTTGCTGGTCACCACAACACGAAGGCGACCACCATTTTCCAGAGGAACACCTCCATTTGTTAATACCCCGATTTGCCGCAGACGATCGAGTTCCCGCGACACATGCCGGGCATTGCGACCATTTTCATTGCCGTCTTTTTTGAAGCGATCCAGTTCTTCTATCACCGGAAGGGGAAGAATCACTTCGTTATCCTGAAAACAAAGAATGGAATTGGCGTCATGCAATAAAACATTGGTGTCGAGAAGATAGGTTTTTTTACTCAAAGCTGACTCCCTTGAAGGTGGATTTTTTTCATCATCAGGAGGAAATGTTAAGAAATGATGTGGAAAGAAATAAATTAAATCCCCCCAGGTGGGTCGCTAACAAAATCCTGACCAAATCATAACAATCCGGACACAGTGGGAGGTTAATGTGCGCATGTTCAAATGACCGGAGAAAGTAGAGACATCATGCCGACCACCTTAAAGCTCCTCTCCCCAACAGATAAACGACGCCCTGCTGACCTGGAAACCTGTTTTGCTGCCCTCGGAATGAACTCTGCGGGAGATCTTCTCAGCCAACTGCCGTTTACCGGTGACGATATTACCGCGGGATCAGAAACCGAACTGCAAGCCGTGGTGATTGGTAGTCGAGGCCAGGTCGATTTGCCTCATCAAATAGAAAATTCAAGATTTTTTGCCAACCTGCAACGCCGGACCCGGAGTGGAGAAACCCCGGAAAAGCTGCTGTCTGAACTCCAGGAGTTTCTGTCTGAACAGAACAATCAGATCTGGGAAAACAGCTGGGTTCGCTTTCCCAGACGGCGTTTATCCTGCTTCGCTGAAAAGGTGCTGACACGTGATCTTCTGGCCAACAAGACATGTCCGCAAGAAGGGAATCGCTCGGATCTGAGTCGTTATGAAATCACCGGCAAGAACAATGAACCTTATTTACGGGTCCCTATCAGTTACCTGGTCAAACTGGCACTTGCCGATCTGCTGGGGAATCAGCAGTTAGAAACTGCGGAGCTGAAGACTGTCGGCGAATCATTGCTGGAGCATTACCTGAACGATAATACCTCACCTGAAACCTTGTCGTTTCATGTTGAAACTCTTTCACCCCGGCGTGGCATGGGACGATCTCTCGCCAAAGAAACGGCCAAGCGGTTTTTATTTACTCAGTTGTTACTGCGCTATGCCAACTTGCATTTTGGTTTATTGGAAGAGGGACAACAGGCGCTGATATATTTTTCACCACACCCGCCATTGAGACAGAAATCCCTTAACGAAATCATCCCCGATACCTTTTACCGCCAACTGTTCATGAGCCCCTGCCTTTCCGGCTGGAATTGTGGCGAAGAAAAACACGACTATATGGGGCTCTGCCATCAAGTCCTCGGACGCAGCCAACTCAATGCGGTGGCCAAACTTCGCGAAGCAGGGATCATCACCAATAATCTGGTTGTTTTACCAAACGTTTCCAATACCAGCTTGTCAAATAACGGTGTTCACATCAGCCTCGGCAGCCGAAAACTGGCGGCAGCCTATCGTCATCACAAACTTGAATTTGGCCCGGAACACGAAAAGTTTCTCGGGGATCTGAGCTGTAAAATCATGGAACATTTCCTGCCGCTGTTTGCCACAACTTACAGTGCGGCACCCTACCGTCTGGCGTTCGCAGATTTCCATCCGGAAAAAGCTCTCGGGTTTCTTCCTCATCAACTGGATTTCACCCATTTACGCATGTTCTGGCGCCGCTGGAAAAAAAAGGCCAGCCTCTCGTGCTTTGGTCAGACCCTCACTCCCTTTGGCCCGCAACGACTGGATCGCCTTCTCAGTCACAGTCTGGCAATGCGCGGTGACCTGGTTCCGGATTTCCGCTTGATCGACTATCCCATCTGTTTTTTGAGCACGGAACAAAGTCCAGCCTATGACGGCAATATCGGCAATCAGGAACAACTGAAAGAAGATCTGGCTGACATGGGAATTTTCGATAAACAGATGTCCCTGTACCAATTCTTCAAACTCCGCAATTACGCCGACATGGGATTCAGTGGTTTTGAAGGTCGGCATTACAGCTTATTTCCAGATCTTGATAACGACTTCGCCGGGGCCACCAACCTGCAAGCTCTGATTACCGCCCTGGCATTTAAATACATGGCGAGTGGCCAGGTTCGCCATCGCCATATTCCCGATACTCCTTTTGCAGAAAGTGAACGACGCCAGATATTTTTCGGCATGGCTGTCGGTATTCCAACTTTCTATGTTTTACGCATGACCCGTAATCGTTTTTTACTGAAAATTTTGAAAAAAGCGGACCGCATTCGTAACAGTCGCCGTTATCCCGGATATCTGCGCGTCTATCATCAGGATTATTGCAAAGCATTATTGGAACTCCTGCGGGAAGATGCTGCTGACCTGATAGAAATGTTCGGGTTTTCATCGCTACTGAACGATTTACAACTCCGCCTGGAACAGCCACAACGATATTCCGCTGCGGGGCGTTTGGTGCGTCAGATTGCCGGAGGCAAAGTGGGCAACCCACTGAAGATAGAAGCCGGGGATTTCAATCAAGCCGCAGAAAAATACTATCGTGAGGACCTTCGACGGCAGCATACCCGGCAGGCACTCCATTTTCTTCTCGAAGATCTGCGCGAGATGGAGGGTGGAAACAGCAAAATTGATTCAGAACTGCGGCCGCTGAAGAGCGAGTTGATGCAGGGGAAAAACGCCGCAACATTTTGCCTGACAGCCAAACAAGACCTTCTGAATGACCAACTTGGCAGTCAACCATTACAACGGTTACTGAATTTGATGTTACTGACGGAACATCGTGATCGACTTTTAGCTCACCAGCATCTGAATGGCCCACAGGAGAATTATGAGTCTGACCCATCAATATATCGAGAGAACCAGCGGACGCGTCTGTAACGAACCATTGTTTGCCGACCGTATTGTTCAATGGCTGTATCACCCTGTACGCGAAAAAGCTCCACAGCTGTTTCAGCTGCTGACCGGATCAAGGGTGTCCAAACTATTGGGATTTTTCAACTACGACCTGGCATTGGCCACCAAAGTTCTGGGCAACGAACAGTTTCTGCGTGAAGCCGGGGTTGATCTGAGAGAATGCCTCGATCCACCAAGAAAGCTCGACACTGCCCGCAAAGTTTTTGAACGAAAAATCCGCTATTGGAACTACCGCCCAATGCCGGAACAACAGGCCTCCATCCTTTCTCCAGCTGACGCCAGAGTCATTGTCGGTTCTCTGGACGAAACCTCCTGCATGGAAATCAAGGGGAAATTCTTCAGTTTTGAAGAGCTGCTCGGAGAACAGAAATCTGACTGGCTCAAGTGCTTCGATAAGGGAGATTTTGCCCTGTTCCGGCTGACACCGGACAAATATCACTACAATCATACCCCGGTTGCCGGAAAGGTCATCGACTATTACCAGATTGACGGCTGTTTTCACTCCTGTAATCCCCAGGCCATCATCTCCGAGGCAACCCCCTTTTCAAAAAATCGTCGCATTGTCACGATTATTGATACCGACGTCGAAGGGGGCAGTGGCGTCGGAAAAGTGGCCATGCTGGAAATCGTTGCGTTGATGATCGGAGATATTGTCCAGTGTTACAGCACCTGTTGTTATGATGACCCAAAACCGATAAAAATCGGGATGTTTCTTCAAAAAGGGGTTCCCAAAAGCCTCTATCGTCCGGGCAGCAGTACCGATGTGTTGCTATTTGAAAAAGATCGTATCAAATTTGCTGAAGATCTGGTGGAGAACAGATTGCGGCAGGATGTCCAAAGCCGCTTCAGTTCAGGCTTCAAGATGCCCTTAATAGAAACCGATATTCAAGTCAGATCACTATTGGGAACGGCAATTCAGCAGCAACAAAGAATTCAAGGAGTAGAAAATGATTAACGAGCTCTTCGTGCTCTCATTGCTGATTTTTTTCGGAGTCATACTAGCCTGGGGCTTCAGGATTCTCCCACGAGAAGGCTGGCAGATGCTCGCTACTTTGCCGGTCCGACCACTCGGAAACGGCCAATGGCAGGGAGTGAATCTGACCTGGTATGGTCTCCTGACGGCCAATGCCTACCTGGTTGGATTATCGATGTTGATCGTCCTTCTCGGCGCCGCACAGGTTCCATTAACCGGGGTGCTCCTGGTGGCCATCTGCTTACTGCTGATCTGTGTTCCGGCTTCCCGATTGCTGGCCCGAATGATTGAAGGGAAAGCCCACACATTTACCGTTGGCGGTGCGGTTTTCATCGGCATTCTGGCCGCTCCCTGGATCGTCAAGCTGGTCAATCTTTTCAGCGGATATCAAATGCCGGTCCTGACTACTCTGGCAGCAATCAGCATCGCTTATGCCTTCGGTGAAGGGCTCGGTCGACTGGCCTGTATCAGTTTTGGTTGCTGTTATGGAAAACCGGTCTCCCAGTGCCGCCCGGCGATGCAGCGATTATTTTCCCGTTGGCATTTCATTTTTCATGGTGAGACACGAAAAATCTGTTATGCCGGGGATCTGGAAGGAGAACCCGTGGTCCCGGTACAAGCTTTGACGGCCACTCTCTATCTGCTGATTGGTTTACTGGGAGTCGAACTTTTCCTCAACGGTTATGTCGCAACCGCTTTTGCGGGCGTGGTGCTGGTCACACAATTGTGGCGGTTTTTCTCAGAATTTTTACGGGCCGATTTTCGCGGTCATAATAAACTTTCGGCCTATCAGATTATGGGCTTACTGGCAATCCCTTACGCCTTGATCTGCGCCTACTCATTCAGTTCAATACTGACAATCCACCCGATGCTGGTCCAGGGGCTACAAAATCTATGGCAACCGGCAACGCTGATGTTCCTGCAAATCGTCTGGCTGATTCTCTTTATCTATACCGGTCGCAGTACCGTCACCGGTGCCAACCTGAGTTTTCATATCCATCGTGACCGGATCTGAACAGAGCGATTCAGGATGCGGAAGATTTCAACGCTTGCGGGAATTGTTTTACGAACAGTTGCAGCAGGGTTGTTGTCCGCGTGATTTAGCTTTGGCGTTTGCTTTGGGAGCCACTCTGGGGATCATGCCTCTTGTCTGGGGAACCAGTTTGATCTGTATAATCATTGCCTCCTGTCTGCGGATTAACCAGGTGGTGATCCAGGGGGCAAACTATCTGATGTATCCATTGCAAATCATTTTGTTCTTCCCTTATCTGATTTGGGGAGAAAGACTTTTTGCCACCCATTTACTCCCCGCAAACCACACCCAACTGTTAGAGCAAATCAGATCAATGCCTTTCGTTTTCCTCGGTCAATTCTGGCAATCTAACGTCCAGGGGCTTGTTGTCTGGTTGATTTTGTCACCCGCGATATTTGCCCTTCTTTTCGGCGGCGTTGTCCTGCTGCTCAAGAAATTCCATCCCCTTGCAACGCAGTGAGAATCAAATTTTCAGGATGACATTCCAATGTCGTATTTGGCCAATAAACACTCGTCAATAGCGGTATTATTTGTTAAGTACAGGCAGATACAAAATGATATCTCCCTTATATTTAAAAGGTCCTGCAACTCCCATGAATAAATTCATTAACAGATTATTACACCTCTCCAGTGAAGCTGAGCAGGCTTTTAGCGACAGCGCCCAAAACCAGCCGGTCTGTCAATTGCACAAGCAGGGACAGATAACGAATCGTTTAAAATATTGTGAGGCGCGTGACTATGTCATCAGGCAGATTCTGAAAACAGCACGAAACGAACAATCAACATGGGAAAAAATTGTCCGGAATCTTGACCAGATTGAAACCAGGCATCTGGCCATGAAAAACTCCCTGGTCTTGACCAGTCCTGATTGGCAATCGTATGCGGCAGGAGCTTTATCCATGGTGGCCGAGATCAGATCCCTTCTTGCAGAAACATGAGAAGAATAAATCAATGGCCAGAGAGAATTGATAATGAGCGGAGCGGTAAAAAAAGGAATGCTCTGGGCCGAGTTTGTATTACTGTTTTTTCTTGCCCCCTATTATTATGCTTTTCATCATGAGTCTTCCCCCCTGTTGTTTCTGTTTTTACTCGGGTTGTCCGGTTTCCTTATCCTTTATAAAAACAACAGCTTCAGAAACCACTTCTTTCTCAACAAGCAAGGGTGGACAAAAGACATCCCGAGAGTGTTATGGGTTTTTATCCTGGTCGCAACAGTTCTTATCGGGCTGACCTATCTTTTCTCTCCGGATTTTCTGTTTTATTGCCCGATCAATCATTTTTCCCTATGGCTGTCATTGATGGTCATCTACCCATTGCTGTCTGTTTATCCGCAGGAACTTATCTATCGTGCTTTTTTATTTCATCGTTACCGACCACTCCTGCAGAAGGAAAGATCTCTTATCCATCTGAGTGCGATAGCGTTCTCTTTTGGCCATATTATCTACTTTCATCCCATCTCAATCATATTAACCTTCTTTGGCGGTTACCTTTTTGCCTGGACGTATGCAAAAACACAATCATTACTGGCAGTCTCCTTTGAGCATGCTCTTTACGGATGTCTTCTGTATACCATCGGATTAGGACGATTTTTTTATACCGGTTTTGATAAACTGCTGCACTGACATTGACGAGCAAGTGTTTAATTGTCACCTCCCTCAACTCCTTATCGCACAAACCTCACCCATCGATTTTTTCTCAAACCCTTCATCATCAAATGATAACCAGACCCTAACTAAAACCTAAAATTAAAAAAATAGCCTGTCCGGGTTCATGAAGAGTTCAATTCCCGAATTCGACCACGAAAGGAAATCATGATGGACATGGTCATCGATATTGAAGATCTGAATAAAACATTTGGAAAAAAACAAGTTCTCAAAAACATCAACATCAAGATCCGCGCAGGCGAAATGGTCGGACTCATCGGAGCTTCAGGATCGGGGAAATCCACCTTAATCCGCTCGATAGCGGGACTTGAAACGATGGACCGCACCAGCAAACACATCAAAATATTCTCCAAACCAACCCAGCGGGGAGACAAGAGAACATCCAACTATCGATCTTTACGCCAGGATGTCGGGATCATTTTCCAGCAGTTCAATCTCGTCGGTCGGCTTTCTTTGTTGACGAATGTTCTGATCGGCCGCCTGGCCCATAATGCTTCATGGAAAGGAGTGTTCAGACTGTTCCCACGATCGGAAAGAGTCAAAGCATTGGAGGCCCTGGAACGAGTCAATATGGTTGACTATGCCCATCAGCGCTCTTCAACCCTTTCGGGAGGACAGCAGCAGCGCGGTGCTATCGCCAGAGCGTTGACCCAGGAAGCTAAACTGATTCTTGCTGATGAACCCATTGCCTCCCTCGATCCGGCGTCCTCAGATCGGGTGATGAACCTGCTCTGCGATATCAACAATCAGGATGGCACGACAGTGGTTGTCTCTCTGCATCAGTTTGAGGTGGCAACAACCCGCTGTGAACGCATTATCGCCCTGAATGATGGAGAAATTGTCTACGACGGCAAGGCCTCCGGAATCAGCAATGCCGATCTCGTTCAACTCTACGGGGTAGAAGACGGGGTTTGCAGTCTTGGTGCTGAGCGCCCTGCCCCGATCATGAAGGCAGGATAAACATCTATATGCAGCGCCCTTAACTGCCGCTGTATCTCTAACAACCCATAAAAGGAGAACAAAAACATGCTCAAGAAGCTAACCTTAACTCTGTTGTTGACCCTGATGATTTGCGGTTCTGCCCTCGCTGCAAACGAAATGCCAAAACAGCTCAATTTTGGCATTATCGCGACAGAATCCACCACCACACTGGAAGACTCTTTTGGTCCATTCGTCAAAGAAATGGAAAAAACTCTCGGGGTTCCGGTGAAAATGTTCTTTGCATCAGACTATGCCGGCATTATTGAAGGGATGCGATTTAAAAAAGTGGATCTTGGATGGTTTGGCAACAAATCAGCAATTCAGGCCGTTGATCGTGCAAATGGTGAAGTTTTTGCCCAAACCATTAAAGATAGTGGTGAACGTGGCTACTATTCACTGTTGATCACCAACAAAGATTCAGGACTGAATTCTCTGGAAGATGTTCTCAAGTGTGACGGCAGTAAAACCTTCGGCAATGGTGACCCGAATTCCACATCCGGATTTGCTATCCCGGGTTATTACGTCTGGGCTCTGAACAACAAAACCCCGCAGGAATGCTTCAAGCGGGTCGTCAGCTCCAACCATCAAGGCAATGCCATCGCCGTAGCAACCGGAAAAGTTGACGTCGCAACCAACAATACCGAAACCCTGTATGACCGTATCCCCAAAACAAACCCGGAAATGGCTGGCAAAATCAAGGAAATCTGGCGTTCCCCCCTGATCCCATCAGATCCAATGGTCTGGCGTAAAGATCTTCCGGAAGAATTGAAACAAAAAATTCTCTATTTCTTCATTCAGTTTGGTCGTTTCGGCAGTCCGGAAAAAGTGAAAAAAGAACGTGAAATCCTTGCCAATACCTCCGATGGATGGGGCCCTTTCCTTGCCTCATCAGATGCTCAATTACTTGATGTCCGTCAAATTGAAGCTTTCAAAAAGAAGTTGAAAGCTGAAAGAAGCGGTGACAAAGACGGCATCAAGAAAGCAGAAATGGAACTGGCTCAATTGAAAGAAGCTGCGGCCATCGTTGGTCAGGGTGGATATTAATTTCTGGTCTGAATTGAAAAAATTCCGGGGTATTAGCTGATTTTACGCACCCCGTTCCAGAAGGCACCTGCTGAGAAAACGAATGGTTCTTTCTCAGCAGGTGCTTTTTAATTGAATCTGAAAACGACAGGTATTTTATGGATAATCCAAGCTTACAACTTTCTCCTGCAGTCGCAAAACAGCTGAAACCACGCTGGTCGAAAACCGTAACCAATATGTTGAGTGCACTTATCCTGGCTGTCCTGCTGGGAGTTTCATACTATCCTGCAGAAATCAACAACTGGCCGATGTTGTTTACCGATGCCGGCAATATGATGATTTTTCTTCAAGATTTCCTCCATCCTGATTTTTCCGATTTGGCCATGTTTATTCAGAAAATGCTGGAAACCGTTTATATGGCGCTCTGGGGAACATTTCTATCCGTGGTTGCCGGAGTCTTTTTTTCCCTGCTCTCTTCAAATAATGTTGCCCCATCCTGGATCGTCTTCCCGACACGCAGACTGATGGACTCCGCACGCGCCATCAACGAACTGGTTTTTGCCATACTTTTTGTTGCCGCAGTGGGTCTCGGACCTATGGCCGGAGTCCTGGCTCTGTGTGTGCATAATCTCGGAGTGATCAGTAAATTGTTTTCCGAAGCCGTTGAATCTATCGATATGCGTCCGGTTGAAGGTATCCGTTCCAGCGGCGGAAGCTACCTGCATGAAATCATCTACGGGGTAATCCCACAGGTTTTACCTCTCTGGAGCAGTTTAACCCTGTACCGCTTTGAAACTCTGGTTCGCTCGGCCACAGTTCTGGGAATTGTTGGTGCAGGCGGCATCGGCTTTACCTTTTACGAGTCTTTTCGCGCTTTTCAGTATGACCGGGCAGCAACCATTATCATCGTGATGGTGATCTCAGTCAGCTTGATTGATATGCTCTCCTCACGACTACGGAAATTTTTGATTTAATATGAGAAACCTACATTTTGTTAATGCCCGAATCGTCAGCAGAGACCAGATTATTAACGGTGACCTGTCGGTCACAGAGGGCCGGATTCAAGCCATCACTGAATGTTCATCCGGAAATGGCCGGGAAGAAATCGATTTAAAAGGCGACCTTCTTCTTCCGGGGCTGGTTGAACTCCATACCGACAATCTGGAAAAGAACATCCAGCCCAGACCGGGAGTTTTATGGCCCTCCATTCTGGCTGCGGCTATTGCTCATGATAATCAGATCGTCGGCTCGGGAATTACTACGGTTCTCGATGCCCTGGCAATCGGTGGATTACGTGAAGGAGGGCTGGATTCACACATTCTTGAAGAATCTTTTACTGCGATCTGTCAAGGTCAGGAACAGAAGCTGTTCAAGGCTGATCATGCCCTGCATCTGCGTTGCGAAGTCGCAGATCCACAAATTGAAGCATTGCTCCCCGTTTATGGCGAGCACTCATTGGTCAAACTTATTTCCGTGATGGATCATACTCCCGGGCAAAGACAATGGACAGATCTGGAGAAATGGCGCCTTTACCATCGTGATAAACGCTGGAGCGATCAACAGGCTGAAGAGGTCAAACAAAAACGTCTGGAATTACAGGACAAACATGCGGATAAAAATCGTCGCTTGGCCATTGGTTTTGCGCGCGAACGTCAGGTGCAGTTGGCCTCTCACGATGATACAACGATGACTGATGCCCGGGCCTCGACAAAAGCAGGAATCAAGATCGCTGAGTTTCCAACAACTCTGGTTGCAGCAAAAGCAGCCAAAAAATTTGGCATGTCTGTGGTCATGGGGGCGCCGAATGTTGTCCGCGGAGGCTCGCATTCAGGGAACGTTTCTGCATTAGAGTTAGCGCAACTGGGGCTTCTGGATGGTCTTTCTTCTGATTATGTCCCGGCAAGCCTGCTTCATTCAGCCTTTTATCTGGCAGACAAACTGAATCTTCCTCTACCGCAAACCATTGCCATGGTTTCAGCTCATGTGGCGGAAATGGTCGGATTGACTGATCGGGGTGAAATTGGTGTTGGCAAGAAAGCAGATCTGATTCAGGTCACATTGGTGAACGGTCTGCCGATCGTGCGGAGGGTCTGGCGAGAAGGACAGCAAGTTGCTTAGTCAAAAATAAAGGGCATGACGCAAAACCACGACATGCCCTTTGATCAGCAAAGTTCAGAACGATATCCCAGACTAAGCTTTTTTCAATGCTTTCTTCAATTTTTTGATTTTACCTTCTTGTTTTTGTACTTTTGCTTTTCTTGCCTTGATTTCTTTTTTGATTGATTTGACTTTTTTAGCCATTTTCGACTCCTTTGAGGTTGTGGCTATATAGAAAACTTGAGCATAGCCAATGTTTATACATTGTATATACAAAGAATAGCCGTTTTTTACTCCTTTGTCAAATCGATTTTCCCCTTGAATGATTCACAGCCACCTGGAACCTCAAAACCGGACAGATCACAGGAGCAAAGATCGAGATGATTTCAGGCACAATGGGCCGATGAAGGATGCTGCCTGTCAGCGTAAAACTGATATCCCTCTCGCCCCATGTAGCGCTGTAATTGCTTCCGGTCCGTCTGCTGTAGATCAACCAGCAACAGGCCATCGATCACATGACTGAAATCAGGATCCAGATTGAAAGCGAGGAGCTTGCCACCAAGATTCAGATAATGACGGAGCAGAACCGGAATCCCTTTGCTGTCAGCTTCAATATCGGCAACCAGGGTCGAGATATTCTCCATATCCTGCAGAAGGGAATCACTTTGATCGGCAGAAAACCCACAGATTTTCAGTGGCTTCAGCGCAATCGGCAATCGTGGTGAAACAAGATTAGCCAGATCATCAACCAGATAATGGCGTGCGAGAGTCTGGGTCATCAATTGTCGTGAATGCGTACTATAATCACTTGAAATGCTGACAGGTCCGATCAGGTAGCGATACTGCGGGTTCGCAACCAGGTAATGACCAATCCCCTTCCAGAGCAATAACAAAGGGGCATAAGAGCGTTGATACTCAGGACGCACAAATGAACGTCCCAACTCCAGACCATTCCGTAACTTATCCAGCAGTTCCGGTTTAAAATCAAACAGAGTTGAGGTGTACAACCCATCGACACCGACCATATTCAGCAGCTGATCAATGCGGCCGATCCGGTAAGATCCCACCAACTCCTGCTGCTCCCGGTTCCACAACAACAGATGATGATATTCGTAGTCAAATCGATCAAGATCAACGCTCAATCCCGCCCCTTCTCCGGCTTTCCGAAAGGTCAGTTCCCGTAATCGACCAATTTCGCGCAATAAATGCGGTCCTTTTTCTGCGCTAAAGACGAGAACATCATAGTCGCCGCTCGAAAGCAGTTTCTGTGAAGGTGGTAAGGCTTTGATTTCGGCTTCCAGAAGAGTTTTATCTTGTGCTGCAATCACCGTCTGCTGAACAGGGATGGTGACATTCTCCCGGCATCCCGGCTCACCGTTGCAACCCAGTCCTAAAGCGTAAGTCCGCAAGCGCAGATATGCCGACAAATTCTGGTCACCGGTGAATGCAGCTATCTTCTTTTTTGATAACAGATTGCCAACTTTGATATGCAGCGATTTTCCCCGCTTGTTCAATAACATTCGCGGTAAGAGCATTGTCCGTAAGTAAGGGTGAATCTGCCCTGCCCACTGAAAAATCCGTCCATTCTCACCTGAGAAAAAAACCGGTAAAACAGGAGCTTTACTCATACGGACCAAACGCGGCAGGGTTGGACTCCATGGAGGATCGGTGACTTCCTGCCCTGGAGCTTGCCTGGAAGAGACTTCGCCAGCCGGAAAAATCACCAACAAGCCCCCTCCTCGAAGCCAGTTGAGAGATTCTCTTAAAGGGGCAATATTTCTCCCTGCAGATGACTCTTTGTTGAAAGGGTCAACACTGATCAGCAAAGATTGTAGTTGTGGGATGCGCTCCAAAATGAAGTTGGCCATGATCTTGAAATCAGGGCGAACCTTGCGCAGAAGATCGATAATCGCCAGTCCTTCAATCCCTCCATATGGATGATTGGCAATGAGGATACAAGACCCGGACGCTGGTATCCGCATTTGATCACTGTGACTGAGCCGGTAAGTGACGTTCAGCTGTTGCAATGCCTGCGCGGCAAAATCGTCCGTAGTCTCGGCAGGAATTTTATCATAAAGCTGCTGACAACGACGCAAACCAAGCAGGTGCTCGCCTCCCCTTAAAAACAACTGTTGAAACGTCCCCAGTGGGCTTTTTCCTGCACAATGAAAACGAAAAGGAGTGAATGAATTAACTTCGCTATTGGCCATAACAACCTCCATCAGTTTTTTTGATGGTTTAAAAAAACACTTCTTTGTTATGGCTGGATTCAATCCAGATGAGAATTTGGTTATTTTCTCATCCTGAATATCCTCAAATAAGTAAACTCTCCTAATATTTCCCTAATAATTTTATGGTTTAGATCTGTATCCGGATTCAGGCGACCAATGAAGTAAAAGGGTTTGAATGTGAATACCATCTTATTTCCTTACAAAAAATCCATAGACAGGAAGAGAATATGATGCTGCCGAAGATATTTTTGCCAGTCCTGATAACAATGTGTTTCATCACTCCACTCCACGCCAGAGAGCAAATTAAAATAGTCGGTTCTTCAACTGTTTATACTTTTGCCCAGGCGGTCACCAAAAGTTTTAGTGAGAAAACCGGCTATCCTCTCCCTGATATTATCTCCACCGGATCAGGGGCGGGATTGCAAATATTCTGTCAAGGGACTGGAGATGAGCATCCGGATATCACCAATGCTTCACGCAGGATCAAGCGCTCAGAGTATGATTTATGTCTGGCCAACGGCGTTAAAAACATTATTGAACTGAAGATTGGCTATGACGGCATTGTTGTTGCCAATTCCACCAAAGCCCAGGATCTCAAACTCTCAATCAAAGACCTCTATCTGGCTCTGGCGAAAGAAGTTCCTGACCCCGATGGCCAGCAGCTGTTGATTCTCAACCCCTATACCCATTGGCAGCAGATCAATTCAACCTTGCCTGATGAAAAAATAGAAATTCTGGGACCACCACCAACATCCGGAACCCGTGATGCCTTTTCAGAACTGGCACTGGAACAAGGATGCCAACAATATCCATGGATTAAGGCGATCAAAAAGCGGGACAAAAAAAGGTTCCAGAAAATTTGCAGAACCGTAAGGAATGATGGTTACTTTATCGAAGCCGGAGAACGGGACGACCTGATCGTCAAAAACCTGGAATTCGCCCCGCAAGCAACAGGAATTTTTGGTTACAATTTTCTTGCCCGGGATCTGGACAATCTTCAAGGCGCCACCATTGATGGAATCACACCGGAAGTTAAAACCATTGCTTCCGGAGATTACCCCTTATCCAGAGCTCTCTATCTGTACATCAAAAAAGATCGTATTGGTGAAGTTCCCGGTCTCGAAAAATACCTGCAAGAGTTTACCAGTGAAACCGCATGGGGACCAAACGGCTATTTAGCTGACCTGGGATTGGTCGTCATGCCGGATAAAGAACGTCGTGACTACCGCCAAATCATCGAGCAAAGAAAGTCATCGGATTTAAACTGATAATTTTCAGACATTGTGGATATCCGATTTCTGAGGGCGGCAAATATTCCATAGATTGCATTCCGGGAAACTCATTACATGCCCAATAAACGTATTATTTATCAAGTTCTTTTTGCCACCCTGCCATTTCTGGTTGCCGGGTTGGTCGTCAGCTACAATATCCTCAACCACAATTTTACGTTGCTGGCAGACATCCACACTAAAAACCGAATCGCATTTGAACAAGACAGCAAAAAACTGGAACAACAGGTTGTCGAACTGACGGATCAGAACAACCGCCACATGGCACAGATCAAAAGTCTCGAAGCCGAGAAAAAGGTTGTTGCAGTCCGTAATGACCTTTACAAAAAAGCATACGAAATTCGCGGAGAAGTTGTCTCTCTCGCCTCGTCATTGACAGCTAAAACGGTTCAGGCACTGACATCAATACCTGACGCAACCCTGGAACAGACCACTACCCGACTGCAGCAAATATTTGAAAATCTGGCCATGAAAACCATCTATTGGAACGGCATTCAACCCCTGACACAGCTGGTTCCGAGCAGGACTGTTTCCGAAGATTTCTATGTCTATGCCAAAGAGGCTCAACAGCGGGGAAAATCTGACTGGTTCGAAGACCATTTAAAAAACAAAGATGTCATTGTCAGCCTGGTTTCCTATCCCAATAAGAATGCTGCGACAGGGCTGTTCATTTTCTTCTTTGATCTCAGTGAAGCCTACAGTTACTACGATCGTGCCGAGCAAGCGGGACTCAGCCTTGAATCGTCAAGACAACAGGAAAAACGTTTTCTCGATGCTAAAAAACAAAGGGAAGAATTTTTATCACAGCGCATCAATCAAGCTGAAATTGCGGCTAAAAAAATCCAACAACGCAACAAACTTTTCCAGGAATCCAAACACAACCTTCTTCTGTTCACTGCCGTTAATCTCACGGCCCTTATCGGCACCGCCATTTTTCTTTTCTGGTATCTCGGCACCAGAAAAGTCTCTCGTTTAAGTGAATGGCTGAAAAAAACCAGCTTATCCATTAAAAAACTTCAGGTAGATCAAAACACCTCACTATCGACAGATTCTACGGTTTATCAATTTGAAACCAGTGAAGCGTTTAAACAACATTTTCTCGATAACTCACCCAATGAACTTGGAGAACTCAGCAGAAACATCAATTTCATGCTTGAAACCTTACAGGAAACAACGGTCTCCAAAAATATCTTATCCAGAGAAATCCAGGAGAAAGAAAAAATCACGGCTGAGCTTGAACAATCAAAACTGGCTGCTGAACAGGCCAATCAGATGAAATCTGAATTCCTTGCGAACATGAGTCATGAAATCAGAACCCCGTTGAACGGCGTCATCGGCATGACCCAGTTACTGTCGGAATTGAAAATGACCACCGATCAGGAACGTATTTGCCAGACTATCCAAGCTGAAGCAAATTCTCTGTTGCGCATCATTAATGAAATCCTTGATTTATCCAAGATAGAATCGGGAAAAATGGATTTTGAGATGGCTCCTTTTAATCCTGCAACCATTATCGAGCAACTCACGGAAAACCTGGCCCTGAGAGCTCCGCAAAAGGGCCTTGAAGTCTTCTCTTACATTCCTGCAACTATTCCGGAAATCCTCATTGGCGATCCGGGCAGATTACAGCAGATTCTGACCAATCTCGGAGAAAACGCCCTCAAATTCACCAGCCAGGGGCAAATTTTTATTTTTGCGGAACGGATAAAGGCAAAAGACAAGCAGATAACAATCAAATTTTCAGTTCAGGACACCGGCATCGGTATCGCAAAAGAAAAACAACAACTGATCTTTGAAAGCTTCACCCAGGCTGATGGCTCCACGACCAGAAAACATGGTGGAACCGGCTTAGGCACAGCTATTTCAAAACAGCTGGTCGAGCTGATGGGAGGTGAAATCGGCTTGACCAGTGAACCGGACAAAGGCAGTACTTTCTGGTTTACCATTCCATTCATGAAAGGAGCGGCGTCCGCACAAAAACAAGCGGACAGTCACTTGCTTGGGAAAAAGATTCTGGTTGTTGATGATAATCCGACCAGCCGCATTGTTCTTGGTCATTACCTTGAAAGCTATGGTTGTGAAGTTGTCCTTTTTTCTGATGCTGAAACCTGCATATCGCAATTACCAACCTATCCTGACACCCATCTGATTCTGGCTGATTACAACATGCCCGGACTAAGTGGTGTGCAGCTTGCCGAGCAATTAAAATTATCCGGCAATCCGGACCACCAGCAGATTCAGGTCATCATCCTGTCATCACAGCATACGGCAGAGTATCTGAAAACGGTCGAAGATCCCGTGATTCAAGGACTTCTGCGCAAGCCGGTGAGAAAAAACGACCTCCTGATTCTGCTGCAATCAGCCTTCAGTCTTTCCGGAAATCAACCTTGTTCTCAGGAAATTCAAACTCCCGGTGCAGCAAAAAATCACCCGGACAAACTGATTTTGCTGGTCGAAGACTATCCGACCAACCAGCAGATAGCTTTACGATATCTCGTCGATGAAGGCTATAAAGTTGACCTCGCCGAAAACGGTCTTCAAGCTGTGGCCGCATTTCAACAACAACACTACGACCTCATCCTGATGGACATTCAAATGCCGCAAATGGATGGCTATGAGGCAACAAAAAAAATTAGAGAACATGAAGGTGAGCAGAAACATCGCACCCCGATTCTGGCGATGACGGCACACGCGGCTATCGACGACAAAGACAAATGTCTTGCAGCCGGTATGGATGATTATATTTCCAAACCCATACGCAAAGAGCGATTTATCAACCAGGTCGATGCCTGGATACAGGGTGATACTACCGGGATTCAGAGGACATTTCCTCAGAATGACGGCAATACTTTCGAAGATACGGCCATTTTTGATTATACCAATGCCCTCCAGGCATTTATTGGTGATAAAGACTTTCTTCAGGAAGTGATTACCGGATATACGGAAAACCTTGAGCAACAGTTGCCGTTGCTTGAAGAGGCCATAGATGCTGATGACATGAACACTGTCTGGACAGAAGCACACAGTATTAAAGGAGGATCCTACAACCTCTGTGCGAACCGGATAGCTCAAATAGCGGCCCTGTTGGAAAAAGCCGGCAAGCAGGAAAATGTTGCCGAATGTCAGGCGTGCCTGGCAACGCTGAGACATGAATTCCAACAATTTAAACAGCACATCATTATGAGAAATATTTCTGATAAAGCGAGACCCTATGAAAATCCTGATTTGTGAAGATGAGTTCGTCAGCCGCCGCAAACTGGAAAAAATCATCAGTTCCCTCGGCTATGAATTTCAGGTTGCTGATAATGGTCTGGATGCCTACAAACTCTGGCAAAATGAACGTCCGGAACTGGTTATTTCCGACTGGGTTATGCCCCATTTGAACGGCATTGAACTTTGCGAAAAAATTCGCACCGAAGAGGGAAGTCAGTACACCTATATCATTATGGTGACAACGAAAAATGCAACAAATGATATTGTCACCGCCATCAATGCCGGTGCCGATGATTTAATTTCCAAACCCTATAACATCGACGAATTAGCTGTCAGAATCCGTGCCGGGCAGCGCAGCCGAATGTTTCAAACCAAGGATATTGTTATTTTTTCTTTAGCAAAACTGGCGGAATCCCGTGATGCGGAAACGGGAGATCACCTCGAAAGAATCAGGCATTTTTCAAAACGACTGACAGAGCAATTATCTGCGTGCCCCGGAAACCCCTTTAAAATCAACAAGGTGTTCATTGACAATATTTTTCTGACAAGCCCTCTCCATGATATCGGCAAGGTCGGAATCCCCGATGCAATACTCCTGAAACCCGGTCGCCTCAATGAGGCGGAGCGCAAAACAATGACCGGACACTGCCGCATCGGCTACAATACTCTCCATGATGCTTTGGAAAAATATCCCAACACCGACTATTTACAAATGGGAGCGGAAATTGCCCTTTACCATCATGAAAAATACGATGGTACCGGCTACCCGGAAGGACTTAGAGCGGAACAGATCCCGCTGGCAGCCCGCATTGTTGCACTTGCCGATGTCTATGATGCATTAACAAGCGCTAGAAGTTACAAAGAGGCCTACACCCATCAGCAAACCAAAGGATTAATCATGAACTATTCCGGCAGCCACTTCGACCCTGCGGTTGTTGATGCCTTTCTCCAATGTGAAGAACAATTTGCACAGATCAAACTGAAATTTTCCTGAGCATTTTGCATGCATTGAAATGGACACCATGGTAGATGAGCAAAACAACCAAAATTTTTTACAATATAACAGTCGTCTGGCAACGTTACCCCTCCATGCTGTTTCACTACAGCTGAATGATCTCTGCTACAAGATTTCACAAGCGTTCAAAAAACAACCTGATTTGCCGGGGGTATTACTTTTTGATCATGTCAGTTTTCACTCCATGATTTCACGCCGGCAGTTTTTTGAAATTATGAATCTGCCCTACAGTAAAGACTTATTCAGTCAGCGGGAAATCAAGAAACTCGTTAAAAAAATCAACTTGACTTCGCCCGTTTATACCTCCGATACGTTAATCAGTGATGCGGTTAAAAGCAGCCTGCAAAGACCTCCTGAACAGCTGACGGAGCCAATCGTTATCATTAATGATAACGGTTCCCATGCGGTCATTGATATCCATGAGCTGTTATGCGCTCATGCCCATATTTTTTCTGCCACGGTTGCAAAGCTGCAGGCTGAAATAATCCGCTCCGACTTCTTACGGGAAAAACTGGAACAGGCAAATCGTGAAGCAGAAAAGTTGGCTCGCCTTGATGGCCTCACCGGCATCCCCAACAGACGGCAAATGGATGAATATCTGCGGAGTGAATGGCAACGCGGCATGCGCAATAAAACCTCATTGGCAATCATCCTGATGGATATCGATTTTTTTAAAGCCTTCAATGACACCTACGGGCATCAGGCTGGTGACGATGTGCTGGCTCGCGTGGCAACATGTCTGCGACAGCAAATCCATCGTCCGGCAGATATGGTGGCCCGCTATGGTGGTGAAGAGTTTTTGGCAATTCTACCAGAGACGTTCATAGCAGGAGCCCTCACTTTAGCGGAAAAAATACGACTTGCCGTTTCTGAACTGATGATCCCCAATAAAGAAGGGGCTTTTCTGAGTATCAGTTGTGGAGTTTCCTGCTTGAATCCTGGTGAGACGAACCGACCTGTCGATATTATCCAACTTGCAGACAAAGCCCTCTACAAAGCTAAACACATGGGGCGAAACCGGGTTTCAAGTTTATAGGAGGAGTCTTTTCTTACAGAATTGCAGAATGAGGGCTGCAAATATTTGTTGCCATCCCGTTGACGCTAACACAATCCTAACAAAACAATGATACCAACCTCTCCTGTGATGTTTTTGACGGAAAGGGACACTCATAATGGCGAATGTTTTGTTTAAAAATGAACTGGAAGAGAAACAGCACGAAGAAGCCATCAGAAATTTGTGCGAAGAACACCCTGAAAAACAGCAGTATATCCGTGAACAGTACCTGGAAGCCCTTGAGCCAATGATCTCTGATGCTCAAATCCGCACTTATCTTTCTATCTTTGCGACCCGAAAAGTAAAAACCCTATTACAACATTAACTCTGCGACAAAACGCATTTTCCACCGTTGTCGTCAAGAAAGAGTTATCTATCATTGGCCGTTATCCGGCATAATCACAACATGAGCTGTCAGATCATGTCCCGTTCTCATCAGTCTTTATCCTGAGAATATCCTTGATTGCAAAAATCCCCCGTTTTTGTGACATCGAACGAGTCGAAATAAACCGAAAAAGTCCAAGCATTTTTTGGCCACATTCGTCTGAAATTCTGTTACTCTGTTCGAAATGCAAATGTTTTCAAATTGAATCGAGGCATTCCATGTTCTACCTCACTCCTCCCCCTCCTTCCTCTCTGTAAATAGAGGAAGGACTTTATAGAAAAAAACTTTTCTCGGACCCTGTGCCTGAAAGACAGGTAAGGACCGTCCAGTTCCTTCCTTCGTGAAAAAATATCCTGAAACCTCTTGGAAGGAGCTTTCCATGTCCGCTAAATCACACTTTTCGACCTCACGAACAGGTATTCTGTCCGTATCCATATCTGCCGTTCTTTGGGGAACGGTTGGCATTGCAACCCAAGCCATCTACCAAAGATCAGACCTCACAGCAGTCGCTGCCGGTTTTTATCGATTGTCTTTTGCTTTTCCGGTTGTTGCTATCCTCTGCTGGAAACTTGTCGATAAACAACAACTCCGCATCGTCAATCAGGAATATTTGAAAATCATCCTCATCGGTATGATGCTGGCTCTTTATCAGGTTTTTTATTTTGCCTCCATCAGCTACGTCGGAGTTGCTGTTGCAACCCTTATCACTCTTTGTACCGCCCCGGTTCTGGTTTCCTTGCTGTCTGCTGTGTTCCTGAAGGAAAGGTTGACGGGATACACGCTAGGAGCATTGCTGGCAGCATTAACCGGAACGGTTCTCTTGGTCGGCTTACCGGAACAGAATTCTGTTGCCGGCAACGTGGCTATGGGCGTTGCATTGGCCCTTGGCTCAGCAACCGGTTATGCAATCGTTGCCCTGATGGGACGCTCAATTGCTGCGACATGCCATCCGATGCTCTCGACAACGGTCTCGTTCGGAGTTGGTGCGATATTTCTTTTTCCCTTTGCCGCAGGGAATATTTTTTCAGCGACCTATTCAATTGAAATCTGGGAGTTGATTCTGTATATCGGATTGATGCCGACAGCGGTTGCATACATGCTTTTCTTTTTTGGAATGCGCAGCATAAAAGCGTCTACGGCATCTATTCTCACGTTACTTGAACCCCTTACAGCCACCGTTCTGGCATGGATATTTTTTGCTGAGCGACTTGCACCATCCGGGATTATTGGTGCTTTTTTGCTGCTTGCGGCTATTGCAGTATTGTACCGGGGGGAAATATCGTCAAAGTAACTCTTGACATGAAATGATGGACTATCTGGGCTCACCAGGCTTCAAGGTGGCCCAGATAGGAGAGGTTTGAATGACCGCGAGCCGGGCAGGCATTTTATGAAGGTTTTTCTCCAAGCTTTATCCGCGCTTCGATGTCAACAATGACCTGCGGTAATCCTGCTACGGTATCAATCACATAATGAGCCCCAGCTGATTTTAACCTTTCCTGGGCTCGCTGGACGCATTCGGCATAGGTTTCTCTATCAATCTTACTCACTTCATCCAGAGATAAACCCATTTCATTTCCACTGTTCGCAACACCAACACTCCAAACTCCCGCATTGCGGCCGGATTCGACATCAACCCTGGTATCGCCGACATTAACAACGGCTGAGGGAGGAAACGCCGACAGTGATTCCATGCAGTGATATATCATCCAGGGAGCTGGTCTCCCCGCTCTTACTTCCGTGGCACAGCAAGATGTAGATGGACAAAACCCTGATTTTTCAGCAGAATCTAAAACACAATTTGCGGCTTCACGAAAATATCCCGTTGTTGCAGCATAAGGGATGGCTTTTTGTTGCAGGTATCTCACGCAATCCATGGTCCCGGGAACCAAAGCAGAATAGTCTGGTAAAGTTTTCATCAGCAGGGGGACAAAAGCATGGTACATGGCGTCAATATCATCATCTGTCATCCCCTGAGCATGGACGGCCTGCCATTGCTCTGCAACCTCCGGAATCAGCCCGACCGTTTTGATGTGGGCACGCTTCTCCATTCCCATCGGCTCACGGGCTTGTTGTTGGGAAATAGTGACACCAAATTCTTTGAACCCCGCTACAAAAGCTGCAACCGGAGCAATACAACCGTAATCAACTGTTGTTCCTGCCAGGTCAAATATCACCAGCTTGACAGCCTCGGGACCAATTTCGGCAAATTCTACCGCAGCCTTTGTCATCTTGACTCTCCTTGACCTCTGTCCCAATACATGGAGTCAGCAATCGCTTCGACAAGGCGCTCCATATCCAGCGGTGTGACGTCTCCGATATTACCGATACGGAACGTATCCTGATGGGTCACTTTTCCCGGGTAAATGACAAAGCCCTTGCTTTTCAGCTCATTGTAGAAGCGGGGAAATGAATAATCAGGATGTGTCGGACTGTGAAAGGCCGTGATAATGGGAGATTGATCTTTATCGTCCAGCAGGCACCTGAATCCTGAATGTTTCATCCCCTGAACAAGAATCCGGTGGTTTTCCAGATAACGTTGGTGACGAACCTCGATGCCACCTTCTCTTTCAAGCTCGGTCAAAGCCTGTTTAAATGCACGAACAGTATGAGTTGGCGAAGTGAACCGCCACTTCCCCTGCTGTTTCTCCATCGTGTTCCATTGATCAAAAAGATCCAGGCTCAATGTCCGCCCCCGCCCGGCACAGGATTCTATCGCAGCGGTCCCGGCAATAATAAAACCAAATCCGGGAACGCCCTGGATACATTTATTGGCGCTGCTGATCAAAAAATCAGCTCCGACATCAACCATATCAAAAGGAACCCCTCCAAAACTTGACATGGCATCAACGATGTATGTTTTTCCTGCATCCTTAACCAGTCGGCCGATTTCTGCGATGGGGTTCAACATTCCGGTTGTCGTTTCACAATGGACCACAGCAACATGGGTAATCTGGGGATCGGTGGCCATTGTTTTCGTCAGCAGATTAAGATCCGGAGGGTTTAATTCTCCTGAATCCAGAACAATGGTGGATATTTTTGCTTTTTCGGCAATTTTACCGATGCGCTGACCGTAAGCGCCATTGGCTAAAACCAGAAGTTTCCCGTGATCGGGAAGGACTGAGGTAATGACGGATTCTACCGAGAAAGTACCGCTCCCCTGCATCAGCACCGCCGTGTAACCTTCAGTTTTTGTGGCCAGGGACACCAGTTGCGCACGAATATCCTGGACGATCATATTGTAATCGTCATCCCAGGTGCACCAGTCTCGTAGCATCGCCTGCTTGACGGTTTTCGTTGTCGATAGCGGCCCCGGTGTCAACAGCAAATACGGATTCTCAGGAATTGAACTCGTCATCATCAACACACCTTTCAAGCTGCTTGCAAGTTTTCGGTAATATAGAGAAGATTAGCGGCAGATTCTCCGGTGGCCGCAAAATAACGTCCGCGCAGTTCAGTGATCAGAAGGCCTTGATACTGATCCAGAAAACAGGAAAAAATACTGGCAAAATCAATATTTCCCCAACCGACCGGCATATGCGAATCACCTTTTCCAAGGGGAATTTGATGCGTCTGCTGCTTGTCCGTATGGTAGACAGTCCCACCAAAATTATCATGAACATGGCAGTGTCGAATCAAATGGGCGACCTGTTTTACAGCGGCAATTTCTGCAAATCCATAAAACTTTGCCGCCATATGCAGATGACCAAAATCCAGAGTCATCCCGACATTGTCCCGATTGATTCTCTCAACCTGGTCCTGCAAAGCTGAAATCGTTTCAGCGTAGCAATAGGGGGAATGGTAACGGTACGGTCTGGCATTTTCCATGGCGATGGTCTGTCTCGGAAACTCTGAGGCAAAATTCAGAAGAATTTCCGCTTCAAGATCCAGCAATCTCCGACACCTCTCTTCAGAAGAAACTATTTTACCCAACGGACCAAAACTTTCCTCAGCCTGAAAGCGGCCGGGGTGATAAACCATGATTTCAGCCCCGATAGCCTGGGTAAATTCAAGACTGGAACGCATCACATCAACATGCAGATCAAAGTCTTCCTCATCCATAAGGTTGAGAGGATTGGGAGCATGCACACTGTAACTAAAAGGGTACCGGTTGAGGATCTTCTGAATGTCTGCGATCCTCTTTAAATCGAGTTTTCCATTGCGGATCACATCTGTTCCGTGAACCCCGATTTCTGCAGCCGTCAAACCAAATTCCTGAAATGCGTCCAGATCCCTGCACAAATGATCAAGGTTGCCGTCTATACGGACCTCACTGATATTGCTGCCGATTTTCAACATGATTGAAATACCTCCTGCCCTTTCACAAAAGTTCTGACAATACGGGGGAAATCACCGCCGTTGCCGACCAGCACCAGATCAGCATCTTTGCCGATTTCTATAGAGCCGGTCTGATCGTCAATGCCAACAGCAATAGCAGGATTAAGGCTGGTCATTCTCACGGCTTCCGGCAAGGTTTTCAAACCCAGATCCCGGAGCATAAATACGGCATGCACCAGGGTTAACGGCGCGTAATCAGAACAGAGGATATCACCGCAACCCTGTGTAATCGCTTCACGGGCACTGAGGTTTCCTGACTGAGAACTGCCTCGAAAAACGTTGGGAGATCCAAGCATGGTTTGCACTCCCTGGTTCTTTGCCGCCTGAGCGGTTTCCATATTGACCGGAAATTCAGACAGAGTGATCTGACGCTCTTTCAGCCAATTGATTTTTTCCGGCGTATCATCATCATGGGAAGCAATCGGAACCTGTTTATCGCGACAGAGCGACAGGAGTTCGCTGACATAATGCTGAGCTTCACTTTCCCGTGCTTGCAGTTTCGTCGCAATTAAAGCATTCATCTCTGCATCTGTTTTTTTGTAAACCGGGCCGAAATAGTCCTTGAACGAAGAGATCGTTTTAAACTGACCCTGCCCCGGGGAATGGTCCATAAAAGAGAACAAATCGACATGTTTTTCTTCGATTAATTGTTTCAGAACGGGAACGGCACAATGGTCGGTGATTTCAAACCGGGTATGCACTCTGGTTTTGATGCGAAAATTATCCTGCATGTCATTGACAGTTCGTAACACTGATGCAGCCATCAAATTTGAGCGAATCCCGGTTTCGTTTTCGGCAAAAGACAGAGAATGATACATCGTTGTGACACCGCATGAAGCCAGAGTTTTGTCCAACTCATAGAGAGCCACATTGGTAGGGAAAAAGGTTCCGGGACGGGGCTCGATTCCTTTTTCCACAGCATCACAGTGGAGATCAATAAATCCCGGCAGCAGATACTGTCCCCGGGCATCGATGACTGCCGGACAGGTTGCGTCTTGACCTTGAGAAATAGCAGTGATCACACCGTCTGAAACCGTGATGGAGGCATCGTCCAGAATTTCAGCGGGCGTAATGACTTTGGTGTTGATAATTTGATAACGAGTCGACATGATATTGACCTTATTGCAGATAGTAGATGTGTCCGGCGGTTTTATTCATAATGTCCTGATCATGAAAAATGCCCACCATTGTTGTCCCCTGCTCACGCAATTCCGCCAGCAATTCGAGAACTCTATCGATCGATTCAGCATCCAGAGATGCCGTCGGCTCATCCAGCAGCAACAAACGCGGGTTCCAGCTAATTGCCCGGGCAATGTTGATGCGTTGCTGCTCTCCACCGCTGAAAGTGGCTGGATAGGCATCGAAAAGTTCCGCAGGAATCCGCAGTCGCTCCAGCAGATGACAGGCACGCTTTCGCGCTTCGTCACAAGAAACCCCGTTGCGGGTGAGAATCGGTTCCATAACCAGCTCAAGAGCCGAGACCCTGGGAATAACATTGAGAAACTGTGAGACGTATGCCATTTCACTATTGCGAATATCCAGCAGCACACGCTCCGATGCGGTTGCCAGATCAACCTGTCCATATTTGGCAGAGTCGTACCAGATGTGACCGGATTCGGGTAAATAGGTTCGATAAATACACTTGAGAACGGTACTTTTCCCGGCCCCGCTTGGGCCTGCCAGAGAAAAAAACTGCCCCGCTTCAATACTGAAGGAGATATCCCGGCAGCCGGGAATATGTTTGTTTCCCAGAATTTGGACATGAAAGTCTTTATTCAGATTTTCAACAGTGAGCATGATTGGGTTTCCTTGCGCCATCCTTCGTTCCAGGATGGTCATTATCTAAAGTTGTGAAGCAACAAGAAGCTGGGTATAGCCGTGTTGGGGATCCTGTAAAATCTGATCCGTCAATCCCGACTCCACAACCCGACCATGCTTCATCACCATGGTGCGGTTGCACAGGAGATTGATCACTCCGAGATCGTGAGAAACAACCAGCATGGAAAGTTGAAATTCGCGCTGCAAACTCCGGATCAGGTCCAGCACCCGTGCCTGAACCGAAAGATCAAGTCCGGTGGTCACCTCGTCCAGCAATAGTAACAAAGGGTTGTTGGACAACGCCTTGGCAATCTGCACCCTTTGCTGCATGCCGCCGCTGAAGTTTTTGGGGGGTTCATCCATTCTTGAGATCGGGATTTCAGTTTTTTCCAGTAACTCGGAGGCTCGCTCACGCATTTTGCCGACATGGCGCCAACCGGCACCCAGCAGTCGCTCAGCGATATTCCCACCCGAGCTGACATTCATCCGCAGTCCGAGGTAGGGGTTCTGATAAACAATTCCCATCAGGGCGTTGCGCACCTGACGTTGCTGAAACTGGCTCAGTCCAAACAGGTTACGAGTGTAAGATGCGGTTTGATCTGCCAGCAGGTCGCCCAAAGCTACAGGAAGCGCAGAACGATGCAGAGTCATCTCTCCGGCAGATGCGGCCCATTCAAAATGGGCCAGTTTGATCAAGGTGCTTTTGCCGGAACCACTTTCACCGACAATCCCCAGAACTTCACCGGGATAAAGATCAAAATCGACATCATTACAGGCAACCACAGACTGGCAATGCGGGCAGACATTGGTATCAAACTCAGGTCCGGTAGACTCGCAGCAGAGAGGGCAACCGGAACCGAAAATTTTACTTAATTTTCGTGCTTTCAGCAGAGCTTCCATCAGGCACACCTCTTATCGCAATATCCGGTATCGGAACAAAAATACCGGCGACTGCCGTCAACATCACTGATGATTTCATCCAGATAACTGTTGCAACTGCCACAGCGGCTACAAGCGACCGGAAACTGTTCAATACGAAATTTGTGATCTTCAAACTCCAGCGGTTCAACGCGGGTATATGGAGGGATGGCGTAAATTCTTTTTTCTCGTCCGGCACCGAACAAAGAAAGGTGCTCCGCCATATTCAGTTTCGGAACATCCCAACGAGGAATGGGGCTGGGGTCCATAATATAATGACCATTGACCGTGACCGGGTACCGGTAGCTGATGCTGATTTCACCATAGTGGACGATATCTTCATAAAGGTGCAGCCACATCCGGGCATAATCGCCTTCAGCATGCATCCGGCGGGTTTCCAGCTCCGACGGTTCAACTTCACGCAATGCTTCCGGGTAGGGAACCTGAAGCACCAGAATCTGTCCGGCTGTCATCGCCTCTTCCGGTATCCGGTGACGCGTCTGGATCAGCGTCGCTTCGGTGGTGTCCGTGGTTGAATTCACTTCAGCGACCTTGGCAACAAATTTTTTAATATTGACGGCATTGACGCTGTCATCACACCCCTGGTCGATGACCTTGAGGACGTCCTGTGGCAAAACCAGAGACAAGGTCACCTGCAGTCCTCCGGTTCCCCATCCACGTGCAACCGGCATTTCCGGGGAACTGAATGGAACCTGATAACCGGGAATAGCAACGGCTTTAAGAAGGCTGCGACGAATATCTTTTTTGGCACTATCGTCGAGAAAAGCAAAATTATAGCCGTACATAGATTCGTTCTGGTGTTGTGTCTGCCAATCTTGCAGGTTCATGATTCCGACTCCTGTTTCTCTCCCATCTTTTGAGTTTTCCGCAGTCGATCGAGGCTGGATTGGAAATCAACATAATGGGGAAGCTTCCAGTGGTTGCAGAAACCCATCGCCTCGATACCATCAATATGTGAGAGGACAAATTCCTGATCTTCTGCGGGAGATTTGCCGTCTTCATTGCGCATGGTCCGGTCCAGAACGGCCATCGAAATGGCTTTGAGCTCGTTCTGGCCAAAGCAAAGCCCATAACCAAGAGTGAATTTGGCCGGGCCGTCTTCTGTGCCACCATGATACTGTGCAACCACTTCAGCTTCTGTGACCTTGACCTCCCCCACAGTATATGGTTCGCCCGTTTCCGGGTGCGAAATCACCAGGGGAACATAACCAACCCGGAGTTCACCAATAAAGGGATGAACATTGCCGTAGCCACGCATACTTGAATAGGCCAGGGTCAACATCCCTCCGGTTTCACCTCGGGAGAGGGACTGTAATGTTGCACTGCGCGATGCCGGAAACGTTAAAGACCGACGGGTGATATCAAAAACATCCGCCTCCTTTTCCATGGTGTTTTTTTCAACCAGAAGTCCATCACGACGGAGAATTTCGACAACTTTGGGAAAACTGTCCGGCAATTCAAGTTCCGGATCCAGGTGACCGAGCAACTTTTCACGAAACGCCATCCGCCGCGATTCACTGTCTTCAAGAAGATCGAAATCCAGCAAACGTAAAGTATAATCACTAGTCGGACCGAGAATCTGCCCCCCGGGGATGTCCTTAAATGCAGCAGAAATTCTGCGGATAACCCTCATTTTATCCATCGCCAACGCCTGGGATTGCATCAGCCTCGATTTTGTCGCCCGATAGGCTCGCAACATGAATGCGGCTTCAAAGCTATCACCGCCCGCCTGTTTCAGAGCCAGAGCTGCCAGTTTTGGAGCATAGAGACCACCTTCACTCATAATCCGGTCAACAGCCAGATAGAGCTGCTCCTCGATCTGTTCAAGGCCGAGAGGTTCTGAGGTTCCTTTCTGCATTTGATAACTCAGCAGGTCGCAGGCATTTTCAATCGCCTGACGTCCACCTTTGACAGCAACATAGGCCATATCAGCATCCTCCGTAGCGGGTTGAACGAGGAATGCACATCAAACGATTCCTCTGATCAAGAAAAATACAGTCGACGCCCAAAGGGAATTCGGCGTTAACTGTTTGCAGTTGTTCCAATTCCTCGTTACCCCATCCCTCTATGTGTGGATAAATGGCATCTTTGATTCCAGGACCAGTCAACTTGATTCCAGTCTCCTCGCTACCGTCCGTAAGACGCTCCACCCCAAACACAATTGTGGCCCCGTCATTCGGCAAATCAGGCCGACCTCTTTTGGCCACCATGATTTTACCCTGACTGTTTCCTGACAAAGCAAAGAGGAAATCAGCTGATGCTGCCTCGGCAAACCGGGCTCCGGTTGTTTTTTTAATTTTATGCTGCAACTCGGCATTGTTGTTGATCAGATGGAAGCTGGATTGCTGATCAAGGATGGAATCAAGTAAACGCATGAGACCGGTTATAAATGTGGTGCCGACAGCATCAGGCATCTGAAAGATTTTCCCCGGCCGGCTCATCGCCTGTAACAACAGGCGAAAACAAGTATGGTTATCGAGACAATCCTGCACAGAAGAAGACATATCTATTGCCCCGCCATCAAATTAAAAGAGACTTTGGTTCCGGCGATCAGTTGTTCCTCGTGACGACGCAGCTCACGGAGTTCTTGCCGCTCGCGTTCCAGAAGATTTTTCACCCGATTTTTCAGTAATTCATCGTTTCCAACCAGCAACACTTCAGCACAGGCTCTGGCCAGAGAGCGTTCTGGCTCATCCCCCGTAACCATGCCAAAGCCGCGGTTGCCGTCCAGGGTGACTTCTGCACTGGAAACCAGAACCTCACCGAGAAGAAACTCACTGTCAAAGGCATCAAGAACGTGCATCATATTCAGCCCCGCCTTTGGTGTACTGATGATATTAATCGGCGCTTTTTCAGCCAATTCCAACAGCTCGCGAATACTTTCGCGAGGCATATCATTCACGATCGCGGTACAATGTTTTGGTTCTTGCCTATGGTTCATATCGAGATACTTTCCTGTCTAAAGATTAAGATAATAACTATATCCATGTTGTCTAAAACCAAGGTTTTCATAAAATTGATGAGCATCAGAGCGGTTGATTCCACTACTGAAAAAAAACTTTTTACAGCCTTTTCCACGTGCGGTTTCTGTGGCAAAAGCCATCATCTGCTGACCGATTCCCGAGCCTCGATCCGCGGCAGAAACGACGACGTCTTCCAGAACCGCCGCTGGAGTTCCCCTATGCCCCAGACTGTCCATAATCAGCAGGGCAAAAGTACCCACCGGTTGACCCGTTTCCCGCTCGGCAAGATAGATGCGATAATCGGGATAGTTGCCAATGCGGAGAAAAAGTTTTTCTGCTTGCTCCAAGCTGATTTCACTGTCATCGCCTGCGATCAATTGGCGGTAAAGATCAAGGATCGCCGGGAGATCACCAGCTTTAGCTTCGCGTATCCGCACTTGATCAACTTTTTGCCTGCTCATCTGTTACCGTTCCTGACATTCCGGCTGGGAACCGGAGTTATTAAAATGAATCGCCAGACAACCAAGATCACCTCGCGTTCGAGTCACAACATATTCCACCGGGCAAAGATTTTTATCGCAGGCGGTGCTGCGAATCACCAGAAGAGGATGACGGGCCGAAACCTGCAACAACTGCATTTCCCGGCTATCGGGAAGACAGGTTTCAATCAATGATTCCTGGCGTAAAGGTTCGACTTGAAAATGTTTCTTCAGCAATGCGTAAAGGGAAAAAGATCCGGAAATCAGCTGATCCAGCCCCTGAAATCTGGCGGCCGGCAAATACGAGCTTGCAACGCTGAAGGGAACGTTATTCACGGTTCTGAGAATTTCCAACCGAAGAACCGCTTCATCAGCCTTCAATTTAAGCTTTGTCCCGATTTCAACACTTGCTTCCTGAGTTGTGACATGAAGGAGCTTTGCGCCGGGACAGAGATTGGCTTCGAGAATATTCTGGGTAAATCGTACTTTGTCCGACAGGGGATAAATGATTTTATTTGCAGTAACAAAATGACCTTTACCGCGGACACTGTAAATTGAACCTTCGTTTTTAAGTTCTCTTAGCGCTTCCCGAACGGTATGGCGATTGACCTCGAACTGTAAACTTAAAGCCTGTTCGGAGGGCAGTCGTGATCCTGATGGATACAAACCAGCGACAATCTGATCCACAAGAACCCTTGAAATTTGCTGATATCTGGCAATTTGCGACTTTTGCTGCATCGACCTCTCCTCTGATGTTGGAGGGAGTCTGCAGCAGTCATGTTTGCGTCAGGTTAGATCGTTGTTAAAAAAACATTAGTCTAGACAACAGTTGATTGGGCTAATCGGCAAAAGAAGAAGTAAGGAAGAAGAAAATATTTTTATTACTCTTTGATAACGTTCCCCTAACATTTTTTCGCTAGATATTTCTCACAGTCATTCAGGGAGGGTTAACCTATGCTTCTTAAATCTGATTATTATCGGCCCCATCGTGAAGAAATCTATATGAATCCAAGACAAAAGGATTTCTTCAGGACCAAATTGCTGGAATGGCGTGAACGTTTGCTATCAGAGGGGCAAGCATCTCTCCAACGTATCCGCAACAACGAAAATATCGGCGGGGATTTAATAGACCAAAGCGTCAAAGAAAATAACAAGGTCATGGATTTTATAGCCCGTAGCCGCACAGAAGTAACGATCCTTAAAATCAATGCCGCTCTCAAGCGTATACAGGATAATTCTTATGGCTACTGTCTGGAAACCGGTGAGGAAATAGGAATAGCGAGACTACTGGCCTACCCCATTGCGACCCTTTCAGTCGAAGCCCAGGAGTTTTTAGAAAAGCATCAGCGGGTTCAACAACACCGTGCTTCCAGCTGATGTTCACTGATCAAGCCCGTCATAGTCATAGTCATTCTCGTCCGCGGTCATTCATCGATACCGCAAAAGCTAACATTATTCTAACCTGATCCAAACAACCAACTCACCTTTGACCTGTTCTTATACATGATCAACCATTTTACCCAAAGGAGATATTTTATGAAAAAACTGTTAATGCTTGTTTTGATGCTGGGACTTTTTGTTTCAGGTTGCGCCACAACAGCAAAGAATGCGCAAACGACGTCACCCCAAAAAGTGATGTCCGGAGATGATGGTTTTACAATCTGGGCCTATGCTGATCGCCACTATGTCACAGCCAGCGAAAAAATGAACAAAATGTTTGCCGAACATAATCATCTTCCCTATACCAAAACAATCTTAGGGGCCGGCCCCCATGGGGAAACTGTTGTTTTTGAAGTCGACAAGAAAGATCCCGCTTTTGTCGAAGGTCTGATTGACCAATACAATAAAATCCCTTTTTTACTTGAAAGCCGGGGCGATAACTATTCTGTCTATAAATACAATGGCCGCATTTATGTTATCGGCAATCCCCAAACACGTGATTTCTTCGTCCAGCATCAGCATTTACCTTACACCAAAACGGTATTGGGAGCTGGCCCCAATGCAGAAACAGTTATTTTTGAAGCCGACAAAAAAGATCCTGAGTTTGCTGAAAATTTGATTGGAATATTTAAAGGCTAGAACCCAGCGTCACTGATGTCTAACGAGTCTAAGGCCCGGCCATTGGCGGGCCTTTTCTCTCTAAATTTCAAAATTCCTCACTGTAATTCGAATATAACCGGCATCAGAAACTGTGAAATCATTGGTGGCGGCGTAAAAGGAGCGGCCTCGCTAACAGCTTTCAGTGCCTGTTTGTCGAGCAGTGGATAACCGCTACTATGTAAGACTTCAGCATTCAGCAGTGTGCCGTCGGTAGCAACACGAAAGAGGATCTCAATGCGTCCTTTCCATCCCCGGCGTTGGGCTAGGCGCGGGTAATGCAGTTGCTCGTAGATGCTTTGGCGAATTGCAGCATAGTTGGCTTTACGATAATCATCCAGCGCCATCTCAGCGAAAGAGGGAACACCAGAACCATCGAGTGTCGCCTCTGTGGGACTATCGGACTGCGTAAGGGTTGTAGTTGCTACCGGTGTCTGAACAGAGACAGGAAGAGACGCTACGGATGATTCCAGCACCGTTTTTTCCAGTTGTGCTGCCGTTTCTCCGGAAGAGACAGGCAATTCCTGTGAATCCAATTGCTCTGCAATAATGTCTTCCCGAGGGATCACCGGTTCTATCAATGGTTCGGTTTGAACCTTGGATTCCGGTCGAGAATGGGGAGACGGCGCCGGTGCTTTTACCTTGACTTGTTTTTGTACAACAGGTTCTGGTAGGACTTCCGGTTGTGGCAGAGCCTTGGGAGCACGTTTCGGTTCAACGTGAACTTGAACATCAGATTTCACCACCGACGCCGGTTGCGACCGGAATACCTCTTTTTCTGCCGGGGCGGATTGAACGGTTTTTTCTATTCCTTCTCCTGCCGCAAGATGACCGGTCGTTGTCGCCAGACTGAAATCAAGCCGCATACCATCAAGAGCCTGTTCCTGGGGTAATTCGGATAACCTCCCGACGACCGGCATCAGCAGGCCCATCAACAACCCATGAATAAGCAAGGATTCGCAAAGGGGACGCAGTGACTTCAACGGCTGGCCTCTGTGAGTAAACTGACCTGAGTAAAATCGAGTCGCTTCAATAGATCCATCACCCCAACGAATGCCTGTAGGGCGACCTGTCGATCGGCACGTACCACGACCGGTCGTTGCCGATCATAACCGCTCAAGGTTGCCTCCAGTGCCGCCAACTCGACAGCCGCACCATCAAGATAGAATTTCCCCTGACGGTCAATGTCCACTTGCAGCAGTCCTTTAATCTCCCCCGCCGGTGCTTCAGCCTGCGGCAACTTTATGGGAATCGCTCCGCTGTTGATAAATGTAGCGGTCGTTAGCACAATCGTCAGCAACACCAACATGATGTCGATAAATGGAATAACGTTGATACTGTCAAATCCCCTAGTCTCCATGCTCCACCTCCCAGGTAATCAAAATCTCCTTTGCACGGCGCAACAGCAGATTGTATAGAACAATGGCCGGAATCGCCACCAACAGTCCGGCAGCGGTCGCCTTGAGGGCGAGGGCCAGACCGGTCATAATTTGGCCGGAATCGACCATCCCTTCCTGTCCCATGGTGTAGAAAGTAAGCATGATCCCGAACACCGTGCCAAGCAGGCCGACATAAGGAGCATTGCTGCCGATAGTAGCTATCAGATGCAAACGCCGGGTCAGCTCCAGTTCCAGCAGGCCACGATCTTTGAATTCCACTGTATTGATGCAACGGTAGGCACGCCAGCGCTCGATGGCGAGAGCCAGCGCCGTCACACTCATCAGTCCGAGCAGACCGATAACACCGTAATCGATTGTTTCCTTTAGCCATTCCATGATTCTTCTCCTGCCAACACAATTCCATCTTCACGTTTTTGATTCAGATTCTTATTCGGGGGAACACGTATCAAGGACATGTCCTCCGAATACTTTCACGCCTGCTGATATCAGTAAAAATTCCGCCTCGCTCGTCCAGCTAAAACCGTACCCGCACGCCGACAACAAAACAAACACCACCATCCGGATCACCGAAATAAATCTGGTAGCACCGATCGGACTGGGTGTCGATTTTTGATATCCTATTTCTTTACTACTCCCTATTAAAGAAACCAATAACGAAACCCCAGCTGTTGCTGGGGCTTCATCATCTCAAAAGTAAACAACTCGTGTATAAATTTTGACCCTCAACGACCTGCCGAAATTGTCATTGTAAGAGACTGTAGAACATCTTCTAGAATCTTGCCTTAAGCATTGTCTTCACATTCAGGCCGGGCTGATCGTTTAATCCGAATGACTGCCATACGGATGAGAGGTGATCCTGATACGATTCATCAGTGAAATTTTCAACAGCTGCTACGAAGCTCCAGATTTCACCAATGTCAATCCCCATGCGCACATCACCGCGGGTATAACCATCGGTCTTCCGCTCATTGTCGCCGGTCTTATCCTGATCCGATGCAGTCAGTCCCGAGAGTTCCACCCATAATGCGTTCTCCGCGCCAAAGAACGTATCGTAGCGGACACCGTAACGGACTTTCAGGGGTGGGATGCCCGACAGGTCTTCTCCCGTATCATCATTCTCTCCGCGGACATAGGAAACGGAGGCGAATGTCGAGAAACCGCCGCTCAACTCGTAGTCCAGACCCGCTTCCGCACCGTATAGCGAGACATTCGCATAGTTCATGTAGAGGTAATTCCCGTCGCCCTGATTCTCTTTGACAATGTAATCATCAATCATGTTGTAGAAGAGGCTGACCGTAGTTTGCAACCGGTCGGTCCGGGTTTTTATTCCGATATCGAAATTCCAGCTCGTTTCGGGATCGAGGTTCGGGTCACCAAAATCGTTGCCAACATCATGCGGGCCGTAGAAGTACAGCTCCATCAGAGTCGGAGCGCGGAATGCCCGACCTAAGTTGCCATACAGATTAACCATATTACTGACCTTGTAAAGCACGCCCAGATTCCCGCTAATTGCACTGCTCGTAGACGTCTCTTCACCGGTCAACTGATGGCGTGGATGTCCATCTGTCTGCGCTTCAATCCAGTCAGCCCGAAGTCCAGGTGTCACTACCCAACGCTCACCCAGTGCCACCTCGTCCTGCACAAACGCACCCACTCCCACACGCGTCGAATCGGGGATGACGGGAACACCATCGAACATAGGATTCACCCATGAGGAGTCAGTGTCGCGAATATTGCGATCGGACGTGGCATCTTCATAGAACATGTCCAGGCCAAAAGTCACCCGGTGTGTGTCATTGGGAATCAGCACCATTTGCGGTTTTAAGGTGTAGGTGTCGATATCGACATGAATATCGACCTCCATATCGCCTTGAACAACAGACGGAATTTCGTCTGTTTTGAGGCGATAGCGATGCCGGTTATGGCGTTGCCAACCGAAATCAACCTTCAAACTGTCGACATTTTCAGACAATTCATTTGCTTCAATACCGAGTGCCAGGCGCTGATGTTTCTCCCCTTTGAAGTAGTCCTCCTTGAAGGCGGCAGAAGCCGGGATACCGATATCCGCCTCCATGAATGAATAATCGACAGATGTTTTCCAGACGTCACCGATGTAGTTTCCTCCTCCCCAGACTGTATAGCCATCATAGAAGCTGTTCGCCAGCTCACCTTCCACTGTTTCGATATTGCCTGCGTCCTTGTAGCTGCCACCAACATAACCGTTAAAGCGCCCTTTCCCGAACCGCAGGTGCGCAGATTCCTTCAATCCGTCAGCCGCTCCTTCATATTGGATATCCGTTTCGCCCCCAAAGCGAGGCTCAGCCCCTGTCTCCTCCTCGGCTCCCTTGGTAATAAAATTGACCACACCCCCAATCGCATCTGATCCGTAAAGAACCGACGCCGGACCACGGACAACCTCCACCCTTTCGACCTGAGCGGGATCAAGGGAGAAAACATGATTACCTCCCGGCCGTTGCTCAGACAGACGAATACCGCTAACAAGAGCCAAAACACGTTCTCCGCTGAGCCCGCGGATGACCGGGTGTACGCTGCCGGGCCCTGCAGTCACTACGTCGACCCCAGGTTCTTTATGAAAAATCTCTGCGATTGTTACAGCAACCTTTTCTTCAAGGTCCTGCTGCTCCACGAGATTCACAGGTTGCGATGTGTCGAACGTTTCCTTCTCGCTTCCAGTCGCTGTTACTACCATTTCAGGAAGGATGAAGGACTCCTCAGCATGAGTAAAAGGAACGCAGCTCAACGCCACTATAAGGCAAACAAATAGTCTTTTCATCGGGGTAAACTCCTATTAGAAAAATCAGCTCGGGAAAGGATCATCTTCCTATTGGATGGTTGTTGATGTTTAACGTATTCCTTCCAAACTAAACAATCCTTCATGCTAACGCAAATGCATTTGCATTAATAGGCGAAGTGAGTCTGCCTTGTCAAGGATATTGCGAAACACCTTGCAGAAAGAAAGTTGAAAAGCTAGAATTGCTCAAAGGGAGGCAAGTTTTGAGGCGCAACACAGCACAAAAAATAGCCATCGAGGAGGTCTTCAGGCAGCATGAAAGGCCGCTGTCCGTGGATGAAGTTTTAGAACACGGCCGTCAACTTGTGGACTCATTGAACCAAGCAACGGTTTATCGGAACCTGAAACTGCTCGTTGAAAACGGCTGGCTGCTGCGAACGTTCCATCCATCGCTCGGGAATCTGTATGAACGGAGCGGAAAAGGACATCACCACCATTTCCACTGCCGGGAATGCAACCGTGCTTTTGACCTTCCCGGCTGCGCATTAAAGGAAAATGAAGCGGCACCCAACGGATTCATTGTGGAAGACCACGAAATCTTTTTATTTGGAGTCTGCCCTTCCTGTAGCGATAAGATGCGGTCTGCTGAATCACAGCCAACCGGTTAGAAGATCTTTAGTCTCAATAACCGCCAAGGGGGACAGGCACCCGAAGGTGCCTGTCCCTCAATATGATTTATATCTCAAGCATTCCTTTTTGTGATTGATTTTATTTGCTAATGTGTAAGAAATAAATGCGTTACGATCCAACAATTAAAGGCATTTTCCTGCGCATAAGGAATGTGATTGAGACATATGAATCCCGTTGCTAATCAAAAAGGTGCCGTCCTGCTGATGGTTTTAGTTGCTGTAACCATTCTCGGCCTGACCGCAGGCATAGCAGGCAGTAGTTGGAAAACAATCACCCAACGAGCCAAAGAACAAGAACTGCTCTGGCGAGGCGGTCAGATTCGTAAGGCGATTGCATCCTATTACAAAACCGGTCACGCCGGACAGCAACCGACGCTGCCATCAAGCCTGGATGACTTGCTTCGCGACCCGCGCTCTTTATCGGTTGTACGCCACCTGCGCAAAAAATACCTTGATCCCATGACCGGAAAGGACTGGGTGGTTGTCAAGGATCCCAGCGGAAGGATTCAGGGAGTCCACAGTAGCAGCCCTGAAGAACCATTTAAACAAGATAACTTTCAGGAAGAAAACAAAAGTTTTACAGGTAAATCCAGTTATGCCCAATGGCAGTTTCTATTTACGCCGAATAAAACCAATAAGACGAGTGGGACAACAAGTAAAGAGGCAGCGGTTGAAATAAAGACCAATTGATCCTGTTTTTTACAGCCAGTTCATCCGGCGTAAGAGCAGAGGGATTGGTGGCTCACCAAAGATAGCTATTCAGAGAATAGTTATGGTGACGACACCTTAAATATCACCATTCCTGATAGGGAATATCGTTCAACCCGATCAAATCACTGCCGCTGCGGATGTCAAAGCACCCTCCTTCGGCCAATTGACCGTTTTCGGCCGGCTCTGGAGGGAGGCAATTCCAGCTGTCACTCCTCAGGGTAAATGGATCTCGGGGAACATCACGAATATATTTACTGCTGACCAACTGATCCAGGCTATCTGGATAGAGGCCGTTATCGGCAAAAAAGGCATCAATTGACCGGCGCATCTGATACAAGTCTTCGGCAAGGGCCGATTCTCTCGCCTTGATCTGACTTCGTTTGTAGCTGGGCACGGCAATACTGGCCAGAATCGACATAATGACCATAACCGCCAGCAATTCGAATAACGTAAAGCCCTTGGAAGACTTCGCACATTTCAACAAATTTATCATTTACCAGTCCCGGTAAGTGGTTCCATCAAGAGCAATAGCTTCACTCTGGCTGTAAACATCAAAAACATCTTCACCACCCCACACCGTTGAGTCAACCTCATCAATGTAGGAACGCAAACCCCAGCCAAGATCATCACGGTCGAAGGGATCTTTGGGAATACGACGCAGGTATTTCTTTTTGTAGGGATAGAGTCCGCCCCAATCGTTTCCTTCCAGCAGCTTTTCCAGTTCCTCGGGATAACCCGATTTACCAACTGTTGCAAAAATCTTTTTCTCTGCGACAGCTTGGTCATAATCAAGCTTATATGCATCAATGGCACTCCGAATATCGCGCAAGTTACGTCGCAGTTCCAATTCTTTCGTCCGGGTCACAGTCACTTCAGATAAAGGCAGGACCACCGAGGCGAGTATCGCCAGGATTGCCATGGCGATCACCAGTTCAATGAAGGTCAATCCTGAACAATTTTTAGCACGCTGAGTTTGCATCAACCGACTCTAAGGGGCAACTTCGATCAGCAAACCGGAAGGATCGACTGCAATTCGCTCACCCGCTACGTTTCTGAAATTTGTCCGCGTCGGCTTGATTTCAGCTTTGCCGACCGCTATTGCCCGGAACTGCAGACTGAATAATTCTCCAGCGCCGGAAACACCTTGACCGCCAGAACCCTGTTTCAGTCCGACGATAACTCTTCCCCCCGGATTAAGATCCGTATAAGTGAAAACATTTACTCCATTATCTCTATTGAGGAAAGCACCCTCCTTCGCACTGACAAGTTCAAAGAGGGCTGGATCATATTGTACATACAAAGGAGCGCTGAACAGAGATTCGACCTCACTAACATGAAAACTCAAAGTGAATTCATCCCCCTGGTTGACAAGTTGTGCTCCTTCAACAAAAACCGTCGGTTTGAGCTCCTGTCCGGCGACTTGATTTGCAGGAATCAGCTCTTCAGTCATCATACTTGTAGCAGGTTCTTCCTCAACGGTTCCAGCAGGGGCTTCGGGTTTCTCTGGCAATGGAGTTACTACCTTTTTCTGCTTTGGATTTTCCTTGACAGATTTTAAATCAGTCTGCGGCTCCAGCCCTTCCTGACCAACTCGATATTCGTCAGCAAAGGTGCCAAAATTCCGCCCGAATTTCAGATCATCCTCACCGCCGGACCAGATACTGGCGGTATCACCTTGAGGAACATGAACCGATTTGACAATATGCGGAGTAATCGACAGCAGTATTTCACGCTTGGTTTTGGTTTTATCAGTGCCGTTAAAAAGCTCTCCAAGAAGAGGAATATCACCCAGTACCGGAAATACATTTTTTGTGGTCGAATTGTCGTTGCGGATCAGTCCACCAATAATAGTTTGCTCGCCATCCTTGAGCGTTAGAGTCGTATCAGCATTAGTTGAAGAAATGGTAATAACGGCAGTTCCATTCGCGGTCTTTTCACGACCTGAGACGTTACTCACCTCAAGGCCCAATTTCGTAATAATAGTATTATCCAGCTGGATCGACGGCTCGACATCCAACTTGACCCCGACATCAATATACTGAACATTCTCAGAGGTCTGGGTATCATTGATGGTCACGGTAATGACAGGTTCACGGCTGCCAACATGAACCTTGGCTTTTTCTTTGTTTCTGACGCGGATTTTGGGGTTAGCCAGAACGTCAGCGTTAACCAAAGTTTTCATAAATTTGAACGCAGCTGTCGGAATCGAATAAAAAGGATCCAATCCATTCACCGTTTCTATCAACCCGGTTGTTGGTGATCCAGCTGACAAACCGGAAGCGACAATCGTTCCTGATCCGGGAACACTGAGACCAGCACCAATAGAATAATTACTGAGTTTCAAGCCTAGCTCTCTGGTATCACTGTGATTCACCTCAAGCAATTCAAGGTCAAAGACCACCTCAGAATTGCCCCTGTCATTCGCTTCAATCAGCTTTTGCGCCAATCGAATCACGTCCGGTTGATCGCGGATGACAATGGCGTTGAGCTCTTCCTGGACATAAATTTTCCGCACTTGAAGCATAGTGCGTAACATGTTAACCGCTTTTTTGGCGTCGATATGCGACAGGTAAAAGGTCTGAATAATCTGATCTTCAAACTGCTTCTGTTTGTCACGGGTTTTCGGGAACAAAATGATTGTCTTCTTGTTGAGAATCTTCTTGTCAAGTTTGTTCATCCGTAACAGCAGTTCCAGCGCCTGGGCAAAGGTGGCCTGTTCTAGAAATAGCGTGGTTTTATTGCTGCGAACATCCTCATCCAGAATAAAGTTGATTCCGGAAAGCTTGGTCAGGATGTCAAACACATCGGGTAGTTTTGTGTCACGAAAGTTCAGATTAATCGGCTCGGTCGATGCTACCTCGAGTTCTATGCCATCAACCAGCGCGTATTTATTCTGTTTGATTTTTTCTTTGAGCTGCAGCGCCGGTTGATAATCAGGAAGAATTGATAGGGCGCTATCCACCGTATCTTGGGCTTCTGACCTACGATTCGTCTGCAACAATACTTGCGCTTCCTGGACCAGCTTTTCGACCTGAAGATAATTACGTGCTATCTTCAAGCCGTCAAATGCAGCAAACAGGGCACCATCCAGCTCCGTTGCCAGTTGATATTCCTGCAGAGCCTTCAAATACTGTTGCTGGGCAATAAAATCATCGCCCTTCCCTTTATGCTCTAAAGCCGCTTTGTTCCTGGCGCTGTTCAGATTCAAGCGGTATTGATGACTGCCTGGATTACTCTCAACCGCCGCTAAATAATCCATTACCGCCTGATCATAATTTTGCTGTTCAAGTGCCTGATTTCCTTTATCGAATGAAGCCTGTCCAGCCACACACCCCGATAGTACCAACAGCAGCAACAGGCTGAAAAAAAACAGCATGCTCTGATTGATTATTTTTTTCATTGCCATGGCAGCCTCTTTATTTAAAAACATTATTGATCACCTTTATTATTTTCTGCTTCTGTGGTATCAGCTGGCTCAGGTTTTCCATTATTCGGCTTGGGCTTGTCAATATCCGGCTCTTTGGGCATGACAAAAGCAGGACGATTCGACTGAAACTTGACGTTCGGCAAGCGCTGGGATTTCGCTTCGCTCAAACGTAAAACAATCTGTTGATCGGTCTGCTTGCGACCGACAGTTATCTCTTTGTTGCTGATACTGCGAACAACCAGGTCATCGGCAAAAACATCGCCGGCTTTAACCAGGAAAACCTGCCCTTGTTTCGATGCAAGAAAAACCGTGTAATCTCCAGCCTTATTCAGATAACCCAAAACGTTCAATGATTGAATCGGTTCCGGCCCTTTTGGCTGAGGCTGAAAGACCACCGGAACGATTTGTCGCGGCGGTTTAACCTGTTCTGTAACTTTTGCTGGTGTTGATGCTGGAACGGGGTGTGGTTTAACCTGTGGTGCCGGCAAATAAAGCGGTCCGAAAAGATTTTTCTTTGGCGCTTGATATTGACGGTTCTCTCCGCCGGAGGTATTGAGTTCTGCCACAGTGGGAAAGTCTGCCGGTTTCTTTTTCTGCGAAAACAGTTGCGTTTGTTGCAAAGGCCCCTGTCCATCTGCAACTCTGCGCTGGCGCGGGGTCGCAACCCAGGCGTAAATAATGGCGCCGCAAAGTACCACCAGCAAAATGACGCTGATCTGTGACCGGTTCAAGCTCTCCCCCTTTGAAAATAGGTTGCCAGTTCGATCTGTAAATCAACCTGCGGCTGTCCCTTTTGACTGGTTGAAGAACCTCTCAGAGAAATCTTTTCAATCAAGATAATTCGCCGGGAATTTTCCACCAGATGGATAAACTTTTTTATCTGTGCATACTCCCCTTTGACCGAAAAACTCAGCCCATAGCGTAAAAACCCGGTTTCTTTATCCTGCTTGGGCTGATAATTGATCTGATGAATCTTTAAGTCCGCCTGCTGCGACCAATCGAACAGTTCACCGAGAAAAACCGAAAAATCGGCTTGCTGCGGAATCAATTGGTTAAACTGCTGAAGATTTCGGTCAAGCTGCTCTGCGGCGGAAACGGGGACGCCACTATTGGCAAATTCTAGCTGGCGTTGGCGGACCTGTTGCTGCAAACGGGATTGTTCAGTTCTTAACTCCAGTAGATTTGGTTCTGTCACCCAGCTCTGTACGACATAAGCTGCGACAACACAAAGGGATAAAAGACCGATCACCATAATCCGACCGCGATTAGGTGCCCACACCGCGCTGATGAGGGGGTATTTCTGCAGCATCAAAACACCCCTTCCACACTGAGAGAAAAGCTTAAAGCCGAGCGTTTGCCACCATGGCCATCGTCAACATCAACTTCCACCTGGTTTTTCAGATAGACCTGATGGAACGCTTCTGCCTGGAAATGATCCAGAAGCTCCTGCAGGTTTGGTAAATTTCTTGCGACACCGGTCACCAGCAGGCTGTTCTTGCCATAGTCCGGGTTGAAGCTGCGCAAACTAACGCCATCAGGAAGTAGCCCTTCGATCCGGTCAAACAGAACGGTCCAGCGAAAAGCATCTCGCTGCAGCAGCAGCTCGGCCTGATGGTAAGCTTGTTGTTGTTCCGCAAGCTCTTCGGCACTGAGTCGCTGCGGTTGTTTGCCCCGCAGTTGCTCCTGCAGTGCATCAAGGTGGGTCTGATATTGCTGGGCCAGTTGCCGGCATTTCAGATAAGTGCTCCCTTCGATGGCAAGCACGAGCAGCAACAACACCATGAAAACGGAAAGAGTCAATCTGACGGCTAGTTGATTGAGGTGGCGCTCACTGGCGAGATTGATTAACAGTTTCATTTATCCCCCGTTATCATCCGCTCGGCAACCCCAAGGGCCGCCGCCATTCCACTGGCTTCGGCACCGTCAAAAGAGAGTTGATGGCCGTTCATCAGTTTGCTCACTGGTGATATGAGGCACTGGACGTCCTGATCAAAAACTGATTCCACCGCTTTCAACAAAGCCTCCTGATCAAACCAGTCCGAATGTAAATAAACTGCTAGGCGGTTAAAAGCGGGCAATTCATGACGATATGTCACCAAAGTCCGGTTGAGCTCCTGAAACACCTGTCGCGGATCCTTATGAATCCTTCGCAAACGGGAGAAAATCAGGATCTGATTGACAAAAATCAACAAACTGAGCTGGCCACCATCGACGCCGACCAGGATAAAATCCCGGCCCAGATCAATTTTTGTCCGGTAGGCGTTATAAAGGGCCAGACAATGGAAATCAACAACAGCAGCGGCATATCCGGCCTGCTCGATGAGCTCTTCATACTGCGTCAGGACATCTTTGCTGGTCACTGCAGCAAGCACTTTTTTCTGCCCAGATTCTTTTTCTTCTAAAACCTGAAAATCCAATGCCACGCGATTTGACGGAACCGGCAACCGGTCTTTTAACTGCCAACGGATCATCTCGGCCCCTTCAGCCCAGTTTTTAAAGGGGGTTTCTATATCCAACATAAACAGTTGCCCAGCACTGTCAGGAAGAGCCACAGCAATGCGGTTATCCCGCTTTGCCAGTGGCGTTAATAACTCTTGCACTGCGTGCACAAAAAGGTCAGGTTGAGCGATGTTCAGTTCTCTAAAGCCTGGTTTTATGACACCATCGGCCAGAGCCAGATTCTGGCCATCAACCAGAGCGATATGCTTCGCTCGTCGCTGCACAGCGATGGCCCGTAGCCCCTGCTGACAGATTTCCAGCCCCAGATATGTTCTCCGCATCATGCTTCTACCCTTCCGCAAAGGTAACGCGATCTATTTCGCGAAAAGTAGTTTCACCACGCAGAACTTTTTCTAAAGCAGCCTGTCTTAAAAAGATCGTCCCGTCGGCGTGGGCCTGTTTTTTTAATTCTGACACGGGTGCTTTCCCGGCGATCATTTCACGCATGACATCATTCATTTCCAGCAGTTCAACGATAGCGCTGCGCCCGGAATAACCGAGACCGTTACATTCCTTGCAGCCGGGAGCATCATGAAAGTTGGCCGCAGCACCCTGCTCAGTCGTCAAGCCGTAGGAGTGCAGCAGCTCAGGGGGATGCACAACCGGCCGCTTACAGTGCCGGCACAGATTTCGGACCAGGCGCTGCGCCAGGACACAATTAAGACAGGAGACAAAATTATAAGCATCGATTCCCATGTGCAGAAAACGTCCCAGCACATCAAAAACATTGTTGGCATGCACGGTGGTAAACACCAGATGGCCGGTCAGGGCCGACTGCACGGCGATCTGAGCGGTTTCGGGGTCGCGGATTTCACCGACCATAATTTTATCGGGGTCATGACGTAAAATTGAGCGCAGTCCTCGGGCGAAGGTCAGCCCCTTTTTCTCATTGACCGGCACCTGGACAACCCCTTTGACCTGGTATTCAACCGGATCTTCAATAGTGACAATCTTTTCTTCGATCGAGTTGATTTCAGAGAGTGCCGCATACAGAGTGGTTGTCTTGCCACTTCCGGTCGGGCCGGTCACCAGCACCATACCGTAAGGCTCACGGATCCGGCTGCGCATCCGTTGCATCTCCCGCGCGGAAAAGCCGAGGGCTTCGAAGCTGAGTCCGTGCATATCGGCGGCGATCGATTCTTTGTCCAAGATCCGGATCACGGCATCTTCACCAAAGCTGGTGGGCATGATCGACACCCGGAAATCGATCGATTTGTCTCCGAGACGAACCTTGAAACGGCCATCCTGGGGGATTCTCCGTTCGGAGATATCCAACTCACTCATAACCTTGATCCTGGAGATAATAGGACTTTGAAAGCGGCTGTCAATGGTCTCGGTGGCCTGAAAAAGAACTCCATCAACCCGGTATTTAATCACCACACCATCAACCGTTGCTTCAATATGGATATCGCTGGCCCGTTTCTTTAACGCATCAAACAGGGTGGAGTCGATCAGGCGGATAATCGGGCTAGTGTCGGCGGTCAGTTTGTCGATGGAAAGAACTTCATCCCCTTTGTCGGTTTCCTTGATCAGTTGCAGTTTGAAGTCTTCGGAAGCCTCACGCAGAACCCGCTGAGAACCGGCTCCCCGTTCGATCAGTCGCTCGATCTGCCCTTTGGCCGCAATCTTTAATTCAAGGGCCAGCCCAAGCTGCAGTTCCAGCTGATCCAGAGCGGTAACATCGGTTGGATCGGCGATAGCGATGGTCAGGGTAGTGTCGTTACGCTCAAGGGGAATCAGATGATGTTTGATCGGGATATCACTTGGCAGGGTGGCGATCAGTTCAGCATTGAGGATGGTGTCACTGAGATCGATGTAATCGTACTGAAACTGGGTCGCCAATGCCTTGGCCAGTTCGGCTTCAGTGAACAGACCGGCTTCAACACCAACGGTACCGAAACGTTTACCAGTTTGCTGTTGCTGTTCCAGGACCAAATCGATTTCTGCCGGAGCAATAGCTCCCATATCGGCCAGGATCCGCCCAATTGGTTGGCGTTGATAGGTCATTTCTTTACCCATAAGATTATCCGACATCAGCCGACAGTCCCGGCCAGTTGGAAAATCGGCACATACATGGCGATAATAATAAAGGCGATCATAAAACCCATCACCATCATCAAAATGGGTTCAATCATCGTCGTCAGTTTTGTCAGTCGCTGTTCAACTTGTGCTTCGTAGTAATCGGCGATATCAGCGAGCATCTCGGTTAAAGACCCAGAAGTCTCTCCAACGCTGACCATGCGCAAGGCCAGCGGCGGAAAAAATCCGGTGCGCGCCAGGGCATCGGACAGGGAGGTCCCTTCTTCAACCCGCCGAGCGGCCTGGACCATCGCTTGTTCCAGACTCAAATTATTGAGGGTTCCGCGCGACATCTGCATCGCGGGAACCAGTGGTGTACCGCTGGCAAGGGTGGTTCCCAGGGTGCGATTAAAACCGGACAGGGCATAATCGGTTTTCAAGCCACCAACGAAAGGAAGGCGCAGCAGAAAACGATCAACCCGCAATCGACCACGGGAGCTGCGCAATAATGATTTTATCAGAGGTGCCGCAACAACCAAAGCTATCAGGAGAAGGTACCAATAGTGACCGATAAGTTCGGAAATGCCGATCAAAACTTGCGTCATCAGAGGTAATTCAACATTGGCATCAGCATAAATCTGGGTAAAACGGGGAACGACAAACAGCATCAGAAAAACCACCACAATAACTGCGGCCATGGTTAGCAGCAGAGGATAAAAGGAGGCGCTACGCACCTTGTCCCGGATCGCTTCAACCCGCTTCTGATACTCCAGAAATCGTGACATGGTTTCCGGCAGATCCCCGGTTTTTTCACCCGCCTTGATCGAGGCGATATATAGGGCGGGGAAAAAGCGCGGAAACTTGGCAAAAGCGTCGGACAGGGAGCTGCCACCTTTGATCTCTTCCCGAATTTCGTTGAGGATATCGCGAAAGGTGCCTGCTTCCATTTGTTCAGTCTGGGTATCAAGGATCTGCAGAATCGGCAGCCCTGAGCGCAGCAGCACCAGCAGTTCCTGGTTGAAAGAAAGAAACCGCTGGCCAGTCACTCGGGCAGATTGATGCCGACTCCCTTGTAAAAAGGATAAGGATTGCCGCCGGATCTGGAAGACGTGAAAGCCCTGCTCTTCGAGATTCTCTCGCAACTGGTCTCTGCTCGTCGAATCGTAGCTCTTCTCGACAATCCGACCATCGGCGGTACCGACTTTACACTGGAAGCTTGGCATGGCAAACGGCTGTTTCAGAAGTAGAAGTATCCACTAATTTATCGCCTCTATACCCAAATTTCTACCCTCAATCAACGTTAATTGTAAGTTCATAAACTTGGGATTGTTAGTCAATTTGAGTCGTTTCAATGTATCCACTAACTTATCGCCTCTACACCCAAATTTCTACCCTCAATCAACGTTAATTGTAAGTTCATAAATTTGGGATTGTTAGTCAATTTGAGTCGTTTCAATATATTTGCAGCATAATATAATAAGCTAGAAACCGTTACACTTTTCCACAAAAACAAAATAACTCCACTTGGTTCCTGAACGGATCAGATTTTTCACGGCCATCATTAGGGACTGGATCCCGCAGAGGGCCTGTCCCATTTCACAACCCATTTGTTGAAATCACAACCTTTTAGACATAGATTCAAAATCTTACCCCCCCCAAAAAAAGGTTGTGATTTTGATCTTAATCCGCTTTGATCCGTGTCCTAAGCTTTTCCAGTCCCCTTAAACTGAAGATACAACACATAGCTCGCCCAAAGTATGGCGGAAATCATCAGGAACGAACCGAAGCCGTGAGCCAATCGGGCCAATATCTGGTCGTGGTGTAGCATGCCGGTTTCAGTCAGCAGGTATTCCCAATCGTGAAACCCGTAAGGGGCCGAACTGCCGGTATTGTCACCGACGAGTGGCAAGATCCCAGCGCTTGCATCATTAATATAGGGGGCGATGTCGAGAAAGTTCTCCCCGAACCACCAACTACAAACTGCGGCATCAAAAGGATCGCGGGTTTTAAACAGCAACGTTCCTCCGCAGATCAACGGAACCAGGAGTTGCCCCAAGGTACCACCCAGAGTCGTAATAAACTGCCCAAAAGGGCGAAAGACCACATGCCCCGCTTCATGAAATGGCAGGTTCACCAGATGCAGCAGGCTTTCTCCAGCATTGTTACTGGCAATACTGACAAACACCAGCTTGCTGCCCCAGATGATCATCCCCAGCAGGATCAGCCCTCGACCCCAGACGATAAGGCTATTAGTTTCGCTGCTCTCAGGAAAAAACAGATGTCGCAATGTATCCTGGGACTGGCTCCGCAGGTACTGTTCATCTTGATGTCCAATGCCAGAACCATTACCGATGCAATTATCATCCAGCGACTGGGCCAGCTCTCCTACGGGAACCAGTCCCAAGTCAGCAGGTCGTGATTTGATCTTGGCAAAGATCACCCCGCACAAAAGGCAGGTTTCACCACCTGGTTGATTTTCATGTCCACATTTCGGGCAGATCATTTTTTCTCCAAGGGGACTGGCTCCATTTAGCTTTATCAAATGGTGCCTGTCCCTCTCCAAGTAAACCAACAGCAATAAATCAATGAATTAAAGTAGCCTGTCCCCTTTACCCTTTATGTCCCCTTTACCCTTTATGTCCCCTTTACCCTTTATGTCCCCTTTACCCTTTATGTCCCCTTTACCCTTTACGCCGCCTCCCTTACGAGAAGCCGACGCATGACTCGGGGTCACGGCTGGTCGCTAGCCTTTACCACACAGGGACTTACAACCCTTCATTCTTTACCGGCTTTTACCGGCGCTTTCAGTCTGCCCCCTTTATTGGTTCCTCTAAAAGTCTAACATCTGCCGAACCATAACAAGCAATCCAAGAAGTTCCCATCCGACAGAAACAAAGAAGACATACCGAACTTTTTGAAACAATGAAAACTTTTTATTGAGCACATAAACTAATGCTATATAAGTAATAATCGCGATTACCGTTTCCGGATAGTGTTTTATAAGCTTAAATGGATAAATCATTAATAAAAATGGAAAACTAAACAATAAATCGATTGATATGGATCCTTTTTCGATAACTCCTGGAAATACTGCGATGAAAGCTATAGTGGTTAGTAATGAAAGCAACCATCCTTTCAACAAAATGTAAAATGTGTTCAATTTAATCTCCATCTTTATCTAACTCTCACCCTTCTATTGCGACCTCGCCCTCCGGGATAGGTTCTGTAAGTCGGATTTTCTCTAAAATATCTTCTAGACTCTTGATAGGCTTCTTCGCCTAAATCATCGGCAACATCACTAGGCCCATTCGGCCCACCTTTGTCTTTTCTCATATGTTTATAAACTGTTTCTAGGTGATTCCACCAATCACTTGGCACAGGATATTCGTCAGCAGTACCTCTACATCCCTTATATGGATGACTCTCATCTACTAAAGCACCTGATTTATCATAAAAGCATTCAGCGGTTGGCCTATCATCACACTTTTCCTCTCGTACTTCTAAATAACCATCAAAACCACAATGATAACGAGCCGGGTTCCCTGGATAAGGCCTCCAATGGTTTGCCTCAGCCTGAACACCTTCCTTTTTAAAGGGCATTTTCGAGTTAACCCCATGAAATCAATTGCATTAATTGGATCCCCACCAACGTACGCATACAAATTTATCCCACCAGCAAACCCAACAGGATCAACCTGAGTATACCGTCCTGTCCCCGGATCATAAGTCCGATTCCAGTTGTAGTGGAGATCGGTTTCCGCATCATAATACTGCCCCGGAAACCGCAGGTTGTTCTCCACAGTGGACAGCGGATCTATGTTGGCTTTTCCGAAGGCGGCGTAGTTTGCACTCCAGGCGATCTCTCCGGTCGTAGCATTGGTTAACCGCTGCGGCGTCCCCAGATGATCATTGTGATAGAAGTAGAGTCCTGTGTTGTCGCGCATATAGAGGGGATTCGTCCCCCATAGACTGTCGGGTTGCCAACCGTAACTTTTCTGCCAACTGCCGGTATTGCTGTATTCGCCAATCAACCCTTCGTCGGCATAAAGATAGTAAGTGGTTGTCGTCCCTATTGTCTTGCTGATTCTTCTGCCGAAGGGATCATAACTGTAGGTGTCGGTGCGGCCATCCGGCAGGTCGACTTGACTGAGGCGATTTTTGGCGTTGTAGTGGTAGGTGGTGACGAGGGGGACAGGCACCCCTTAGGAGCCAGTCCCTTCGGTCTTTTTCGTGGTGTTGCCGTTGTTGTCGTATTCGTAGCTGGTGGTGCCGGAGAAATTACAAGGGATAGTCCCGATGTTGTTTTTGTATAGATTCAATGTATCCCCCTCCTTTCTGCAATGAAAGCCAAGACCGGTTAATATTTAAAAACCAAAAACCCCTTGAACACGGATCAAATCTGATGACGCGGATTTAAAACCCATAAACCGATTTTGACTTTGCCTTTAAATCCGCCTTTATCCGTCCAATCAGTATTTATCCGCGTCCCATGCCTTTAAAAACTTATTCCTCATTGGGGACCGACTATTTTTTGTAGTTCAAAAGTTGCCTGTCACACTCAGAGCAATGGCACGGGTCCGAAACGCCACTCGCGATTTACGCAACGTTTCGTGCTGTTTTCCCCATCAGGCTACGAGGTCAACAACCCGGTTAAGGTGATTTCGGAGCTCAATAGCCCGGCCTACCCGCCCCCTGTCAACGCTTCGCCGCCTCCCTTACGAGAAGCCGACGCATGACTCGGGGTCATGGCTGGTCGCTAGCCTTTACCATGTAGGGGACTTTCACCCCTCGATCCATGCCGACTTTTATCGGCGCTTTCAGCCTGTTCCCTTTATTGTTTCTCGTTCATTCGATGGAAATATTGGGAAATAGGTGAAGCTCTGCCTCATCTTGACAAATGTCTGACCCAATTGGTGAGCTTAAAACCGTAAGGGTAAGGTTAGTTCCCCGAAATAAACGACCATTGAAATTGAATGGAATCTGTATAATGTTTACACCATATAAAAACATATTTTTTCCAAAATTTTCATTTATATAAAGAGGCATTAAGTCTGATGAAATCCCAGAGTATAGCTTGTTATTGCTATCAAATATTTCAACCTTTATCTTCAACCCAGCTAGGTCAGACAGTTTATGGCTTCTATCACGAAAGATAATGTTCAGATTATGAGCTAATGGATAATTACTACGCAAAATATATTTCTTCTCATAACCAGTGCAATTGAACTTAAAGGCTCTGTCTAAGACAATACTATTAATTTTGTTTTTCTCATGCTTGTTTTGATAATATATTTTTCTCATTATTTCAGGAAAAGGCCAGTACCCCCCTATAATTTTAATAAAACAAAATAAAATCAAAGTTAGGCCTAGAGCAAAGGATAAGATTGTCGTTCTTTTTTCTTTGTAATTAAAAAGCATTTCTTCTCCCAAAAGGACGGTATTTAACCTTCCCACCCAACTTTTTATATTCGTCTCTTAACGCTGATGAATAATCTTGGCAATTGTTACTCCACAAAACATAGTCTGCGGGGTCAAACTGACCCGTATTATTGACATTCTGAGCGGCCTTTCTAATTATCTGATCGTCATACTGCCACGGAGAGATAGAATAATCATCCGAGCACTCCCCTCCCATCACACCTCTCGGATTACCTTGTGAATCAGGACCAAAATAGCCAACATCATCATGTGTCCCATCCTCATAAAAACCATGTTCATGGTAAGGTCCCAGATTCACCAGGTCCAGCATAATATTAAGAGCCATCCCAGCACCTCCTAAGCTCGGCAGCAAATTCCTGCTCCCAGGTGGAGTGCCGCTAAGGGCTGCTTTGCTAAACCTGAACAACCCCATTTCATCTATATAATTTATTGGATCATCCCCTGTATAGTCAAAAAAGTTAATCCCCCCCATCAACCCAATCGGATCAACCTGTGTATACCGCCCCGTCCCCGGATCATAAGTCCGATGCCAGTTATAATGGAGGTCGGTTTCCTGGTCGTAGTATTGCCCCGGAAACCTCAGGTTATTCTCCACAGTCGACAGCGGATCAATAGTGGCCTTACCGAAGGCGGCGTAGTTTGCACTCCAGACAATCTCTCCGGTTGTGGCATTTGTGAGCCGCTGTGGGGTGCCGAGATGATCATTGTGATAATAGTAGAGTCCTGTGCTATCCCGCATATAGAGGGGATCGGTGCCCCACAGGCTGTTGGGTTGCCAACCATAACTCTTCTGCCAACTGCCGGTATTACTGTATTCGCCAATCACCCCTTCGTCGGCATAGAGGTACCAGGTGATGATGCTGCCGACCTGTTTTTTGATCCGGCGGCCGAAGGGGTCGTAGCTGTAATCGGCAACTCTTCCGTCGGCCAGGATGACGCGGGAGAGGCGGTTGCGGCTGTTGTACTGGTAGCGGGTGATCTGGCCCCCTTCGGTCTTTTGGGTGGTGTTGCCGTTGCTGTCGTAGGTATAGGTGGCGGCGCTGCTGTCGAGCAGTTCGTTGTTCTGGTTGTGACTCCAGCTGCCGGGGGTGGTGCTGCTGGTCAAGCGGTTGCCGACCTGGTCGTAACTGTAGGCTTCATCTGCCAGGCCGCTGCTGTCGGGATGGTCGGCACTGGTGAGTTGATAGAGATCGTCGTAACCGTAGCTGGTGGTGCCGGCGAGGGCGCCAATCTGGTTGATATTGCCGCTAGGGTCAAACTGATAGTCTCGGGCCTGGATGATGGTGGTGCCGTTTTGGGTGTCGATGCGGCTCAGCCAGCCGTTTTCGTTGTAGCCGTAGTCGCTGTTGGTGCCGTTGCCGTAGTTGATTTTGCTGATCCGGGTTTTATCAATCATCAGGTCGATGGCCTGGCCGTCGAAGCTGATCTTGCTTAAGCGGTTGTTCTTCAGGTATTCGTAGCTATGGAGGATCCCTTCGGCGTCGGTGTAAGTGTTTTTGTTGCCGCGCCAGTCGTAGCTATAGCTGGTGCTTTTGCTGAAGGGGCCGTAGTTGATGGTTTCTTGGGTTTTGCGGTTCAGTTCGCCGTAAACGAGGGTACCGCTGATGCTGCCGTTGTCCCAGGTGAGCAGGTTGCTGTTGTCGCTGATCAGACAAACGGCAGCATTGCGGTTGCTACCAACCTGTTTGATCTCAACTTTTCCCCGTAAAACTGTTACCACGTCCCCTCCTAGATTTTTCCTTTGCTTTCGATTTCCCGACTATGTGTCGCTGTTAACTACGGCTATGTCTACATTCCGTGAAATGTGTAGACGCGACCCCTCTGACCCCGACCCCTCAGGTCCACCACAGCCTGTACCCTTTATTGTTTCCGCTTAAGATTTCCAACCTTTTGGAGGCCGATAGATTTGATCTATTATCATTTTTTCATCAAACGTCCTTTCCCTCCCGATAGATTCTCTTACAGCGTTGCGAACCTCTCGCAATTCATTTGTAATAGTGAAATTCTGTGAATTTAAATACTTGTTATTGTTGCTTCCTAGTAAAAATAAAGATCTTGCTATTTCATATTTATTGTCTCTTAAACCATCCCCACTCAAACCATCAATTCTCTCGCCAAGAAAATTAACATTATCTAAAATCCCAATCACTCCAATTGCTGTAATAAGGTTATACTTCATCAAGTCATAGCCATCAATTGACTCATATTTGACATAAATATTTAGAAAATGACGATTTAATCTTTCGATACCGAAAACACTCCCAATCCGAATATACTGGTTTATTAAATATTTCCTCTTTCCTAACCTAAGATCTTCTAAAATAGCATTCTCAACTTTATCTACAGGCATAGAGTAAATGAAGCGTGTACAAATATCCTCACATCTAGATCCAGCATCTGAAAAAGATAAAACATGAGCTAAAACAACAAATCTGTTAATGAAAAATACCAGCAATGTAATAAAGAACAAAGCAAGTGCTATATATTTGACTTTAGAAATCATATTTAAACTCTTCTGCAGGTATTGACTGTCCACCACTGCCAGGAATAACAACAATTTCACCATGATAGGTATAATCACCAACAACTACGTCATAAGGCTTATTATTTTCTTTATCATAGAAATCAGTTGGTGTCCTTCCCGTTTCCTTCTTTGTACAATCATCATAGCAGATATACCACCATCGCTTTCTGTCAACCCTTGTTTCCCAATGCTTGCTCACTTCTGTATACTTTACTACTGTAGGTTCTCCGCTTGTAGGAGTTACGCGGCCCCTAATGGTTACAGTTGCAATAGCTGAAGCTTTCAATATCGCCAACCATCTATCGCCCTCTGGTTCAGACCACCAAGATTTCAATGTCTCCGGTTCAGCCTTTACGAGTACGTGCTTACAAAACAAGCCAGACTAATCCAAGAAAAGTATTGGGTTCAACCTAGAATAAGCATAAGAATTCATCCCCCCAGCAAACCCAATGGGATCAATCTGCGTATACCGTCCCGTCCCCGGATCATAAGTCCGATTCCAACCATAGACCATTCGGTTTCCAACCATAGCTTTTCTGCCAACTGCCGGTATTACTGTACTCACCAATCAACCCTTCATCCGCATAGAGATAGTAAGTGGTTGTGGTCTCGACCGTCTTACTCACATGCCGTCCAAAGGGATCATAACTGTAGGTCGCGGTGCGGCCATCCGGCAGGTCGGCTTGACTGAAGCGATTCTTGGCGTTGTAGTGGTAAGTGGTGACGAGGGGGACAGGCACCCCTTGGGAGCCGGTCCCTTCGGTCTTTTTCGTGGTATTGCCGTTGTTGTCGTATTCGTAGCTGGTGGTGCCGGAGAAATTACAGGGGATAGGCCCGATGTTGTTTTTGTATAGATTCAATGTATCCCCCTCCTTTCTGCAATTAAAGCCAAGACCGGTTAATATTTAAAACCAAAAAACCTTGGACACGGATCAAATCTGATTTACGCTGATTTAAAGCCTCAACCAAAAAAACGAGTTTTGCTTTTGATCTTAATCCGCTTTGATCCGTCCAATCCGTGTTTATCCGTGTGCTAAAGCCTTTAAAACCAAAAAACCTTTGGACACGGATCAAATCTGATGACACGGATTTAAAACCTTACATACCGCTTTGGACTTTGCCTTTAAATCCGCCTTGATCCGTCCAATCAGTATTTATCCGCGTCCCATGCCTTTAAAAACTTATTCCTCATTGGGGACCGACTATTTTTTGTAGTTCAAAAGTTGCCTGTCAAACTCAGAGCAATGGCACGGGTCCAAAACGCCACTCGCGATTTACGCAACGTTTCGTGCTGTCTTCCCCATCAGGCTACGAGGTTAACAACCCGGTTAAGGTGATTTCGGAGCTCAACAGCCCGGCCTACCCGCCCCCTGTCAACGCTTCGCCGCCTCCCTTACGAGAAGCCGACGCATGACTCGGGGTCACGGCTGGTCGCTAGCCTTTACCATGTAGGAGACTTTCACCCCTCGATCCATGCCGACTTTTATCGGCGCTTTCAGCCTATCCCCTTTATTGTTTCCTGTCTTTTTTCTCAATACTATCCTGCGGCCCCTTATATTCAACAGCACCCTTGGCGGGTTTATCGCCTGAATACATAATGATTATAAACGAGATAATTAAGGGTATAAAAGCGCACAAAAAAGAAATCAGCAGCCTGTTTTTTAAAGATATTTTGAAAGCAAGTAAAAAAACAATTACACCAACTCCTAAAAAAATAAAAAATAATTTAATCATTTGTTCATCTCACTGCAACTTGGTTTGCATCGTTGAATAATAGCGGAGTCTTGTATTAATTTTCGATACGTCCTTCTGACTTCGTCAGCCCAATCTTGACAATTATACTTGTAGTTTGTGCCGTGCTCCCAAAGAAGCTTATATCTATGTTTTGGTACACGTTTTACCGCTTCCCTCATGACACAATCATTCCAACCAGAGTCATGAGAAGGTTCATATCCTTTCGGATTAGGTTCAGTCTTTACGGTTCCATTATCAAAAAAACCAACATTGGGGTCATTTTTACCATCTTGGAAGAATAGTTGCTCATGGCCTACCACAGTGTTTAAACGATCATCATTTCGATTGCCCACTACTCCAAATATGCCACCAATGCCACCAATGCCACCAAGGGGACGATAGGAAAAATATGCTAAGCCCTCAGAGTCTATAAAGGTAATTGGATTGCTTTCAGTGTAAGCAAAAAGATTAATACCACCCTCAAACCCAATCGGATCAACCTGCGTATACCGTCCCGTCCCCGGATCATAAGTCCGATTCCAATTATAATGCAGTTTGGTTTCTTGGTCGTAGTATTGCCCCGGAAACCGCAGATTATTCTCCACGGTCGACAGCGGATCGACGGTCGCTTTCCCAAAGGCTTGGTATCCGGCACTCCAGGCGATCTCACCAGTTGTAGCATTTGTGAGCCGCTGTGGGGTGCCGAGATGATCGTTATGATAATAGTAGAGTCCTGTGTTATCGCGCATATAGAGGGGGTTGGTTCCCCACAGGCTGTTGGGTCTCCAACCATAGCTTTTCTGCCAACTGCCGCTGCTGCTGTATTCGCCAATCAGCCCTTCGTCGCTGTAGAGGTACAAGGTGACCACGTTGCCGACCTGCTTTTTGATCCGTCGGCCGAAGGGGTCGTAGCTGTAGAGGGTGGCGCCGACTTGGGTGTTCTGTTGTTCGATGTTGCCGACGGGGTCAAACTGGTAGTCGCACTGTAACAGGATGGTGGCGTCCTTTTGGGTCTGGATGCCGGTCAGCCAGCCGTTTTCGTTGTAGCTGTAAGCGGTGCTGGTGCCATTGGGGTAGTTAAGCTGTTGCAGCCGGGTTTTATCGTAAACGAGGTCAATGGCTTGGCCGTCGAAGCTGATTTGGCTTAAGTGGTCGTTCTTTTGGTACTGGTAGTTGTGCTGGATCCCTTCGGCGTCGGTGTAAGTGCTTTTGTTGCCGCGATGATCGTAGCTGTAGCTATAGTTTTTGCTGAAGGTGCCATAGTTGATGGTTTCGCCGGTTTTACGGTTCAGTTCGTCGTATGTGATGGTGCCGGAGGGATCACAAGGGATAGTCCCGATGTTGTTTGCGTATAGATTCAATGTATCCCCCTCCTTTTCTGCAATTAAAGCCAAGACCGGTTAATGTTTTAAACCAAAAACCCTTGGACACGGATCAAATCTGATGACACGGATTTAAAACCCATAAACCGATTTTGACTTTGCCTTTAAATCCGCTTTTATCCGTCCAACCAGTATTTATCCGCGTCCCATGCCTTTAAAAACTTATTCCCCATTGGGGATCGGCTATTTTTTGCAGTTCAAAAGCTGCCTGTCACGCTCAGCGCAATGGCACGGGTCCGTAATGCCACTCGCGATTTACGCAACGTTTCGTGCTGTCTTCCCCATCAGGCTACGAGGTCAACAACCCGGTTAAGGTGATTTCGGAGCTCAACAGCCCAGCCTACCCGCCCCCTGTCAACGCTTCGCCGCCTCCCTTACGAGAAGCCGACGCATGACTCGGGGTCACGGCTGGTCGCTAGCCTTTACCATGTAGGGGACTTTCACCCCTCGATCCATGTCGACTTTTATCGGCGCTTTCAGCCTGTCCCCTTTATTGTTTTTAGTTTCTGTCCCCTTTATAGTTTCTTTATTGTTTTTGTTTTCCATTAGATGATGCCTGCCCCTGTTTAATACTGCATTTAAAGTTTTTAAGAATTCATGAAACATATAAAATCCCAGCAAAAGCTTTTAACTGAATGACAAATGATACCCCATATAAGATAAGAGATATTATTGCTGTTATCATTTTTATCCTTTTAGAACAAACCCACAATATTATGCCTATAGCGATACCAATAAGGGACACTCCTGCTAGAATTGTTGGCAAAAATAACGGAGTCGGTCCCAGCTTGCCCGTTGCATAAATCATAATCAGGAACGTACTTAAAATAACCCACGCAACAGAAATTAAAAAAAATAATATATTGTAACTTCTTATCATAATTACTCTCTAACTAAGGATTCTTCGTGCACTTCCCACTTCCCACTTGTGGCCTTACTTCAAGGTATCTTTCACTGTAAGATCCCCACGTTCCGCCATCTAACTTCGATGCTAAATCAGCCGGGTCCATATCGTGACCTTTATGTTTAAAAAAAGTCGGAATAGCCCCTGGTGCATAATCTGCTGAACCGCTGCCAGAGCCGTGCGTAATTAAATCTCCAGAAGAGTCATAGCAACATTGATTTGCATGCCCTCCTACCGGCTTAGATCTCACACATTCTGTTGCTCCAACGTGATATCCATGAAGATTTGTCGTTGGTTCCTCCCATTCAGATTCATCTAAACATTCTTTCTTACAGGGGCATTCAGGTAAATTGCCTAACCAAGACTGATCCAATTTTTCCAATCCAAACCATTCATTAAAGACTTGTGAATTAGTATAATAACTTCCCTTCCACATCCCCTTACCTTCGCGAGAAATCCCTTTTTTCCTGAGGCTATCCCTTGCATCTCCTAACGAAAATAGACCCCAAGGATCTATCCCATCCAGAGGATCCCCATGGATATACACATACAGATTAATCCCTCCTATAAACCCAATCGGATCAACCTGCGTATACCGTCCCGTCCCCGGATCATATGTCCGATGCCAGTTATAGTGGAGGTTGGTTTCCTGGTCATAGTATTGCCCCGGAAACCGCAGGTTGTTTTCCACCGTAGACAGCGGATCAACCGTCGCTTGCCCGAAGGCTTGATATCCGGCACTCCAGACAATCTCCCCGGTCGTGGCACTAGTCAGTCGCTGCGGCGTCCCCAGATGATCATTGTGATAGTAGTAGACGCCGGTGCTATTACGTTGGTAAAGGGGATTCGTTCCCCACATTCCGTTGGGTTGCCAACCGTAACTCTTCTGCCAACTGCCGGTATTACTGTACTCACCAATCAACCCTTCATCGGCATAGAGATAGTAAGTGGTTGTCGTCCCCTATTGTCTTGCTGATTCTTCTCCCAAAGGGGTCATAACTGTAGGTCGCGGTACGGCCATCCGGCAGGTCGACTTGAGTGAGGCGGTTTTTGGCGTTGTAGTGGTAAGTGGTAACGAGGGGGACAGGCACCCCTTGGGAGCCAGTCCCTTCGGTCTTTTTCGTGGTGTTGCCGTTGTTGTCGTATTCGTAGCTGACAGTGCTGTGACTGGTGAGTTCGTTGTTTGGGTTATAGCTGATGGGTCCGGTGGACGCTGCTGTCGCTGATGCGGTTGCCGTTGCTGTCGTAGTTGTAGGTTTCATCAGTGAGTGTTGTGGTCTCGGGGTGGTCCGGCACTGGTGAGTTGATAGAGATCGTCGTAACCGTAGCTGGTGGTG